>CACZHW010000004.1 GCA_902781095.1 uncultured Eubacteriales bacterium
TGATATGCTTCCCCCAAGTAGGACACAGAAATATGAAAACCTACTTGGGGGTATTTCTATGTCAAGAAAGAGCAAAATTGATTCAGCTCTAAAAGTGGAGTTGGTAGAGAAGTATCTCAGAGATGAGATTGGCATCTATGAAGCAGCCAGACTTGCCGGTATGTCTGGAAAAACAGCTACTCCTGTCCGAAGATGGATCAACATTTACAAGAATGAAGGACCTTCCGGATTATTAGAACAAAAGAGCAATCGATGCTATTCAGCAAAAATAAAACTTAAAGCAATAAATGCCTATCTGAATGGCGAAGGAACCGGGATGGAGATCGCTAAACGTTTCGGCCTTCGTTCCGAATCACAGCTGCTAAAGTGGGTTGAGGTGTATAATACTCATGGAGAAATCAAATGCCGTGGAAGCGGTGGAGGTAGCTACATGAGGAAAGCCAGACAGACAACACCGGGAGAACGCTTTGAGATCGTAAGGGATTGCCTTGCCAATGATAGAAACTATGGAGCAACAGCGCTGAAATACAACTGCTCCTATCAGCAGGTACGCAACTGGGTGAAGCGGTATGAAGAGATGGGGTCTACAGGCCTGGAAGACCGCCGCGGCCGCCGTGCAGGAACACAGCCAGCAAGAACTCATGAAGAGGAGATGCGGGATAAAATCGCAGAACTGGAGCGCAGGAATCGTGACCTTCAGATGGAAAACGACCTGCTAAAAAAAGTCAGAGAGTTAGAGATGAAAGATCGCTATCTCTAACTCGGAACCTTTATAAATATCAGGCGATCAAAGAGCTGTCTGTAGAAAAACACTATCCCGTGCAAAGGCTCTGTGAATACCTGCATCTCTCACGCGGAGCCTATTACCGCTGGCTGAAGGATCCTGTTAGTTTCAATGAGAAGTACAACAAAGAGATTTCAGAAAAGATCAAAGGCATCCATGAAGCTCATCCAGATATGGGATATCGTAGGATCAGGGATGAACTGGACAAGAAACATGGGATCGCCGTAAACGACAAACGAGTCTTAAGGCTCTGCCGAAAAGAGCGAATCCAGTCCACGATTAAATGGAAGCCAAAGAGCTGTACCAGGAGCAGTGAAGATCCGGCACACATCGCCAGGAACTATCTGAACCGGGATTTCCATTCAGATGCTCCGAACAAGAAATGGCTGACGGATGTGACAGAATTCAAGTATTACATTGGTATTGAAGTTCACAAGGTATACTTAAGCGCCATCCTGGATCTTTATGACCGAAGGATCGTTGCTTTCGAAATCGGTAACCGCAACGACAATCCTCTTGTCATGAATACTTTTGACAAGGCCGTAGCTCTTGAGCCGGATGCTCATCCATTGTTTCACAGTGACAGAGGCTTCCAGTATACGAGCAAGCAGTTCTCTATAAGGCTCAAGAAGAATCGGATGAAACAGAGCATGTCGAGAGTGGCACATTGTATCGATAACGGTCCGATGGAAGGGTTCTGGGGCATCCTGAAGCGTGAAATGTACTATGGAAACTGCTTTATATCAAAGGCAGATCTGGTGAACGCAATAGAATCCTACATCAGGTATTACAATACAGAGAGGATTCAACGGAAACTTCGTTTGATGACTCCTGCTGAATATCATGAGCACTACTTTGTTGCGGCGTAAGAAGGCCGCCAGCCGATTGCTCGACTGGCGGCACAAAACCTTTTAATTTTTCACTGTCCTCTTGACGGGTAGCACACCAATCCGAATCTGCAGCAGCCCTTTTCTATTATGGAGAATCTGTCACTTCGTCGCATAGGCGGCGGCGTTTACGCCGGCCATGCGGCCCGTCGTAAGCGCGGTGGAGAGGCCCACGCCTTCCACATTGCCGTAAGCGGCGACGGAAATGCCGGACAGGTTGTTGCCCGTTGCGTACAGGCCGGGGATGATTTCATCCTTCGCCGTCAGCACTTCCAGCTTGTCCGTGGCGTTCACGCCGCCCAGGGCGCCCAGCACGGCGTTGTAGCCCTTTGTGACGTAGAAGGGGCCCTGCTCCACGGTCCAGAGGAGATCCTCCGCGCTCTTGAAGAACTCGTCGTCCTTGCCGGCCTTCACATAACCGTTGTAGTTTTCCACGGTTGCGGCCAGCGTTTCGGGGTCGCAGCCGATAAAGGCGGCTGCCTCTTCAATCGTCGCGGCCACGATGCCGTCACCGGAAGCGGACAGCACTTCGAAGTCAGCGAGGAAGTCCTCCTTGCTGATGGGCGCGTGATAGATCGTATGCTCGCCGTTCTCATCCAGCATACCGTTCTGATCCCAATAGTGGATCCAGCTGCCGGTGTTTTCCTGCGTGGCGTCCGCCCAGCGGTCCACGGTTGCCTCGTCCACGATGGTGTAGGCATAGCCGCCCTGCGCCAGCACGGCGGAGGAGAACTCCACGGTATCCTTGAGCAGGTCCTCGTTCATGAAGCGCTTGCCCTGGCGGTTGACCCACAGGCACGGCGTATTCATGGTCAGCTGGGTCGCAACCTTGATGGCGCCGCCGTCCGGCGTGGAAGCCGCGCGCGGGCCGACGCCGTGGTTCATGGTCAGCAGCTCGCCCTTGGCCGCGCCGGCGCTGTAGAGCATCTGGAGGCCTGTCCCGTCGCAGCCGCCGATGACGAAGGCCGCCTCATAGACGTCGTCGCCCAGCGCTTCGCGCATCATCGCCTCGTTGCCCGCGAAGGAACCGGTCGCCATGATGACCGCCTTGGCGTTCACCGTCAGGGTGCCGTTATCCGCCTTGGTGCAGACGATGTTCCAGGTGCCGTCCTCCGCCTTTTCAAGCTTGTCCGCATGGGTGCCGAAACGCACGTCCACGCCGGTGGAATCGAGGTACTCCGCCATGTGGACGAAGGGCTGCGCGTTGTTCCAGCGGTGGTAGACGATCGTCTCGCCGAAGTGCGCAATCTGCTGGGGCTGCGCGGAGAGGAACATCGGGATATCGTGATCCAGCACGTACTGCACGGTGTTCTTGCTCTCGCGGACCAGCATGCGGATCAGCTGTCCGTTGCCCAGATACTGGGTGCGGTCGAAGATGTGCTCAAACCAGTACTGCTCGTCGCTGCCCAGGTCATCGCCGTAGCGCTCGTGCTGCAGCACGCTGTCGATGGCGAACATGCCCTGCGCGGCGTTGCCCATGCCGCCCAGGCCGTTGGTCATCTCGATACCGATGACCTTCGCGCCGTTCTCCGCAGCGGAGACGGCGGCAAAGGTGCCGGAGGCGCCCATGCCGATGACGACGACATCCGCAGCTGCGTTTTCGTCCTCGCCCTTTACTTCTTCGGGCTTGTTCACAGTAAGCCCCGCGGCCGCGAAGGCCTGCTCGGCCGCCGCAACGACCGCCGCGCTGGTGACGCTCGCACCCGCCACGGCATCCACATAGGGCGACTGCGCCGCGAGAATCTCGTCGGCCAGCACGGGCATCGCCGCGCCGCCCAGCGCTTCCGTTTCCGCCGGACCCGCGATTTCCACGCCCGCGAGCTTTCCGTCCTCGACGCTCAGGGTGACGGTGACATCGCCGCCGAAGCCTGCCGCGGTCGCGGCGAAGGTGTCGGCCAGCGCGCCGGCACAAAGCGCCAGCAGAGCCAGAGACAGGATCAGGGATACGATTTTCTTCATGGTATATCTCCTTTCCGAATGGGGATCAGGATGCAAGGCGCAGCGCGCCGTATGCCGGGATCATTCGCCGAGGTCGGTTGCGACAGCCGAGACCACAAAGCGGATCATGCGGGCGAGCTCTTTCGCGCCGTCATCGCCAAGCTCTGCGAAGACGTCGCACAGGTGCCGGTGATAGTCCTGCACATACCGTCTGTACAGCCCTTCCCCCTTCTCCGTCAGGGAGACGAAGACGTTCCGGCTGTCCGCCTCGTCCCGCCGTTTTTCCACATAGCCCAGTTCCTCCAGGTCCCGCAGCACGTTCGTGATGCCGGGGCGCGTCACGTCCAGTATTTCACTGATGTCGCTGACCCGCACGGGGCCCCCTTCTTCCGACAGGCGCCGGATCTGCTCGATGACGCGCACGCAGCGCGGCGTGATTCCCTCCGGAAGCGGCGGCAGAAGCCGCTGCAGCTGGGCAGCCTGCTGACAGGCATCCAGAACGAGCTTTGCGCTTTCAACCTTCATTTTAATTACCTCTGATAATTACTATAGATAATTATAAAGATAAACGCGTCCTTGTCAAGCATAAATCCGAAAAAACAATGCTTCAAAAACCGAAACCCCGCCGCAGGGGCGGGGTTTGCCGGTTTAACGGGTTTTCCGTCTGTCTTTCTCCTGTCGGTACTTCGCTTACCGGTAGTCCACCACGTCAAAGCGCCTGTCCCGGAAGTAAAAATCCCTGTCCTTCTCCGTGATGCTGCGGATGACCCTGCAGGGATTCCCGGCCGCGATGCAGTTTGCGGGGACGTCGCGCGTCACCACGCTGCCCGCGCCGATCACCGCGTTGTCGCCGATGGTCACCCCCGGCAGGACGCACACGTTGCCGCCCAGCCACACGTTGTTGCCGATGGTGATGCCGATGCCGTACTCGTACCCCGTGTTCCGGCTGTCCGGGTGGACCGGATGCCCCGCGGTATAGAGCGCGACATTGGGCGCGATCTGGGCGTTGTCGCCGATGCGGACCTTCCCCACATCCAGGATGACGAGGTTGTAATTCGCAAAGAAATTGTCCCCGACCTCGATGTTATAACCGTAGTCGCAGTGGAAGGGCGGCTCGATATGCACATTCCTGCCGGCCTTTCCCAGGATTTCCCTCAGCAGGTCCTCCCGGCTGTCCCACTCCTCCGGCGGCATATGGTTAAAGCGGTAAATCTTCTTCTTGTTCTCCAGCCGCTCTTCCTCAAGGCCGTCCAGCCACGCCTTGTACGGCAGCCCGGAGAGCATGCGCTGCTTCTGGTCCATTCCGCCTCAAGCCTCAAACGGGTAGTGAACGCCCATCTGGCGGCGCAGCTCGTCCATCTCGCGCATGACGTGCAGGGTCTCCTCCCACGGCATGGAGGGGCACTCCGTGAGGCCCTGCTTAATGCAGCGCGCGGCTTCCTCCACCTCGTACTCATAACCGGTCAGCTGGTCGGGCCGCTCCACGCGCCGGATCTCTTCGTACTGGCGGTTATAGACGATGACGCGCTCCGGATTGTTGATGTTGGAGACGCGCAAAAAGCCGTTTTCACAGCGGACGATGCCCTCGCGCTCGGAGAGGGCCGTCGCGCCGCAGGAGAGGATGCCCATGCGGCCATCGTTCCATACGAAGGTCATGCTGTCCGTCAGGTCCACACCCTGATCCGAGAGCACGGCGCGGCCGTATACCGAATCCGCCCGGCCGAAGACCATCTCTGCGAAGTTGATCGCGTAGACGCCCACATCCAGCAGCGCGCCGCCGGCGAGCGCCGGATCGGTGATGCGCGCCTTGCCGGCGATGGGATAGGAAAGGTCCGCCTGGACGGAACGCGGCGCGCCCACGATACCGGACCAGGCGAGGTCGTGAATGATCCCCCGCATGGGCTGGTAGCGCGTCCAGATGGCCTCGCAGACGAGCACGCCCTTCTCCTTCGCCAGCGCAAAGACTTCCTCCGCCTGCTTCGCGTTGGCGGTAAAGGCCTTTTCGCACAGGATGTGCTTTCCGTTTTCGATGCACAGCCGCATGTGCTGTGCGTGGTGGGAGTGCGGCGTGGCGACATAGACGAGATCGACGGCCGGATCCTTCGCCATCTCCTCGTAGCTGCCGTAGGAAACCGGGATTCCGTACGCTGCGGCGAAGGCCGCAGCCCTGTCCCTGTCCCTGGCCGCCACGGCATACAGGCGGACGCTGTCCCGCCCCGCGGCGTTCATCCGGCGGACGGTGTCAGCCATGGTTCCGGCGATTTTTCCGGCGCCGAGAATCGCAAGGTTGATCATGCCAAACCTCCTTTATGCTCTTCTCCCGGCTCTCCCTTCGGGAGAGCTGTCACTGCAACGCAGTGACTGAGAGGGCAGGTTTTCAGTGCTCTTCCAGGTATTTCTTCAGCGGGCTCACGTCAATGCCCGAAAGCGGAGAGAGCAGTTCCAGCAGCTGCTCGCCCATGGCGCGGATGCCGCCGGGGACGTCGCTTTCCAGGTTCAGCGGCAGCACCGGGTCGTGCAGGGAGAGGCGCAGCAGGAACCAGGCGGCGTTCGTCTTGCCGTCCAGATCGAAGGAGACGCGGATGCCTTCCCGGTTGTCAGGCGCGATGTGCCAGGCCTCCTCCGCCTCGGCGTGTGCTTCCACCGCGTCGATCGCCTTCTGTCCGGCGGTTCTGAAGTCGGCATCGGTGATCGCGAAGCGGATCTCGGCGCTCTCTGCCGGCTCGCGCAGGTCCGCGATGAGCTCCGTCAGCTTCTTGCCCTCGCGCTGCATGCGCACCGCCTCGATGATGAGGCGCGTGACGAGGTACATGCCGTCATCCAGGAAGTAGTTCTCCCGCAGTGCGGCGTGGCCGCTGGTTTCGATCGCCAGCGGGCTGGAGATGCCCTCCGCGCACAGGCGGCGGCTCTCGTCGATGACGTTGCGGTAGCCGCGCTTGAAGCGGTGGTGCACGCCGCCGTGCGCGGCGATGAAGTCCGCCAGGCCGGAGCTCGTGACGCTGTCGGTGACGATCGTCGCGCCCGGCTCCTTCGTCAGCAGCACGGCGGAGATGAGGGCGATGAGCCGGTTGCGGTTGATCTCCCGGCCGCCGGCGTCCACGATGGCGGCGCGGTCGCAGTCCGTATCAAAGATGACGCCCAGATCGGAATGGCTCTCCAGCACCGCACGGCTGATGGCGTCCATCGCGTCCGGGTTCTCCGGATTCGGGATGTGGTTCGGGAAATGTCCGTCCGGCTCGAGGAACTGGCTGCCCGACGTGTCGGCGCCCAAATCCGAGAGCAGCGCGGCGTAGAAGCCGCCGGCGCCGTTGCCTGCGTCCACCGCGACCTTGAGGCCGGAAAGCGGCGACTCGCCGCCCAGCTCCGTGCGGATCTTCTCCTCCAGCAGCCCCGCGTACACGGGCAGGAAATCCATCCGGGATACGCTTCCGCCCGGTGCGGTAAAATCGGCGTCGGAATCCGCCAGCGCGAGGATCTCCTTCAGCGTCTTGCCCGTGATGCCGCCGTCCGGCAGGAAGAACTTATAGCCGTTGCGCTCCCACGGCAGGTGGCTGGCCGTCACCATGACGGACGCGTCCCCGCCGAATTCCGGCCGCACCAGGGCCATGAACATGGCCGGCGTCGTCGCCAGGCCGAAGCAGGTAACCTGCGCGCCCGCGCTCGCCATGCCCTCGGCGATGGCGGCCTCCAGCCGCTCACCGGAAAGGCGCGGGTCCCTGCCCACTGCCACCTTCGGCGCCGCAACGCCGTGATCTTTCAGGTAACGGACGAAGGCCTGCCCCAGGCGGTGTCCGACCGCTTCCGTCAGCGGCGCGCCCTCGCCGATGGCCTTGCCCCGTACGTCGGAGCCGGAAATGAGAGATGCGATACCCATGGTCAGTTTCCTCCTTTATCTTGCCTTTGCCCTTCATTTTATCCCAACACCCTTTTCGAATCAAGCGCCGCCTGCATGCAGCCAGAGGGCCTGAACTGCCCGTTCATGCATTGATGGACAAAGAAATTGAAAATTTATGCACAAAAAGCTTGACAAATGCGAATATATGCGTATAATCATGCATATTCTAACGTTATCAAACAAAAAGGAGAACTCACTATGAAGAAGATTCTGATCGCACTGCTTCTGTGCGCGCTGTCC
Source organism: uncultured Eubacteriales bacterium (assembly GCA_902781095.1). Lineage (GTDB taxonomy): Bacteria > Bacillota > Clostridia > Christensenellales > Aristaeellaceae > Ventricola. The sequence continues at coordinate 7,745 of CACZHW010000004.1, forward strand.
CTTTCCGCCGCCTCCGGTCTCGCGGAAGGCAAACTGGAGGCCATCCAGGCCGCCGGCAAGCTGGTCATGGGTACGGACGCCGCCTGGCCGCCCTTTGAGTACATCGGCGCGAACGGCGAACCCGACGGCTCCGACATCGAAATCGGCCGCTACCTGGCGCAGCAGCTGGGCGTCGAGCTTGAGGTCAAGAACATCGCCTTCGACTCCCTGTCCACCGCGCTGGTGAGCAACGAGATCGACGTGGCCATCGCCGCCATGACGATCACCGAGGAGCGCAAGGACGCCGTGGACTTCTCCGTGCCCTACACCGTCGCGCAGCAGTACATCATCGTAAACGACGACAACGACAGCGTCTCCGTGCTGGAAGACCTCGCCGGGTACGCGATCGGCGTCCACCTGGGCACGACGGGCGACTTCCTGGTCAGCGACGCCATTATGCTGGACGGCGGGGCGCTCTACAACTCCGGCGCCAGCGTGCAGCAGTACAAGTTCCTGACGGACGCCTGCCTCGCACTGAAGAACGGAGAGTTGGGCGCCATCGTCTGCGACACGCTGCTGGCCAAGAACCTGTGCGCCGTCAACCCCGGCCTCAAGTGCTTCGAGCTCGCCTATGCGGACGGCTCTTCCACCATCGAGGAGTACGGCATCGCGATGAAGAAGGGCGACGAGGCTTTCGTGGCCAAGGTCGACGAGCTGCTGAAGACCATCATCGACGACGGCACCGTGGACAAGTGGATCCTGGAGCACACCGACAAGGCCGCCGAAATCGAGTAAACGCCGCGGAGAGCGCAAAACCGTCAATCCGCAGCGTTCCCGCCTCCTCCCCCGCGGGGGAGGCTTTCAATCGTCATTGAGAAGGAGCCCCGAACATGGAAAACCTGTGGAACGACCTCGTCCGGCAGTTTACAAAGACCTTCATCACGGATAACCGCTGGAAGGTTTTCCTGACCGGGTTTCAAAACACCCTGCTAATCACCGTCATCGCGGCGCTCATCGGCATCCTCATCGGCACCGTCGTCTCCGTCGTGCACTACTTCGCGGTGGAGAGCGGGCGCAAGCCGGGTTCCGGGCGGTGGATCCTCGTGGCGCTGGACAGGGTGCTGGCCTTCTACGTCTCGCTGATGCGCGGCACGCCGCTCGCCATCCAGCTCACGATCATGGCCTTCATCATCATGGCCGGGTTCCCCAACAAGCTGGCCGTGTGCTGCGCCGCCTTCGGCATCAACTCCGGCGCGTACGTCTCGGAGGTCATCCGCGGCGGCATCCAGTCCGTGGACCGCGGACAGTCGGAGGCCGGCCTCTCCCTGGGGCTCACCTCGCTGATGACCATGCAGATGATCGTGCTGCCGCAGGCGGTCAAGAACATCCTGCCTGCGCTGTGCAACGAGGGCATCGCCGTGCTCAAGGAGACCTCCATCGTCGGTCTCATCGCCGTCGTGGATTTGACGCGCGCCAGCGACCTCGTCCGCAGCCGCACCCTTTCCCCCTACTTCCCGCTCATCTCCGTCGCCATCGTCTACTACTTCCTGGTCGCCGGCCTTTCCGCCCTCGTCTCCCGGCTGGAGCGGCACCTGCGCCACGAAAAATAAAACGCCAGTCAAAGGAGCGCCTTCCATGTTTCAGCATGTCATCGTCAAGACCCCCTGTTCCAACGTCCTTCTGGGCATCACCTCCGCGCCGGAGCTGGGCAAGCCCGATTACCAGCTGGCCCTTTCCCAGCACGCCGCCTACATCGAAGCGCTGAAGCAGTGCGGCGTGGACGTCACCGTCCTGCCGCCCGATGAAGCCTTCCCGGACTCCTGCTTCGTGGAGGACGTGGCCGTCGTCACGAGGAAGTGCGCCATCGTCACCAACCCGGGCGCGCCCAGCCGCAACGGGGAAACGGCCGCCATCGTGCCCGTGCTGGAGAAGTTCTACCCCGCGGAACACATCCACCGCATCACGGCGCCCGGCACCCTGGAGGGCGGGGACGTGATGATGGTGGGCGATACCTTCTACGTCGGCGCCTCCGCCAGGACCAACGCGGAAGGCATCCGCCAGTTCGCCGAAATCCTGCAGGGCTACGGGTTCCGGTGCGTTACCGTCCCGCTGGAAAAGGTGCTCCACCTGAAGACAGGCGTCAACTACCTGGAAAACGGAAACCTGCTGGTCTCCGGCGAGTTCTGCGACAAGGAATGCTTTGCCGGCTACAAGAAGACGGAGATCCCCGAGAGCGAGGCGTACGCCGCCAACTGCATCTGGGTCAACGGAACGGTCATCGTGCCCAAGGGCTACCCGGCCGTGCTCGCCGCCGTGCAGGGGCTGGGGTATCCGACGCTGACGGTGGACACCTCCGAATTCCGCAAGATCGACGGCGGGCTCAGCTGCCTCTCCCTGCGCTTCTGAGCCCCTTACTGTCAAACCGCGCATGCTTCTGATCGGAGGATGCGCGGTTTTTCTTTTTACACCTTTTCAATTTGTGCCCCGTGTGCTATGCTGAAGGCAGCCCGGCAGCGGCTTCGGCCGCCTGCCCCGCCGGCCCGGGGCGGCTGTGCAAAACCCGCCGGGCAAAGAAAAGGACGGATGACCATGCGAATCTCCTTCGATCTGGACGAGGTCCTGTTCGTCGATCCAAACCGCTATGAGACGGAGAAGGCCCTCCGCTTTCCCCTGAACCGGCTCTTTCCGGAGCGGCTGCGCAAGGGCACCGTGGACCTCATCCACGAGCTCCAGCGCCAGGGGTTCGAGGTGTGGGTCTACACCTCCTCTTTCCGCACAGAGACCTATATCCGCGCCCTCTTCCGCAACTACGGCATCCGCTTCGACCAGATCGTGAACGGCTACCGGCACAAGGCCGAGGTCGTCGGCGAGCGGACGCAGCCCATGCCCAACAAGGTACCCAGCTTCTACCACATCTCCTTGCACATCGACGACGAAGACTCCGTCATACAGAACGGCTTCGTCTACGGCTATAAGACCCTGCGCGTATACGAGCCCGACGAGGCGTGGGCACAGAAGATCCTCGCCGAGGCGCAGCGCATCCGCAGGATGGAAGAAACCCGGCACGCCCCGTAACAGCGTGCGGAAAGGAAAGACACTTGGTTAAGACCAAACTGATGCAGTTCGTGCTGGACGACGTCGCCAAATACAAAGATACGCGCAGGCTCGTCCGTGCCGGTCTCTTTGAGCAGCTGTTCCGCCGCAGCATCCCCGTCGATCAGCTGCATCCGAATCCGGAGGACGAGTTCTGCGATCCGGAGATCGGCCCGAACGACGAGATCATCTCTCGCTACAAGGAGCAGCTCAAGCAGTGCCGCATGTGGCATACGGATATCTTTAAGGAGCCCGTCCTCGTGCAGAAGATGCTGCCGGACGGCTACATGCTCATCAACGGGCACCACCGCTGGGCGGCCGCCGTGCAGATGGGAGAGCCCCGTCTTCACACCGCCATCGTCAATCCGCGCGAATCGCACATCCTTACCGACGAACCCTCAGGAGGACAGCCATGAAGATACTTCTGATCCTCGCAGCCGTCGTCATCCTGCTGATCCTGCTGAGCGGGCCCGTGCAGATCCTCCGCTCTTACCTGCTCCACCGGCGCGCGCTGCGCGAGGAGGCGGAAGCGCGGCTGCGGGACAACCGCGTCCGCGCCGCCGCGCGGGCAAAGGCCAAAGCACAGGCCGCGGCGCAGAGCCAAACGCCTTCTTTCGGGGGAGAAAAAGATGAAAAATCATGAAGAGACCGCCCAGTGGCTGGAAGAGCAGATGCAGCGCGCCGAAAAGGTGCTGCAGCGGCTGGGCGCCGTGCCGCAGGACTTCAATCAGCGCAACCGCGAAGTGCTGGGGCAGCGGGTGACCTATCTCCTGGGCAGCACGTACTGCCGGGTTGACAGCGCCGAATTTGACGGAAAGCCGTATATCCTGCTCAGCGCGATCGAGGAAGCCAAATTTGCGGGCATCGGCCTCATGGAGGACATCGAGGCCGTACCGGCTGACGCCCCGGACAAGACGATCGAGCGGAAGTTCCGCGCCGCGCTGGAGCAGCCTACTGCCTGAAGGCCGAAACAGACAAAAAGACACCCGGACGCCCCGCCGTCTCCGAAGGAGACGGAAGGCATGCCGGGTGTTTTGTGTGTCGGGCGGTGCGCCGGTTTAAAGCGCGCCTTCGATGAGCGAGAGCAGCTCCCCGTAGGTCTCGCAGGCGGGAAGGTCGGGGTTGTCCTGCCGGATCTTCTCCGGGCTGCGGAACAGGAAGCCCGCCTTGGAGGCGCGGATCATGCCGAGGTCGTTGTAGCTGTCGCCGGAGGCGATGGTCTCAAAGCCGACGCTCTGCAGCGCCCGCACGGTGGACAGCTTCGACTGCGGCGTGCGGATGCGGTAATCCTCGATCATGCCGTCCTGCCCCACGACGAGCTCGTTGCAGAAGATGGTGGGCCAGCCCAGCTTCTTCATCAGCGGCGCCGCGAACTGCGTAAAGGTGTCACTGAGGATGATGGCCTGCGTGCGCTCCCGCAGCGCATCCAGGAATTCCTTCGCGCCCTCCATGGGTTCGATGGTGCCGATGACGCGCTGGATGTCGGCAAGGCCCAGGCCGTGCTCCCGCAGGATGCCGAGGCGCCAGCGCATCAGCTTGTCGTAGTCGGGCTCGTCGCGCGTGGTGCGGCGCAGTTCCGGGATGCCGCTGGCCTCTGAGAAAGCGATCCAGATTTCGGGGACGAGCACGCCCTCCAGGTCGAGACAGACGATGTTCATCATGCGGTTCCTCCATGGCTTTCAGTTTGAATTAAAACGGAATGTGACTGGAAGTATACCCTATCCGGGCAAAGCTTGCAATCCCATTCTTGCCAGGGACGCTTAAAGCCGGAGGCCCTCCTGCCCTGATACGCGGGACGCCAGAAGCAGGGACAGAATCGTCACCGCCGTCAGCAGGGTCGACAGGGCGGCGGCGGTGCCGTAGGAGCCGCGCACGACCTCACCGTATACGGCTACGGACAGCGTACGCGTGCGCGTGGAGTACAGGATGACAGACGAAGAGAGCTCGTTGATGACCGTGACCCACGAGAGGATCGCACCGCTCATCACGCCGGGCAGCATGAGCACGAACGTAATGCGGAAGAAACTTTTCAGCGGCGAAACGCCGAGATTCACGGAAGCCTCCTCCAGGTTGTCCGGAATCTGGCGCAAAATGGCGGCGGAGGAGCGCAGCGTATAGGGAAGCCTGCGGATAACCAGCGAGAGCACCATGATCGTTCCAGAACCGGCAAGCAGCCACGGCCTGCCGCCAAAGGCAGTCAGCAGCGTGATGCCGAGGACGGAGCCGGGTATGATGTAGGGGAACATGGAGAGCATGTCGATCGCGCCGTTCAGGGGCCCCCGGCGACGGACGGAAAGATAGCTGACGGCAATACCGAGGATCAGGATGAGGAGAATCGACGCGACGCCCAGCCGCAGCGTGTTCAGGACGGAGCTGCCCAGCGTTTCGAAGGCCAGGCGGTAGCTGTTCAGCGAATATCCGCCCAGGAAGACCATCCGGTTGGCGTGCAGGAAGGACGTATAGCAGACGACCGCCTGCGGCAGCAGCGAAAAGAGAACCACACCGTAGAGCGCGGCATGCATCACGCGGTTTGCCCGGCCCTCCAGCGCGTGCGGGGAGGGGTTGAGAAGCCCGCTGCTCTGGTAGGAGCGCCGCTCCAGATAGGCTTTCTGGAGCAGAAAGACGCCGGCCGTCAGCACGACCATCAACCCCGCGATGGCGGAGGCGAAGTTGGTATCGCCCCCCATCTCGTTTACAAACTCGGTATAGACGAGCACGGGAAGGGTGACGAATCCTTCCCCGATCAGCTGGGGCGTACCAAAGTCCGCCATCGAATTCATGAAGACCATGAGCGCCGCGGAAAGCGCCGTCGGCGCGATCAGCGGCACGACCGCCCGCGTGACAAGGCGCGCGCCGCCCATCCCCAGGTTCTGCGCGGCCTCCACCAGGGAGATGTCCAGCTTCTTCATCGCACCGGACACATAGATATACACGAAGGGATAGAGCTTCATCGTCAGTACGAGGACGATGCCGTGAAATCCGTAAATCGTCGGCATCTGCAGCCCGAAGGTCCGCAGCATGAACGCCGTCAGCCAGCCGTTCCGGCCGCAGAGCAGAATCCAGGAATACGCGCCGATAAACGGCGGGGACATCATGGCGACGATGATGAGCATCTCCAGCGCGCGCCGTCCGCGGACCGCCCAGAAGGTGGTGGCGTAGGCCATCGGCACCCCGATGAGCAGCGTGAGCAGCGTGACCGAAGAGGACACCGCCAGGCTGTTGAGAAGCGCCCGGTAGTAATAGCGCTTGCCGAAAAAGCGCCTGAGATGCTCCAGCGTCCAGCCGTCCGCGCCGCGCAGCCCGGCAGCGAGCAGTGAAAACAGCGGCGCGATTAAAAACAGCGCGAAGAGCGCCAGGATGAGCACGGAGAGGAAATCCCAGAAATCCGTTTTCTTCCGCATGGCCGTCCCGCCTTTCCCGCCCGGCTCCGGTCTGCCGCGGAGCCGGGCGGCGCTGTCTTACTGCTGGTCGATGTAGGTGTCGTTAAACTGCCCGATCCATTCGTTCTTCCTCGCGATCACGGTCTCAAGGTCGTCCTCGCGCACGTTGATCTCCGAGAGGTCGGCAAGCACCGCGGAACCGGTGACGTCCCCGCGGACGGAGCGCATGTACAGCTCGTTCTGGCACATGAGCTGCGTGTCGTAGGAGGTGCAGAAATCGAGGAAGGCTTTCGCATTCTCTTCATTTTTGCAGCCGCCGATGATGTAAACGCCGTCGCCCCGGAAGAGGACGCCCTCCTTCATGTATACGATGGCCAGATTCTTCGCGCCCGCGGCAATCGCGTTAGCCGCACTGCCCTCACTGGTCAGTCCGACCACGAATTCGCCGTCCGCCACGCCGCGGTACACGGCGGAGGAGGAGGAGAGCAGCTTCCCGTCCAGCTGGGCGCAGAACGCGGAGACGTAATCCCAGCCTGCGTCAGCGTTTCCGTTCCCCATGTCCTCCAGCATGTTGACCAGGTGCTCGAAGGCGGAACTGGACTTGGCCGGGTCCGCCATCGCGATTTTGCCCTTCAGCTCCGGGTTCAGCAGGTCGGCGTATCCCGTCACGGGGATTTCCCCGATCAGATCGGTATTGACGACGAGCACGGAGGCGATCACGTCAAAACGGGTCATCGTCCCCTCGGTATTCTTGTAGGCATCCAGCACGGCGTCCTCGTTGGACGTCGTGTACGCGCCGAAGTACTCCTGGAAACCCGTGCAGTTGCTGATGGTGCCCGAGAGCATGACGTCGCCCTGCGGGTTGTCCGCCTCGCTGCGGATGCGGCTCATCAGCTCGCCGCCTCCGGCGGTGATGAGGTCCACCCGGATGCCGGTCTTCTCCGTAAACGCGGCAAGCAGCGGGTCGGTGACCGACTGCGGCATGGAGGTGTAGACGACGAGGGAGCCTTCCGCCGCCGCGGACAGGGAGATGACCGTCAGGATCAGCGCGAGGATGGTGAGCAGCTTTTTCATGGTGTTCCTCCTTTTATTTGTCCTCTCCGGCCCGGCCGGGGGAAACGCAACGGTGTGATTTTCAGCCTTTACAAAGCCCGCAGGGCGTCTTTCATCCGCCGCACGTAATCGCCCACATAAGGCGCCGCCTGGCTGCCATGCTCCGCGATGATGCGCATGATGGCGCTGCCGACGATTGCGCCGTCCGACAGGGACGCCATCCGCGCAGCCTGCTCCAGCGTCGAAATACCGAAGCCTACCGCGCAGGGGATGCCGGACGCAGCCCGCACCAGGCTGACCATGCCGCCGATGTCCGTGGTGATGGCGCCGCGCTCCCCCGTGACGCCCAGGGACGAGACGATGTAGAGGAATCCCTCCGCCTCCCCCGCGATCTGCCCGATGCGGTGTGCGGAGGTCGGCGCGATCAGGGAAATGAAATCCAGTCCTCTAGCCCGGAAAGCCGGCGCAAACTCCTCCTTCTCCTCCCAAGGGACGTCGGGAAGGATGACGCCGTCCATACCGGCCTCCCTGCACCGCTGCGCAAACCGCCCGATGCCGTAGGAGAAGACGACGTTGGCGTAGGTCATAAAGACCATGGGCACCGTTGTCCTTTGCCGGAGAGACGCGGCGAAATCGAGGATCCGGTCCGTCGTCACGCCGCCCGAAAGCGCCCGCATGTTGGCCGCCTGGATGACCGGCCCCTCCGCGGTGGGGTCCGAGAACGGGATCCCCAGCTCGATGAGGTCCGCCCCGTTTTCCGCCGCGGCGAGCACGGCCTCCTCCGTCGTCTGCAGGTCCGGGTCGCCGCAGGTGATAAAGGCGACAAACGCCTTGCCGTGTGCAAAAGCCTCCGGTATTCTACTCATGCAGATCCTCCCCCCTGTAGCGGGCGATGGCGGCGCAGTCCTTGTCGCCCCGGCCGGAAAGGTTCACGACCATCAGCGCGTCCTTCCCCATCTGCGGCGCGAGCTTCATCGCGTAGGCCACGGCGTGCGCGCTTTCGATGGCGGGGATGATCCCCTCCGTGCGCGAGAGATATTCAAAGGCGTCCACCGCCTCGTCGTCGGTCACGGCCACGTATTCGGCCCGCCCTCTGTCGTGGAGATCCGCGTGCTCCGGGCCAATGCCGGGGTAATCCAGCCCGGCCGAGATAGAATACACGGGCGCGATCTGGCCGTACTCGTCCTGGCAGAAGTAGCTCTTCATGCCGTGGAAGATGCCCAGCCTGCCTGTGTTGATCGTGGCCGCCGTCTCAAAGGTTCCAGTACCGCGCCCCGCGGCCTCGCAGCCGATGAGCCGCACGCCGGCGTCGCCGATAAAGTGATAAAACGCCCCGATCGCGTTGGACCCCCCGCCCACGCAGGCCAGGACGGCGTCCGGCAGCCGTCCCTCCTTTTCCAGCATCTGGGCGCGGATTTCCCTCGAGATGACCGACTGGAAGTCGCGCACCAGGGTCGGGAACGGATGCGGGCCCATGACGGAACCCAAACAGTAATGCGTGTCGTCTATCCGGCCCGTCCACTCCCGCATCGCGGCACTGACGGCGTCCTTCAGCGTCCCCGTTCCAGAGGAGACGGGGATGACCTCCGCCCCCAGCAGACGCATGCGGTAGACGTTCAGCGCCTGGCGCTTCGTGTCCTCCTCGCCCATGAAAACGACGCATTCCATCCCCATGAGGGCCGCCGCCGTCGCCGTGGCCACGCCGTGCTGTCCAGCGCCGGTTTCCGCAATCAGCCTCGTCTTCCCCATGCGCCTGGCCAGCAGCGCCTGCCCCAGTACGTTGTTGATCTTGTGCGCACCCGTATGGTTGAGGTCCTCGCGCTTCAGATAGATTTTTGCGCCGCCCAGTTCGCGCGTCATCCGTTCCGCGAAGTAGAGACGGCTGGGCCTGCCCGCATAATCGTTGAACAGGGCGGTCAGCTCCCGCTGGAACGTTTCGTCCCGCTTGCAGCGCTCATACGCCTCCTCCAGTTCGATGACCGCGTTCATCAGCGTCTCCGGGATGTACTGGCCCCCGTGGATGCCGAAACGGCCTTTCGCGTTCGTCACTTTCCCCATTCCTCCTTCCGGCACTGCGTCTTTGCTGTATTCCGGTAAAAAAACGCCCTTGATGAAGCATCCTTCATCAAGGGCGGTATTCCCGTGTTGCCACCTTGCTTTACGGCAATCAGCCGTACACTCTGCGGAGATCCGGCAATCTCCCGGCCCGGTAACGCCGGCCCCACGTCGCATGATACTCGCTTCCGCTTTCCCTGCGCCCTCAGCGATCCATAATCACCGGCTGACCTCCGGCCCGGATTCCACCTCCCCGGGCTCTCTTTGCGCGTCCTTCCGGCTTTCCTTCGCTTCAACGGTTTACTGTGTTAAAGTATGAACGCATTATACAGAACAATATGTAATATGTCAAGCGTTTTTCAAAATTGCTTTGGAAAAATCCGCAAAAGCGGAAACCGCCCGCGCCTTGCTTCCCGTGCGCCCCCCGCCTATAATGGGGGCATCCCAAACAATCGGAGGACAAATCTGATGAAAACCCTTGCGGATATCCTGAAGCGCGCCAGGCGCGTCGCCTTCTTCGGGGGCGCGGGCGTCTCCACGGCCAGCGGCATCCCCGACTTCCGCGGGGACGGCGGCCTTTATTCCCGGGAATATGCGGGCCTCACCCCGGAGATGATCCTCAGCCACTCATTTTTCTTTCTGCATCCGGACGTCTTCTTCGATTTTTACCACCGTTTCATGCTGCATCCGGAAGCCAGACCCAACGCCGCCCACCTCGCCCTGGCGGAATGGGAACGCGCGGGGAAGCTGACCGGGCTCGTAACCCAGAACATCGACGGCCTGCACCGCGCAGCCGGCAACCGCCTCGTCTACGAGATCCACGGCACGGTGCACGAAAACCGCTGCCTGGACTGCAACCGCTTCTTTCCCCTGGAGTGGATGCTGCAGACGGCGGGCATACCCCGCTGCCCCGACTGCGGCGGCGTCGTGAAGCCCTGCGTCACCCTGTACGGCGAGGCGCCGGACCCGTACGCCATGACCGGCGCCTGCCGGGAGATCTCCGGCAGCGACACGCTCATCGTCGCGGGCACCAGCCTCGCAGTGGAGCCGGCCGCTTCCTGCCTTGCCTACTTCCACGGGCGGGAGCTGGTCGTCATCAACCGGGAGGAAACCCCTGCGGACGAAAAAGCGACGCTTGTCCTGCGGGGAAACGTCACGGATTTCCTCCGGCCGGGGCTGCTGTCGCCGTAGGCCAGGCATCCACGATCGCCTTCACGGCCGCCTGCTGCTGCTCCGCGGCGGAAATCCGCGCCCGGCCGTCCCCCTTCTGTTCCCCGTAGTTGCCGAACTGCGCATGGTTCCCACCCGCGATCACGCATTCTTCGACCGGCCCGGACAGGAGGGGCCGGCTTTTTTTCAGCCTCTCCCGGTTCAGCACGCCGTCCTCCGTGCCGTAGACCACCGTCACCGGTAGCGCCTCGCCCAATGCCGACGGCGAATAAGCGGCGCACAGGACGAGGCCGTCCAGCGCCTCTTCGTGATCCGCCGCGTAGCGGGCCGCCATGGCGCCGCCCAGCGAATGCCCGCCGATGCTCCAGTGCGAATAGCCGCCGCATCTGATCACCGCATCCGCCCGGTTGATCCCGAACACGGCCAGATGAAAGGGCATCCTGACGAGACAGACGTCCACGCCCTGTGCCGCCAGGGTGTGCAGAAACGGCGCGTAGGCCGTCTCCTCCACCTTGGCGCCGGGGTAGAAGATGAGCGCCCGCTCCCCGGACGGCCCGTCGAAGAGCCACCCGTAATCCGTCCGGCTGACGGCGACTGCCCCGTCTGAGACAAGCGCGGCCTTCGCCGCTTCATCCGCCCGGTAATAATCGGCCGTATACAGCCAAAAAGCCGCCGCCAGCGCAAGCAGCGCCGCAGGAATCCACCGCTTCCCAATCCTCTTCATGTACCGCCTCTGCGTTTCCGGCTGCCGAGGGCAGCCTTGTATGGAAGGACAATTGTACCACAGCGGACGCCGGAAGGCCACCGCTTCCGGGTCCCCGCACCGCAGAGGCCGCCCCATTTTTTTCTGGCGTTTCACCCGCACCGCCTTTATAATGGTCTCATCATTCGGGCCCGTCGGGCCGGAAAGGGAGCTCACTATGAAGACATTCTTCGATCCACTCCGGCAAACCTATCCTTCCCAGCGCTTCCCCCTGTACGCCCGCGGCGGCATGGTCAACTGCTCCAGCCCGCAGGCCGCCGCAGCCGGCCTGGAAGCCCTCCGCGCGGGCGGCAGCGCCGCCGATGCCGCCGTGGCCGCAGCCGCGGCGCTCACGGTGACGGAACCCTCCTCCAACGGCATCGGCTCCGACGCCTTCGCCCTCGTCTGGTCCGCCCGGGACCACCGGCTCTTCGGCCTCAACGCCAGCGGGCCCGCGCCCATGCTGGCCAGCGCTCAGCGCGTCACTGCGGACGCTCCGGCCGCCTCCGGCAGGATGCCCGTCCGGGGCTGGGCACCGGTCACCGTCCCCGGGGCGCCGAAAGCCTGGGCGGAGCTGACGGCGCGCTTCGGCCGCCGCACGCTGGAAGAGAACCTCGCGCCGGCCGTTCGCTACGCGCGTGAAGGCTATCCCTGTGCCCCCAACCTCGCCGCCGTATGGAAGGCAGACTTTGCGCATTACACCGAAGTCATGAAGGGTCCCGCCTTCGACGCCTTCTTCGGCACCTTCATGCCCGCAGGAAAAACGCCGGAGGCCGGCGACCTCATCCGCTTCCCCGATCACGCCGACACGCTGCAGGAAATCGGCGAGACGAACGCGGAGTCCTTCTACTCCGGCGCCCTGGCCCGGCGCATCGACGAAGAGAGCCGCCGATTCGGCGGCTACCTGCGCTATGAAGACCTTGCCGCCTTCCGCGCCCGCTGGGTCGAGCCCATCCGCGTCCGCTACCGCGGCTACGAGGTCTGCGAAATCCCGCCCAACGGGCAGGGCATCGTCGCGCTGATGGCGCTGAACATCCTGAAGGAATTCGACTTCCCCGAAAGGGACTGCGCCGAAACCTTCCACCGGCAGCTGGAAGCCATCAAGATGGCCTTCGCGGACGCGCTGCACTTCGTCACCGATCCGGACCGGATGGAGATCGACTATCATGCGCTGCTTGCGCCCGGGTACGGCGCCCAGCGCGCCGCGCAGATGACGGACCGCGCGCAAACCTACACGCACGCCGTACCGCCCAGGAGCGGCACCGTGTACCTGTGCTGTGCGGACGCGGAGGGCAACATGGTCTCCTACATCCAGTCCAACTACATGAACTTCGGCTCCGGTATCGTGGTGTGCGGCACGGGCATCTCCCTGCAGAACCGCGGCGCGGACTTCTCCCTGGACCCCGCCGCCGCAAACTGCCTTATGCCCGGCAAGCGCACCTACCATACCATCATCCCCGGGTTCCTGCTGAAAGACGGGGAGGCCGTCGGCCCCTTCGGCGTCATGGGCGGCTACATGCAGCCGCAGGGGCACGTGCAGGTCGCCATGAACACCATCGACTTTCACATGGATCCCCAGCAGGCGCTCGACGCGCCGCGCTGGCAGTGGATGCGCGACGATACCGTGACGGTGGAGACGCGCTTCGATCCCCAGATCGCACGCGCGCTTCAGCGCAGGGGCCACCGCATCCGCGTCGACCTGAACACTCCGAGCTTCGGGCGCGGGCAGATGATCGTCCGCCTGCCAAACGGCGTGCTCGTGGGCGGCACGGAGTCGCGCACGGACAGCAACATCGCGTGCTTCTGATCCGGCCGGAAATCAGACGGGCATCCCGCGCAGTAGCGCGGGATGCCCGTTATTCTGTTTACGCCGTTTACGCCGGGATCAGGCTCTCCAGCGTCTCGTAGAGCGCCTCCGGCTGCACCGGCTTGGAGAGGTGCGCATTGAGCCCGGCCTGCAGGCTGCGCTGCACATCCTCGTCGAAGGCGTTGGCCGTCAGCGCGATGATCGGGATGGTCTTCGCGTCCTTCCGGTCCATGGCGCGGATCCGCCGCGTCGCCTCCAGCCCGTCCATCTCCGGCATGCGCATATCCATGAGGATCGCGTCGTAATATCCCTCCGGATGGGAGGCGAAACACTCTACGGCGGCTTTGCCGTTGACCGCCAGGTCCGTCTCTATCTGCCACATCTGCAGCACCATCTTCATGATCTCGGCGTTGACCTCCACATCCTCCGCCAGCAGGATCCGCCTGCCCGTCAGGTCCGCCCTGTTCGTACCGGTCTGGGCTGCCGTATGCCTGCGCTGCATGGCGGCCTTGAACTCCTCCAGGACCGCCGCCGCAAACAGCGGCTTGGAGACAAAGCTGTCCACGCCTGCCTCCACGGCTTCCTCCAGGATGTCGTCCCACCGGTACGCCGTCAGGATGATGATGGCGGAATCGTCCCCGCTGACGGCCCGGATCTGCCGTGTCGCCTCCACGCCGTCCATCTCCGGCATCTGCCAGTCCATGAGGATCAGGTTGTACGGCGCGCGGCGCGCCTGCCGGAGCTTCACCATCTCTACCGCCTCCGCGCCGGAGGCAGCGACCTCGGCGGCGATGCCCGCCTTTTCCAGCACCAGCCGGGCATGCTCGCAGGCGATCGGGTCGTCGTCGACGACGAGAACGCTGAGCTCGTGCGGCTGGATTTCAACGTCGTCCGTCTCCGGCTCATGCCGCCCGGCGTCCGTCAGCGTCACGGTGACGATGAAGGTTGAACCGGCTCCTTTTTCGCTTTGCACCTCGATCGTCCCGTTCATCATCTCCACGAGGCTGCGGGTGATCGGCATGCCCAGGCCGGAACTGCCGTATTTCGTGGTGGTCGAGACGTCCTCCTGGCTGAAGGTATCGAAAATGTGGGGCAGGAATTCCGGGCTCATGCCGATGCCGGTATCGGCCACCGTAAAGCGCAGGGTGGACTGCCCTTCATAGTGCGCCGTCTGCTCCACCGTCAGCGTCACGCTGCCGCCCCTGGGCGTAAACTTGACGGCGTTGCCCAGGATGTTGATGAGAACCTGCCGCAGCTTCATCGTGTCGCCGATGTAGCTCTCGCTCACCTCTCCCCGGATCTGGCAGTGGTAATCCAGCCCCTTTTCCCTGCACTGCCCGCTGAACATCGTGTTGATCGTCTCCAGCAGCCTGGAGAAGGAGAACTCCTCGTTTTTGAGCGTCATATGGCCCGATTCGATCCGGGACATGTCGAGGATGTCGTTGATGAGGTTCAGCAGGTGCTCCGCGGAGGTTCCGATCTGCTCCAGATAGACGCGCGTCTTCTCCGGCGTCTGCGGATCGCTGAGGGCGATGTTGTCCAGGCCGATGATGGCGTTCATCGGCGTGCGGATCTCGTGGCTCATGTTGGAGAGGAAGGCGGTCTTGGCTTTGTTGGCCTGCTCGGCCGCGTCCAGCGCGTCCCGGAGGGTCTGGTTGCGCAGCAGGGCCTGCCGCGTCTCCTCGTCCACGTCGGTAAAGCAGGCGCCGACGCTGTGGACGATGCCGTCCTCGCGGTCTTCCGGATGGCGGACGCCCGCGAAGCGGATCATCTCGTAGGACTCCTTGCCGTCTCTCGAGACGACGTACCGGAAGGAGATGATCCGGTTCTCCGCCAGCCCCCCGCGTACCGCATCAGGCTGGATGAACCGCAGGAATTCCGCGCGGTACGGCTCCGTGACGTACCGCTCCGCGTAAGCGGTCATCGTCTCCAGATAGGGGAATTTCTCCCCGGCCTTGAGGCCGTCCTTGAGATCCTGATACGGCTGATAGCATACGCCGCTGTCCGTATCGAGCTGAATGAAGTAGACGCTGCGGTAATCGGAGGCCAGCGCCGTAATCAGCTGGCTCTGCTGCTCTCTCTGCCGCTCCTGCTCCAGCTCCTGATGGCGGGCGCGGTTTTCGGCATCGGCCGTCTCCCGTTCAAGAATCAGCCGCGCGTTCCTGCGGTTCTGACTGATGATGAGGAGGAACATGAGCAGCAGGGCCGCCACCGTCAGCACGGACTGGATGATGCTGCGCAGGAGCATCCCGTCTGAGATGCCGCTGATGCTGTCACTGATGACGCTCTCGCGGATGAGGTAGGTGAGCAGCCAGCTCGTTCCCTCTACGGGGACATAGCTCAGGGTCTCCCGTATGCCGTTGTACGTGAAGGAGACGACGCCGCGCTTTCCCTGCGAAAAATCCCCGCGGACCAATTCGTAGGAATAGCCATTTTCGTATTCGGCGTTCGCCAGCGCATCCAGCAGGTTGTCTTCCGCCGCCAGTCCGCCCAGAACGGTATTGCTGAGGGCCGCGCCGTCCGCCGTGTAAATGTTGCAGAAGGTGTTGTCCTTGTTGTTGGTCGCAATGGAGACCCCCCGGAGCATCTCCTCCATGTCGATCTCCATAAAGCAGACGACGAGTTCTTTCCCCTCAAACGGGATGTTCCCCGCCGGCAGGGCGATGACGACCTTTTTCTCACCGGTCTCCGGGTTCAGCACGGAGACTTCCGGACCGGAGAGCGTCCGGTAATCGAACGCGTAGTCGCCGATATTGTCCTGCTTTCCCAGCGCGGTATAGATGAGGCCGTCCCCGTCCACAAATGCGAACTTGTCCAGGTTGAAAAGCTGCTTGATCCGTTCCTGGTACGCCTGCAGGTGCGCAAGGTCGGAGAGGTCCTCTTCCGACAGGATATCCAGCGCGACATGCATGTCGTGAACCTTGTCCTGCAGGTTTCCGGCCACGACCTGCTCCCGCCTGCCGGCCAGTTCGTCCAGATACAGGAGGCTGACGGACCGGACGGCCTGTTCGGTATCCCGTCTGGCACTGTTGCCCATCCAGACGGTTCCGAAAACGAGGATGATCATGACGACGATGCTCCCGATGAGCGTCACCATCGCCGTATTGCTCTTTTTCTGCATCAGCCGTTTCCGCCTCCCCGCATGCCGTATCCGGGAACCCTCTTCGCGCCCGTACCCGCTTACAGATTTCCGCAGCTGACCTGTATGCGCTGGTATATGAGCATTTCTTGACAAATATATTATAAAACATACTTGCGATTTTCACAAGTCACCTTGCATCATTTTCCCGTTTCTTTGCCACACAAAACCGCTGCCCCGCTCTTCGGCGGGGCAGCGGCCGTGTATGCGTCACGGGAGAGGCTCCGTTTACTCGGAGACCAGCTTGCTGAGGTTCGAGAGAACCGACGGATGCAGCATGAACTGCGGAAGCAGGGACGCGCCCTTCTTCTTTACCGCGTCCTTCAGCGTCGAAAGGCCTTCGTCGCCGGGGTTTGACAGGTCGATGGCCTGGCCGCCCGCAAAGGGCAGTTCCTCCGCCTCGGAGGTATGGAGGTTCACCTTCGCGGTGACGGTGGGAAGCCCCGGCGCTTCCGCGCGGAAGATGCCTTCCGAGGTGAAGGTGACGCCGTCCTCCGTCTTCGCCGAGCCTTCCAGAGTGACGGAGAGCGCTTCCTCCTCCTCGCCGTCGCCCCTCAGCAGCAGGGCGCACACGCCCTCCAGCGCTTCGCCCTCGGCGGAGCCGTCCTGCGTCAGCGTGGCGGTCAGGCTGCCTTTCACGCCGATGCCGCGGCTCGTCTGCCCGCCGTCCGCGTGATTTCGGACGTCCAGGGCGCCTGTCAGGCTGTTTTCACACACGCCTTCCACGTCCCGCCCGAGCTTCAGCACCGCGTCGCCGACCACCCGGTTGTCGCCGAAAACCTCCAGCTCGCCGTGGAGCGTCTGCTGTTCCTGTCCGTATTCGTCGTGCACGAGGGACCAGGAATAGTTGCCCTCGTAAGGCAGATCCCGCGTGAATTTGGGCAGCACCGCGTCAAAGCCCACCATGCGGCCGTTCTCGTCGTAGCTGACGATGAGGGAGAGCGTCTCCTCCGTGCAGTTCTCCCACATGGCGTCCGTGCACTTGACCAGCTTTTTGAACAGATACGAGATGTCGTTGTACGTGCACAGCGCGCCGTCGTCCGGGATGGCGTGCGTCGGCTGCACGTAGTCCGTCGCGGGGTCGATGGTTTCCTTGGTGAACAGCGCGTCCACCACCTTGCGCACCTGCAGCCGGGTGACGCCCTGCTCTGCCAGCACGTCGGCCAGCGCCTGCTGGAAGTCGCCCATCTCCGCATCGACGGTTGCGGAGATATTCCACAGCAGCTCCGTAAACTCGCTCGCGTACACGGTGCCGATCATGCGCTGCTCCACCGCATCGCGCGTCTCGGTCGCGTCGATGTGCGTGTCGTCAAAGACGTACAGCGTCTCCTCGCGCTCCATCTGCTGGTAGCTCGTCCAGCCCAGCAGGTGGTTGAAGATGAGGATCAGCACGTCGCTGCCGGTGGCCCGCAGGCGCTCCATCGGGGTCATTTCCGTCAGGCTCACGTCCGTCTTCCTGCGCATGATGGAGCCGTAGAACATGTCCTGCAGGTTCTGGCTCTTGCCCCGCGTTCCGGCCGGCAGGGTCAGCGTGTTGTTCCCCGTCAGGCTGGTCTGCAGCTGCACGGAGCCGTCCTCGGGCAGCAGCACCGTCGCCTCCAGCAGGTCGATGCCGTCCAGTGACAGCAGGCCGTGGATGCGCGCGGTTCCGTAATCGTCATAGAAGGACAGGGAGAGTTCGCACTTCTCCAGCAGCGCGGCCGCGGCCTGCGCCCGCCGGGAGGTGCTGTTCGCCGCCTCCGATTCAAACGTCAGGTCCGCGTTGATCTGGCTGCCGTAAGCGTAGCTGTCCGCCGTTACGGTCCCCAGCATCCCTCCGGCCTGGTAGTTGCCCTGCGCCATGGAAAGGGCGGGGGCCGCCGCCAGCATCAGGCTCAGCGCGAAGACAAGCCCCTTCTTCAAAAGCTTCATGTTTTACCTCCCGGGCTCAGAGCCCCTTCGTGATCGTACCCTGCGACTTTTTGCCGAGCCGGCTGTACAGCCTTTGGGCGATGCGCGCCCCGGCGCTGCGCAGCTCCTGCATCAGCACCCCGCCGTCCGCTGCTTCCGCCCCCGCAGACGGGAAAGCGGGCGCATCGCCGCCGAGGCGGGCCGCAATCGTGATCCTGCCGGCGAGCGCCTTGTCGCCGGTCATGTACAGCTTCAGGCTGGTCTCGTCCGTCCACGCGTCCGCCTCTCCTTCGGTGGACGTGACGGCAAAGGTCTCCTCCGCGGTCACGTTGCCGTTGCCCAGCCGCAGGGCGCTGTGTTCGGGCGTCCTGTCCTGCCAGTCCAGCTTCGTGCTGACGGTGATCTTCTCCGACAGCGCGCCGCCCTCCAGGCGCCAGGCGTTTTTCTCCTTCAGCGAGAGGTCGAAGCTCACGCCGTTTCCGCCCACCTTGCCGGAGAGCCTTGCGCGCGTCGTCCGCGTCAGCGTGCCCTGCCGGTCCTTCTTCGCCTCCGACGCCTTGTACTGCGTGCTGCAGGTCAGCGTCAGCGCGTTGCCCTCGCCGCACGAAAACGCCAGCTCCGCGGTGTCCCTCGGCGCCTTGCCCGAGCCGCGGGAGAGGGTTCCCTCCACGGTCCACGGCCCGTCGCCGGGGAACAGCCCGGTGGGCAGCTGCCCGCTGAGCGTAAGGCGCGAGAGCCCGCCGTCCGCCGCGGATTCGGCCTCGCAGGCCACCCCGCCCAGGCCACCGTCTCCGATGAGCGCCGCCAGCTCTTCCAGCGGCATCCGGGCAAAACGGGTCAGCCCGATTGCCGGCATCTCCGGCAGCGAAAAATCCGTAATGCCCAGCGCGTCCGGGATGCCGTGCGGCACCGCGGAGCGCAGCCACTCCGGCGGCAGGCGCAGCGTCCGGCCGCCCAGCGACAGCAGCGTCTCTTCCCCGGAGGTGCGCAGGGCCGCCGTCTCCAGCGTCTGCCCCCCGTCCCTCAGGGTCATCACCGTCGTCTGCGCGTCAGCGTCCGTCCCCGTCCTCGTCTCAATGACAAGGCCGGAGAACAGGTCCGAGAGCACGCTGACGTCCCGGATGTAGAAGGCCGCCTCCGGGGCGATGACGGTCTCCGCCGCCACCGTCTCCCCCGACGCGATCCGCCCGCTGAGGCAGCGGTAGCCGGGGGAAAAATCGTCAAAGCCGGGCAGCGCCGTCTCCGCCGCGCCGCAGGCGGCGAGCAGCAGCAGCCAGACCGTAAGGATTATCTTCCGCATATGCGCCTCACACCGTTTCCGTCTCGCCGTCCTGCCAGAAGGCGACCTCGCCGAGAGCCTCCCCGTCCAGCACCATCACGCCCGCGTCCACGTCCACGGAGCGGATGACCCTGCGCAGAGCCGGCATCATCATCTCGCCGCGCGGCGTATCGAAGACGTACGTATCGCACGAGGGGCTGCCGGTGATGACGTCCCGCAGCACGCCGATCTCCCTGCCCGCGTCGGTCACGGCCGTAAGGCCGATGAGGTCGCAGATGAAGTGCTCCCCTTCGGGCAGCTTCAGCGCGTGCGCCCTGTCCACGTAGACGCGCACGCCGCGCAGCGCTTCCGCCGCGTCCCTGTCGTCCACGCCTTCCAGTGAGAGATAGGCGAAGCCGCCGGAAGCGCGCCCTTTTCTGACCCGCCGCGGGAGATAGGAATCCCCCTGCTTCAGCCATACGGTTTCAAGGCGCGCGTAGCGCGACTCGTCCTGGCTTTCCTGCCGCAGCTTCACTTCGCCGCGGACGCCCTGTGGGCGCACGATTTCGCCGATTTCCAGATATTCGTTCTTCATACTATCTTTAAAGGCTAAAATAAGGTGAAAATGGGCCTGTGTTAACAGACCCATCCCAGCGCTTTTATTCCATGATTTCGACGAAGACAGGCTTCTCGCTGCGCGCGGTCGCCGCCTTCACCACGGTGCGGATC
Organism: uncultured Eubacteriales bacterium; assembly: GCA_902781095.1. Lineage (GTDB taxonomy): Bacteria > Bacillota > Clostridia > Christensenellales > Aristaeellaceae > Ventricola. The sequence continues at coordinate 28,040 of CACZHW010000004.1, forward strand.
GCCTTGGCGATGCGCCCCTGCTTGCCGATGACCTTGCCCATGTCGTCCGGGCCGACACTGAGCTCCAGCACGATCGACTCCGGTCCTTCGACCGTCTTCACCTGCACCTGCTCGGGATGATCCACGAGGGATTCGGCGATCATGCGAACCAGTTCTTCCATCGTTCGGCCCCGCCTTTATCAGTCCAGCGCGCCGGCCTTCTTCAGCAGGCCGCGGACGGTGTCGGTGGGCTGGGCGCCGTTCTTCATCCAAGTCTTGGCCTTCTCGGTGTCCACGCGCACGGCAGCGGGATTCTGCAGCGGATCGTAGTAGCCGATCTCATCAATGAAACGGCCGTCGCGGGCCGCGCGCTCGTCGGCGACAACAATGCGGTAGAAGGGCTTCTTCTTCATGCCCATCCTCTTGAGACGAATCTTGACCATGGGGTTTTTCCTCCTTTAATTGATCCTCTTACGGATTGCTGTATGTCCTCAATCTTGTCGATTGTCGGCATCGTTTAACGGAACCGGCCCATCGGGAAGCGCATGCGCCCCTTCTTGCCGCGGGCCTGGTTCATCATCTGGCGCATCTGCTTTTTCATTTCCTCAAACTGGCGGATCAGCTGGTTGACGTCCTGCACGGTCGTCCCGCTGCCCGCGGCGATGCGCCGCCGCCTGCTGGCGTTGAGCACCTCCGGATGGCGGCGCTCCTTCGGCGTCATGGAGCGGATGATCGCCTCCGGCTTCTTCATCGCGTCGTCCGGGATGTCGATGTCCCCGATGGCGCTCATGCCGGGCAGCATCTTGAGGATGCCCGAGAGCGGGCCCATCTTCTTGATCTGCTGCATCTGCGTGAGGAAGTCGTCCAGCGTCAGGTCGGCGTTCTTGGCGCGCCGCGCCAGGTCCTCCGCCTGCTCCGGTTCCGCCGCGAAATTCTCCTGCGCCTTCTCCAGCAGGGTCATCATGTCGCCCATACCGAGGATGCGCGAGGCCATGCGCTCCGGGTGGAACGGCTCGATATCCGAGAGCTTCTCGCCGATGCCGGAGAACTTGATGGGCTTGCCCGTCACCGCGCGCACGCTCAGCGCCGCGCCGCCGCGGGTGTCGCCGTCCAGCTTCGTCAGGATGACACCCGTCAGCTCCAGCTTCGTGCCGAAGCTCTCCGCCACGTTCACGGCGTCCTGGCCCGTCATCGCGTCGATGGTCAGCAGGACCTCCGTTGGATGCACCGCCGCGCAGATCCTGGCGAGCTCGTCCATCAGCGCTTCATCCACGTGCAGCCGGCCGGCCGTATCCAGGATGACCACGTCGTTCTGATGGCTGCGCGCGTACTCCACGGCTTCCCGCGCCGTCGCAACCGGGTCCTGCGTGCCCCGCTCGAACACGGGGACGCCCACCTGCGAGCCCACCACCTGCAGCTGCTTGATCGCCGCCGGGCGGTAGATGTCGCAGGCCACCAGCAGCGGCCGCTTGCCGTCCTTGCGCAGGTATCCGGCCAGCTTGCCCGCCATCGTCGTCTTGCCGGCGCCCTGAAGGCCGCAGAGCATGAAGACCGACACCGGGGAGGAGCTGTAGACGAGCCGGGCGTTGCTGCCGCCCATGAGCTCGGTCAGTTCCTCGTTGACGACCCGCAGGATCTGCTGCTGGGCGTTGAGGCTCGAGAGCGTCTCCTGTCCCACGCAGCGCTCCGTCGTGCGCTTTACGAAATCTTTGACGACTTTATAGTTGACGTCCGCTTCCAGCAGGGCCATGCGCACGTCCCGCATGACGAGCTTGACGTCTTCCTCCGACAGCTTGCCCTTGCCGCGCAGCTTGCCGAAGGCCTGCTGCAGCCGGCCGGTCAGTCCCTCAAAGGCCATTTTCTTCCTCCTCCTCGGCCAGCAGGCGGGAAAGCAGCGCTTCCGCCCTTCTGGCCTTCTCCCCCGGGATCGCCCGGACCTCTTCCAGGCACGTCCCGAGGCCTTCCGTCAGCCGGCGGTAGCGCGAGAGTAGGCCCAGCCGCTCTTCCAGCTCCCGGAGCCGCTGCTCCGCCGTGCGGACCGTGTCGTACGCGCCCTGGCGCGAGATGCCCTCCTGCGAGGCGATTTCCGACAGGGAAAGGTCGTCTTCGCACCACAGCGAAAGGATTTCCCTTTGCCTGTCCGTGAGCATCGGCCCGTAAAAATCAAGGAGCCATCCCGTCTCCAATCGGTCTTCCACGGTTCCCTCCGTAAAGTACAAAGCCTTGACAGCCCGATTATTCTATCGGAATTCCCCCTGTATGTCAAGCCCTTTTTCTTGACAGTACAGGAAGGTTGCGGTAAAATTCCGTCATATCCTACAGGAGGGAGCGACGACATGACCTCGTTTGCCGTGCGTCTCACGGCGCTGCTGTGCATGTTTTTCGATCATGCCGTCCTGGCGCTGCTCCCGCCCCGCGCGGCGCTGCGCGCACCCGGCGCGCTTTCCTTCCCGCTTTATTGCTTTCTGCTGGTCCAGGGCTTCACGCATACCCGCAGCCGCAGGCACTATGCGCTGCGGCTGCTTGCTGTCGCCGCCGCGTGCGAGATCCCTTTCGATCTGCTGCACTACGGCGTCCCCTTCTGCGCCGCGGAGCAAAACGCCGCCTTCTCCCTGCTGCTCTGCCTTTTCATGCTCTCGGCGAGGGAGCGCCTCTCCGGCTGCGGGCGGGCCGTCCGGGCGGCCGTTCCCGCCGCCTGCTGCATCCTTTCGATGCTGCTGCGCCTCTCCTTCGGCTGGCTGGGGCCCGCGCTGGTCTTCGCCTTTTTCTTGGCGAAGGGGCGCCGGCGGCCCTCGGCGTTTTCCGCGCTCGCCCTGCCGCTCTTTTATTCCCTGTTCCTGGCCCTTGCCGGCGTCGACCCCGCCTGGGTGCGCGCCAGCCTGGCTGCGCCGCTCTCCGCGCTCCCCATCCTGCTGTACAACGGGAGGCCGGGTCCGCGGGGGCGCCTTGTCACCTTCGCCTTCTGCGCCGCGGTGCCGCTGCACCTCGCCGCGCTCGTCTGTCTGCGCTCCCTCCGCCTCATCCCGCCCTGGGTCTTCTGACGGCGGGCGCAGCGCTTTCACCGTTTCATCCGCATCCAACCACTTGAGAAAGGGTAAACCGGAGGTAAAACCTGAATGATCGAACTGCAAAACATTTCCTTTGCCGTGGATTCGGACAGCCAGGAAAAGGAGATTCTGAGAGACGTCAGCCTTTCCATCGGGGACGGCAAGCTCGTCGTCATCACCGGGCCCAACGGCGGCGGCAAGTCCACGCTGGCCCGCATGATCGCCGGCGTGGAAAAGCCCTCGTCCGGCCGCATCCTGTTCAACGGGGAGGACATCACGAACCTCTCCATCACGGAGCGCGCGAAAAAGGGCATCGGCTTCGCCTTCCAGCAGCCGGTGCGCTTCAAGGGCATCCAGGTGCTGGATCTTCTACGCATCGCCGCGGGCAAGCCGCTCTCCGTCGGAGACGCCTGCAACTATCTGGCGCAGGTCGGCCTGTGCGCGCGCGACTACATCGGCAGGGAGGTGAACGCCAGCCTCTCCGGCGGCGAACTCAAGCGCATTGAGATCGCGACCGTGCTGGCCAAGGCCTCCTCCCTCTCCGTCTTTGACGAGCCGGAGGCCGGCATCGACCTGTGGAGCTTCCAGAACCTCATCGAGGTCTTCGAGGGGATGCGCCGGAACATCCAGGGCAGCTCCATCCTCATCATCTCGCACCAGGAGCGCATCCTGTCCATCGCGGACGAGATCGTGGTGCTGAAGGACGGGCGCGTAACCGCCAGCGGCCCGAGGGAGGAGATCCTCCCCACGCTGATCGGAACGCAGGCGGCCGTGAGGGAATGCCGGAAAAACGTCGTAAAGAAAGATGAGGTCGGAGTATGCTGAAGCTGGACGAGATTCAAAAGCGGCTGCTGATGGAAGTGGCCGATCTGCACAAGGTGCCGGAAGGCGCCTACAACATCCGCTCGAACAGCCAGTCCGCCGGGCGGCAGTCAACGGCCAACATCGAGATCACGCCCAAGACGGACGTGAGCGGTTTGGATATCCGCATCAAACCCGGCACGAAGAACGAGAGCGTGCACATCCCCGTGGTCATGACCCAGAGCGGCCTAACGGAGCTGGTGTACAACGATTTCTACATCGGCGAGGGCGCGGACGTCACCATCGTGGCCGGCTGCGGCATCGACAACTGCGGCCCCAAGGATTCGGAGCACGACGGCATCCACCGCTTCTACGTCGGCAAGGGCGCCAAAGTCCGCTACGTGGAAAAGCACTACGGCTCCGGCAGCGGCACGGGCAAGCGCATCCTCAACCCCGGCACGGAGGTCTACCAGGAGGAAGACAGCTCCGTGGAGATGGAGATGGTGCAGATCAAGGGCGTGGACGACACGGAGCGCACGACGACGGCCGAGCTGGCCGCGGGCGCGAAGCTCGTCGTCCGCGAGCGCCTCATGACGCACGGCAGCCAGCGGGCCATCAGCACCTACGTGGTAAGCCTGAACGGGGAGGGCGCCAGCGCGGACGTGGTCTCCCGCTCCGTCGCCCGCGACGACTCCTATCAGAAATTTGACGCCAAGCTCGTCGGCAACGCCGCCTGCAGCGGCCATACGGAGTGCGACTCCATCATCATGGACAGGGGCAGGATCCTCGCCGTCCCCGGGCTGGAAGCCAACGACGTGGACGCGGCGCTCGTCCACGAGGCCGCCATCGGCAAGATCGCGGGCGACCAGATCATCAAGCTGATGACCCTGGGCCTGACCGAGCAGGAAGCCGAGGAGCAGATCATCAACGGGTTCCTCAAGTAAACCGCATACAGAAGGACCGCTGCAGAAGCGTAACATCTGCAGCGGTCCTTTTCTTATACGGTTCATTTCCGGCGCAGCTTTACGCCGGCAGGATTCCTGCCGCCACCAGCGCCAGAAGCGCGAGCCCCAGGGCGATGCGGTACAAGCCGAAGCCCGCGAAGGTGTGCCGCTTGAGGCCGCTGACCAGGTGGCTGATGCAGAATAGCGAAACGATGAACGCCGACAGCAGCCCGCACAGCAGGATCAGCACCTGGGAGAGCGGCAGACCGCCGCCGGTTTTCAGCAGCTTGATCAGGCTGGCGCCCGCCATGGTGGGGATGGCCATGAAGAAGCTGAACTCCACCGACGCCGCGCGCGTGCAGCCCGCCAGGATGCCGCCGAGGATCGTCGCACCGGAGCGGCTGGTCCCCGGGATCAGCGCCAAAGCCTGCGCGCACCCGATGAGCAGCGCCGTCCGCACGCCGATCTGCTCCGCGCGCCGGATCCTGCCGCCCCGCCCCGGCCTGTCCACCGCGATGAAGGCGATGCCGTAGGCGATCAGCATCACGGCGATGACCGGCCAGCGGTCCAGCCGCGCGTCGATCCAGTCGTCCAGCGGGATGCCGGCCAGCGCGCTGGGCACGATGGCCACCAGCACCATCAGCCAGAGATGCGCGGCGTCCGCCCGCAGGAAGCCGAAGACGGTCTTCTCCTCCCCCTTTTGCGCGAAGGGCCACAGCCGGGGCCAGTAGAGCACCAGCACCGCGAGGATCGCGCCGAGCTGGATCACCACCTCAAACAGGGCTATAAAAGCCTCCGGCTCCCGGATCGGAAAGAGCAGGTTGAGCAGGCGCAGGTGCGTCGTCGAGCTGATGGGCAGCCACTCCGTTATGCCCTCCACAATACCGGCGAGGATCGCCTTCAGCATATTCGTGATCATGGTTTTGCTCCTTTACGGGAAATCAGAATTCAAATTCCTCCGCCGTGCGGATCGACAGCCCCTTCGTATCGGGCTTTCCCTCCGGCGTTTTTTCCTGCGCCTGCTGCTGGGGCAGTTCAGGCGCGCCCGCCTGCGCCCGCAGCTCCTTCATCAGCCGCAGAACCGGCGCCATGCGCTCCAGCTCGGCCGTCAGCCGCTCCGCCATCGCATGGCTCTTCAGCTGCGTCCAGGCCTCCGTCTCCGGCACGGATTCCGCGCCGAAGTACTTCATCGCATACAGTCCGCGCAAATCCTCCGGCACCTGCTCCGGTACGGCCATGCGCTTAAACGGCTCGCCGTACAGGGAGAAGCGCCCGCCCGGCCGCCCCGGCGAAACCAGCTCCAGGGGCGCAAGCGCGGCCCGCACCTCGTCCGGATTCAGGCGGATGCGCGCGCGCAGCGCGTCCATCAGCGGCTTGTCGGGCCCGTAGCTGCCGCAGCCCCAGCCCAGCCAGTCCGGGCCGAAGCCCCAGTACATGTGGAACCCCTCGCTGCGCCGCTCGCCCGGGTAGCGCCAGCCCAGCCAGACGTGGTCCCGGAACGGCGATTTGTCCCTCGTAAAGCGCGTATCCCTGCGGATGCGGGACATCACGCTGCCCGGCCGCGTATCCAGCGACGGGTCGATGAGCTGCACGACGGGCGTCAGTTCCTCACAAAGCGCCCGGAGCGGCGCCTTGACGTGCCGCTCGTAACGGTCCCGGTTGGCGTCAAAAAAGGCCTGGCTGTTGTCAAGGCGCAGCTCTGTCAGAAAATCCAGCGCATCCTGCGAAAAGCCGTCAAACATCGGCCGTTCATCCTCCTGCTTTGCACATGAACCGGGCTTGCCGCAGGATCAGCAGTTGCATCCGCCGCGTATCCCTGCAGCAAGCCCGTTTATGGATTGAAATCTTATTCGTACAGATCGTCGTCGTCCGCCGTCTGTTCCGGCTGGCTGTCCCTGTGTCCCAGCCTGGAGAAGAGGCCCCGCTTCTTCTGCGGCGCTTCCTCCGCCTGCGCTTCCTTCTCAGCCTCGGACACGCTCCTGGCGATGGCCGCGCGGTCCAGGCGGATCGTCTCGCCTTCCTTCGCGGGTTCGTCCGGCGGCGTCACCCGGCTGAAGACCTTCGTCTGCGAGTCGGTCACCTTCGGATTCTCCACGTATTCCGGCCGCTGGTCCGCCGGGGAAACCCGCAGCGTCTTGGCGTCCGAAATCTCCGCCGTCTCCCGCGAGGGGCGCCTGCGGCGGCTGTCCTCCGCCTCTTCCTTTTCTTCCGGCTGCGGCACGGCGTTCGCCTCTTCCTCCGTCAGCTCCGTGGTGGAGACGATCTGGCTGCGCTCCTGCTTCGGCTCCTTCGCCGTCTTTCTGCGGCGCTTCCGGTGCCCGAAGGAGTCGCGGACGTCCGTCTCCATCGTGATCGTGTCGACCGCGTCCCTCATGCGCTTCTTCTGCTTCGCGCTCTTCGTCGCGCGCAGGATGATCATCAGCAGGATCAGCGCCGCCAGCACGCCGCCCGCGATGGCCAGTATCATCGGGTCCACATGCTCCGAAATCTGCTCCATCAGCGTCGGCGCCGGTGTGGCCGTAGGCACGGGGCTCGGCGTCGGCGGCACGGGCGTGGGCGTCGGCACCGGCGTGGGCGCCGGCGTCGGCGCGGCATAAACCATCTCTATGATGTTCGAGCGGTAGGTGCGCTCGTTGCCCAGCGCGTCCTTTCCGGATACGGCGAACTGCACCTGGCCCGCCATGCTCAGCTCCGCGTCGAATACGATGGAGCGCGTTTCACCGGAGGGCAGGGAGGAAATCGTCCCCACCGTGCGCCCGGACTCCGTAACCGTCAGCGTCGCCGCGTCCGTCTCGCCGGTGTTCTTTACCTCCACGCCGAAGCGAACCACGGCGGGTTCCGAATGGATGGTCTCGCTCTGCGCGGCGGCGTTCACCTCCAGGATCAGCGCCGTCGAGATGTCCTGCAGGGTAATGGCGACCTCGTTCGTCTGGATCGATACCGTCTCTCCGGTCGGCGTGGTGCCCTCGACCGCGGCGCTCAGCGCGCCGTCACCGGCGGGCGCATAGGTTGCCGATGCCTCATAAGAGCCGCCGGCGGCCAGTTCCGCCAGGCTCAGCAGCGTCGTGCCGTCCGGCAGAACGGCCCGGATGTTCTGCAGGGCCGTCTCGCCCGTGTTCTTCAGCTTCAGCGTCAGTCCGATTTCCGCACCGGGATAGACGTTCTGCGCATCCTCGGAAGAGAGCTCCGCCGAAAGGCCGTTCTCCGTCAGCGCCACCGTACGCCGGCCCAGGTCCTCCACCGTCAGCTCCTTGTCCGAGTCCGCCGAACGGTAGGTCACGTGCGGCTCGCAGGCGAGGTTCTCCTCGCCCATCGTCACGCTGTCGGTGAGCACGATCCGCTCGCCGACCGACAGCGCTGCCGCCGTCAGCTTTTTCTCGCTGAAGGTCGGGTTGTCGATCGCGATGTTTCTCAGCTCGATGTTGCCGGTGTTGGAGAGCGTATAGCTCGCCGTCACCTGCTGGCCCGTCCGGGCGCTCGTCGGGCTCACGGTATAGGTCACCGTCAGCTGGGGCGCGGGCGCTTCCGTCTGTATGGTGATGGGGATCGTCCGCAGCAGCGGCTCCGCCCCTTCTTCCTTCGCCGGGTAGCGGATGTAGTAGCTGATCTTCCCTTTGGAAATCTGCTCGCCCGTCACGTGCCAGGTCCCGGTATAGGTCACCGTCTGCCCGGCCTTCAGCCCGTTGTACTGTTCCACGGATTGTCCGTCGGAGTTAAAGAGCGTGATCTTTCCCTCGACGTCCTCGGCGCCCGTGTTGTACACCTTGATGGTGATGGACACGTCCTGCTCGGAGATGACGGACTGCGGCTCGCTGCGGGAGGACACACGAATGACGTCATCCGATTCCGCGGCAGCCCCGATTGCAAACAGCAGGCTGAACAGGAGGAGAACACAGAACAAGCGCTTCATCATATCCCCCATAGGCTCCGGTACGGAGCCGCCTCCCTTCGGGCAAAAATACATAATTATCCAACTAATATTTTAACCGTGCGCGTTTACTCTGTCAAGCTTTATGCCGTCCCGCGCCTTTTCCGGCTGCGGCAGGGCGCAAAAAAGCCGCCCTTCCGCAAGGGAAGAGCGGCAGAGAGCCTTGCTCAGAAGGTCACGGTTTCCGGCGCCGCCGTAAAGGAGGAGAAGGTCGCCGTCCCGCAGCGCAGCGCAAAGACCTCGGTGTTGCCGTCCCCGGGCGTATACATGGCCCTGAGGTCCGGATAGGCCTCCAGCATGTGCACCTGCGCGTCGATGCGCTCGTCCTCCACCGCCTCGGCCGCAACGCGCAGCCATACGCCGTCCTTGAAAGCACAGATCTCGATCTTCGGGTTCCGGTGGATCTGGCGGGAGACGTCCTTCGACTTTCCGGTCTGGAAGGTGAGCCGGCCGTCATACAGGTCGATAGTGCCGAAAGGCCGCACGCGCGGCTGGTCGCCTTCCACCGTCGCCAGATAGTAAGTGCCCGCCGCCTTCAGAAACTCATAAATCCTGTCCATTGGAAAAACCTCCTTTGATCGTTCCTGCAGCCGCGTCCGCCCGCAAGCATGCTGAACGCGGCTGCATATTACTATAGTTGTTTCGGCGGATAAAGGGGATTTTCCTGCTTTGGCTTCCACAGTTTGTCATACGCCCGATCCGTACCGATACGTGGATTTGAAAAGGACGCCGTTTAAGGCGTCCCGCGTTGGATACAAGATGATATTATGCAGCGATTCATCTAATGCTGTTCATAGAATATAGAATACTGTTCATTCATCTATTGGATATAATGGTAGCATACTATTTAGATATTTAGTGTTTATCCCATTCATCATTTTAAGCATATAATTCGTCGTTACATCACAAGCCTTATTACTATTCTCTTTATTCATTTTACCGTCAAAGAACATAATGAGAAAGTGTGTTCTCATAATCAAAGAATAGAAAAACTGTTCTATTAAACGAGCCGCTTCTGTTTTGGCATAAACGCTTTGACCGTCCTTTAATATGCTTTCTTTGGCAAGTGTATTAATGAACTCATTTTCATTGTCATAGATTGTTTTCCAAACAGAATAGACCATTCCATTAAACTTTGAATACATTTGCTTTATTTCGTTATACTTGCTTTTCTTATTAAAGAAGCTAACCTGATTTAGTAATTCCTTTTCTCTATCTTCTAACATATTTAAGGATGGCATTACACTAGAGACAAATTCTTGATACATCAGCAAGATTTCGCTATCACTTTTCATATTCTTAACTCCTATTACTTGTTTTCTACTATAAACATTTCACTATTTTATCATTAAACTGAACGTTGTCGTGAGGAATCATTAGGAATAACTAATTCTGTCAACAATTCGCATCTCCTTATAATTCTTCAATAATAAAAATCATTTTGATAATTCTTTAAAATCATCAATAACCGTTTGCGCAATGAGTAAATCATCACCTTTTGCCACTCTATACTCAACAGCATCTATTGATAATCTATCTTGTGTAATACGGACTTCCAAATTATTAAACTTTCCTGTCGGAGCCTTATAATTCTCAACAAACAATTCTCTTGAGTCTTCTACTGTAAGATTCATCCTTGCTCTTTGTTCTTTACTCTCGTCATACAGTTTATATTGTGTAAGGAATGATGATATAAGAGACTGTCGGGCAATGTCAGGAGCAGAATGTAACGGGCCAAGTATTTTATTATAGTACGCCGCATTATACTTATAAACAGTCTCAACTCCATAGTAATACTTCATAGATTGATTCTTGTTATATGGATTCTGTTCTTCTTCCTCACCATAGCGGTATAACAGCATTTTATAGTCATCAGTGAAAACAAGAATATGGTTTTCGTCTTCTATTGAAGCCGTGTATATCTTATCTGTATCAAACTTCAATGGCCCGTATGCCATAGAGCGGAGCATCACTAACCCCACGAATGCTACGATAATAAGACCCAGTATTGTTTTTAGCAGTTTCATACTTTCACCTCTTAATGCTTAATACTATCAATATATAAATTCATTGTTATTATACAGTTTTCATCCAGCCTTGTCCACACAAATAAAGGGTGGGACACCCTGTGACAAAAACGGAAGAGCCGCCATCGCCGCTCTTCCGTTTTGTTTCGCGTCCTTCTGTTCTGCAAGCACATATACACATACCGATAGCAACATTTACATAATTGCGAGCCGTCGGCAGTTAGCACCTGCTGACGGCTCGTTTATCCCGGTTTCCCACACGGCTTACAGTTCGTTCTGCGACAGGTACTGCTTCAGCTCCTCTTTCAACTGATCGCCGTCGTAGTTTTTAAAGATTTGGATCATGCAGCCGCTGATCATCGGATTGAGATCCAGCCCGCGCTCAATCGAGCGGGTGTCTGTTTTGATCCCGTAGCAGCGCTTGCCGCAACCGTAAGCGATGCCGAGCTCGACACAGGCCCCCTCGTCGGGAACGCGCCCGTCCACATTCATCATGACGATGTCCGCCTTCTGCACCTCTCCGGCATCCAGTTCAAAAATCATCCGGATCAGCTCGTCTTCCGTTTTGCCCTCCAGCAGCGCAGCTTCGATACCGTCACGCTGCGGCAGGAAGACCTGATAGCCGGCATCCTCCAGCACCCGGGCGATCTCCAGGTTGAAATTCTTCTCTGCCTGGTTGAACATCGGGCTCGCGAAATATACCTTTTTACCGTTTGCGTTTTCCCCTGCTGCAATCGTATCCTCCGCAAACGCGAGGGAGGCAACCGCAATGCTCATCAGCAGCAACAGGGCGATGATCCTTTTCATACCGTCAGCTCCTTTCGGTCAACTGTCGTAAACTTCTCATTTTTCTTCAAGCTAAACTGAAGGGAGCTGCCGAAGCAACTCCCGCCGGTTCTGATTTGCCTCAGTCAAAGAAGCCGAAGAGGCCATGCCCGTGATGATCGACGTCGAAGTCTCTCACCCTGCCGGTCGCCGCGTCGATATCCACGTCGTACTCGGTGTTGCCCTTCCAGAACTCCAGCTCGTACACCATCCGTCCGTCGTCCCAGTCCTGATGCGCCTTGTTGAAGCGCACCTCGCCGGCCTTGACGCCCGCGCGCTCAAGCGCCGTCTGCTTCGCCTGCTCCAAAGACACGCTGCCCTGCGCCATGGCTCCGGCCGTCATCAGCACCGCCATCATTGCAACCAGCATGGCCGCTACAAACTTCTTCATAATCTTTGCTCCTTTCGGGTCGCTGTTGTTTTTGTTCTCTTTACGTGCACAGGATAGCACGGCGCCTGTCACAGAAGCGTCACAGAAACGAACCTCGCGGCAATTACTGTTTTAGAATCTGTTTTGTGCTATAATTCAGGCAACCGGACAGATAGATTCGAAAGGAGGAACGTACATATGAGAAAGAACAGATTTCGTGGTTTGGCCGTCATACTCCTCGTGACCCTGCTCTCGGGCGCCGCACTGACCGCTTGCGCGTACATCGCGCCCTACGGTTATACCCGCCCTGATTACATCCTCGCAAAAACGACGAACCGGCTCGCACTCAATTCCGGCCCCGGTACCAAAAAATACTTTAAAGAGTTGGGCACATACGGCTCCGCAGGAGAGTATGCGAAGATTCTCGCAAAGGCCTGGGACCCCAACAACGGCATCTGGTGGCTCAAGGTGGAGTACCCTGTCGGAAGCGGATTTGTCGGCTGGACAGGGGAAAAGCGCTTCGACGCCAGCACCTTCAGCCGTGACGACGTGCCGACAGAGTACTGGTATCCCTACTGACCATAAAGAAAAACCGCTTCCTGATCGGAAGCGGCATCCGCCGGGCGACTAACCCCGGGCTGTGGTGGGGTCTATAGGGCTCGAACCTACGACCTCCACGATGTCAACGTGGCGCTCTAGCCAGCTGAGCTAAGACCCCAAGCACGAAAGATAGTATACAGCAGCGGAAGGGAAAAATCAAGCCCTTCCGCTGCAAAATTTAATCTTCGGGTAAAAGCGGGGCTCCTGTCCTTCAGGCGCTGTGGTGCGGCCGCCTGCCGCTGCGCCGCATCAGGCGCGAGAGCGTATCCCCCGCCCAGAGCTCCACATCCGTGGATTCGGCCAGTTCCCGCGCCGCGCGCGTGTAGTCGCCGGGGCAGATGACCGCCGCGCGGTCGCAGCCGTAGTATTCCCGGCCGGCGCACGCTTCCTGCACGGCGAAGTTGCCGACGGCACCGCTGTAATTCTTGCACTGGATCGCCCAGCTCTCCCCGTCCTTCACGGCGAGGATGTCCACGCCCTGATCGCCGCCCATCGGCGTCAGTTCCACGTGGCGGAAGCCGTTGTCCTTCAGAATCTGGGCGCAGTACGTTTCAAATTCCTCTCCGGTGAGTCGCAGGCACTGCGCAGCCCGGTTCCGCCGCCCGCCAATCAGGCGGAACAGCAGCCGGAAGGGCAGCGCAGCCACGCGGACAAGCCCCAGCAAAAGCCGGCCCGCACCGCGGCAGAGCAGCAGGGCCCCCCGCAGGATGCCGCGCATGAGCAGCACGCCCGCGCCCGCAATCCCGCGGCAGATCCAGTCCACCGCCGAGAGCAGCGCGTCCGCCAGGTGCCAGAGCAGGCCGTGCTCCGCCCGTCTTTTCCGTCTGTCAGGCATGCGGCCGCTTCTCTTCCAGGCAGCAGACGGCGTGCGCGGAAATGCCCAGCCCCTCGCCTTCAAAGCCGAGATGCTCCGTGGTCGTCGCCTTCACGTTCACGCAGCCGGCGGGCACGCGAAGGTGCGCGGCCACGCTGGCGCGCATCGCCTCGATATACGCTGCGAGCTTCGGGCGCTGGCAGATGATCGTGAGGTCCGCGTTGCACACGGAAAAGCCACGCTCTTTCAGCATCGCCATGACACGGTCCAGCAGCGCCATGGAGTCGGCGCCCGCATAGGCGTCGTCCGTATCCGGGAAATGCCTGCCGATGTCGCCCAGCGCCGCCGCGCCCAGCAGCGCGTCCATCAGCGCATGCGCCGCGACGTCCGCGTCGCTGTGTCCCAGCAGCCCCTTCTCATACGGAATCTCCACGCCGCACAGGATGAGCTTTCGCCCCTCCGTCAGCCGGTGTACGTCGTAGCCGTGTCCAATCCGCATAACCGTCTCCTCCTGCGCCGCCTGCTCCCCGCGTCTCTCCAGGATCCGCTCCGCAAGGGCGATGTCCTGCGGGGTGGTCAGCTTGAGGTTCTCCTCGCTGCCCTCCGTCAGATACACGGGCATCCCGTCCCGCTCCAGCAGGGCGGCGTCGTCCGTCGCACGGGCGCTGTCGGCCGCATGGCGCTCATGCGCCGAGCGGATTTCGGCATAGCGGAAGGTCTGCGGCGTCTGCACGGCACGAAGGCTCGCCCGCTCCGGCGTCTCCAGCACCCTGCCGTCCGCCGCCGCGCGCTTGACCGTATCCTTGAGCGGAATTGCGGCCACGCCGCTGCCCCGCGTCCCCGCGCTCTCTAGGGAGGCCGCGAGAACTCCCCGCGTCACCAGCGGGCGCGCTCCGTCGTGGATGGCGACCAGTTCCGTCTCCCGCGGCAGGGCGGCAAGCCCCCGGCGCACGCTCTCCTGCCGGTCCGCGCCGCCCGTGCAGAGCACAGCACGAAGGCCGGCTTCCTCCAGCAGGCGACCGATACGCTCCCGGTCCTCTTCCCCCGTCACCACGACGATGCCGCCGTCGAACAGCCCGCTCTCCCACAGGGCGCGGACCGAGCGCACGATGACGGGGACGCCGCATACGGGCAGCAGCACTTTGTTCATGCCGGCGCCCATGCGCGTCCCCCTGCCCGCCGCGACGACGACCGCCGCGTTCACAGTTCTTCTCCCGAGAGCAGCTCGTACATGGCGCCCGCGTCGTTCTTGCGCACCGTCTCCGCCACCGACAGCACGCGGTAGCGCGACGTGTGCTCGCCGAAGCGGATTTCCAGCTCATCGCCCGGCTTCACGTCGGAAGCGGGCTTGGCCACCTTGCCGTTGATGGTCACGCGCCCGCCCGCTCCGGCCTCTTTGGCCACGGTGCGACGCTTGATGATGCGCGAAACCTTCAGATATTTATCGAGCCGCATGGTTCACCCTTCTTTCTTTTCCGCTGCAGCCGCCGCGACCGGCAGGCTGCACACAAAGGGATAGATGTAACGCCCCGCCATTACGGGGCCCAGCAAAAACGTACCCAGCAGCAGCAGGGGCAGCGCTCCCGCAAGCGCCTCGCCTTTGCGCCCCTTGCCCAGGCTGCGCAGCACAAAGAACAGCAGCGCCCAGTTGATGAGCCCCATGTTGAACAGCCACCCCAGCACCGGCACCTGCATGGCGCCCTTCGCACCGAAGCGCCAGGCGATTGCCTGCCGCAGGCGCGGCAGCGGGCTCAGGTCCGTAATCCTCTCCGTCCCCCAGCCCGTATACGCCGCCTCCGTAATCCCCGTCTGCAGATAGTACCCGGATACGGCATACCGGCCGTAGGGATAGAGGAACGCGTGCGTCAGCATCAGGGCCGCATCAAAGCAGCACTTCGGACACTTTCGCAGCACGCCGAGGTAAACGGACAGATACTTGCCCGGCTCTTCCCGCAACGGCCGGCTGTCAAAGCCGAACTTCACAGGGTCGGAGACCGTCGGGTCGTAGGCGCGCCAGATCATCCCGGGCATCACATAGCTGATGGCCGCGCGCTCGTCATCCGTCAGCTTTTCCCTCTCCAGGCAGGAGACCCGCGCCACCTGCTGAATGGGGAGCGAGAGTGTCTCGCGCACGTCGCCACCGGACGCGGACAGCGAGCGGGCGAGCAGCCCGCCCGAAAGCACGGCCAGCGCCAGCGCCGCCGCGAGGATCCCCGCCGGCCGGA
This sequence comes from uncultured Eubacteriales bacterium, assembly GCA_902781095.1. Lineage (GTDB taxonomy): Bacteria > Bacillota > Clostridia > Christensenellales > Aristaeellaceae > Ventricola. The sequence continues at coordinate 43,600 of CACZHW010000004.1, forward strand.
ACCTGCGGAAAAAGAACAGCAGCACGATAAACGCCGCGAGGGCATAGGCCATGTTGTTGCGCAGCAGTACTGAGAGCACCGCCGGCCAAAGCAGCTGTACGGCGCGGACGCTGCCGCCGCAGAGCGCCTCGCGCACGAGCGCGAAGGTCAGCACAAAACAGCCGGTGAACAGCACGTCCTTCGTCGCGTTGACCGCCATCAGCATGTTCAGCGGATACAGCGCGAAGAAGAGGGCAGCCCGCCGCGCGCTCCCGTCGCCTGCCTGCCGCGCGATGCTTGCGCAGCTCAGCGTAAAGCACAGCGCCAGCAGCAGCATCTGCACGGTGCTGTACAGCGCAGCGCCAGCATTCGCGCTGCCGGCAAGCCGCCCCAGGTGTACGCACCCGGAAAGCAGCAGCGTATGCAGCAGCGGATGGTGCGTGGAATAGGCGCCCCCCGCCGCCTGCTCCAGCTGGAAGGGCACGTCATAGGCAAACGACCCCGGAAAATGCACGACAAACGAAGGCAGCCAGCAGACAAGCATCAGCGCGAAGGCCGCGCCCGGACGGAAGGGCCGGCCGGCCCCCGATTTTCTGTCCGTGAGGCCGAAGAGGAACTGCAGCAGCAGCGAAGCGGGCACGAGAAGCAGTGCTGCCGCAGCCAGCGCGGCTGCCGGCCGGCTTTCGCCCAGGTGCTCCGCCTGCCAGCCGAAGGCAAAAAGCAGCGCATACAGCCCGCCGCCCAGCCAGGCCGCCGCGGACACCTTTTTCAGCCGGGACACGCCGCCCGCCCCCTCTCTTCCGCTTTACCGGTTTTCTTCCTCTTTTACGTCGCTCAGCCTGCGGATCAGCGTGCCGTAGATCTCCGCAGCCTCCTGCGGCCACCTTGCGCAGAACCGCTGCGCCTGTTCCCGCGTCTCGGCGCGGAGGCTGATGCAGAGCAGTTCCTCCCCGCCTTCCAGCGCGCGCAGCGTGACACAAAAGCCGTCCTGCGTCCTTTGCCATTCGGCGGGCAGCTGACGCTCGTCGCGGAAGCGCGTGCGCCAGCGCGGCACGTTGTCCCGGATCCGCTGCGCCGCGGAGGGCCGGATCGTCTCCCCGAACAGGCGGAGCGTTTCCCTTCCTTCCGGCGTCAGCACCATCACACGCTCTTCCGTCTCCGCCTCGCGCACGAGGCTGTCCTCGAGAAGATCGCCCAGGGCCAGCAGAAAGCGGAACTGCGCCATCAGGTCGGCCTCCAGCGCAAAGCGCATCAGCTGTTCCCGGGTGCAGCCGCCAAGCCCGTCGATCATGGACAGGAGAATCAGCTTATCCTCGGTCTCCGTCGCCCGGTTGTCCGGCATGGCTCTGCCCTCCGTCTCTCACTTCTCCGCTTCTTCTTCGATGATGTATGGCCGGATGCGTTCCAGCAGATCGCCGCAGTCGTCGCTGTAGATGCGCATCTCGATGGGCCTGGACAGGTCCACCGAGAAGATGCCCAGCAGGCTCTTGGCGTCCACCACATAGCGGCCGGAGCACAGATCGATATCATACGGATACTCGCCCACGATCGCCGCAAAGCGCTTGACGTCGTCCGTCATCATGGTGAGCCGGATTTTGATGCTCGTCATAGATACAGTTGGTTCCTTTCCTCGGAGTTTCGCCCCATTATAGCCAAATCCGCCCCTGATTGCAAGCCGGACACCGGCGCGTGCCCCCAAAGGAAGCATTGCAACCCCACCCACTTTTTGTTATACTGTCTTTGTATTGATTTCGCGTTGTGAACCACACACGCCAGACATGATGGGGGTTCCGGTATGAAAAGATGGGCTGCAGTGCTGATCTCCTTCCTTCTGCTGTACTCCGCCGCCGTGGCGGAAGACACGGGCACCGCCGAATTCCTGCCCCAGGACGCGCCTGCGGCAGACGATCCCTCCGCGGCGGCAGTGCCGGACGACACAGCCGTGCTGGATCTGCTCGTCCCCGCGGACGACGACCTGATGGAAACCGCGCTCGCCGCGGCGTACAACGCCTACATCTCCGGCGAGACGGCCGTCGATACCCTGGACGGCGAAACCGTCGTGATGTCCGCGGAAGCCCCGACGCACACGCTGCTGGGCTCCTGCGCCACCGTCACCGCCGACGCTGACTACGCGGAAGCGCCCGGGCAGTACGCCGGCATCCAGAAGGCGGCTTCCCTGCTCTTCGGCCGGCTCGGCGCCTACGCCCAGAATCCGGGTACCGTCGGCCATCCGCTGCGCGGCGGCTTCGTGCCGGAGCAGTTCGTCACCTCGCTGCTGCAGAGCGCCGTCGCAAACGGACGCGTCAGCGCGGATGCCGTGATGCTCTCCCTGACAGACGCCTCCGGCAACCGCCTCGAGGGCCCGGCCTACGTCTTCGCCCGCTTCTTCGGAGCGGACGGCCGCACGACCCTGTGGCTCTCCGCCGATATGCAGACGCTCCAGATGCTCGCCCAGATCAATCAGATCCGCGGCAAGGACGGCGTCGGCCTCTCGCTCTCCGCCACGGCGGAGCCCGGCAAGGCCGCCGGCTGGAGCGGCAACGGCGTCTCTGTCACGCCCGCGCCCGCGCAGTACGCGGCAGAGCCCGCTTCGGGCGGCGACGTCGTCGCCTATGATCCCTACGATTCCCGCAGCGAGTTTGACGCGTACGCGGCCGGGCAGGCCGCCGGTTACCCGGCCGTGATGCCCACGGCCACGCCGCAGCCGCGCATTGAAATCGTGAGCTCGAAAGGCGCGAACGTCCGCGCAGAGCCTTCCGACGAGGGCCGCTACATCGGCGTCGCCAAGTCCGGCGAGAGCTATCCGCTCCTCTACGTCACGGAAAACAGTTACCTGTGCATCCAGTACACGCAGGAGCAGATGGGCTACATCAGCCCCAAGATGGCAGGCTATCTCCCGGGCGAAGAGAACGGCAAGCGCGTCATCGTCACCAAGGAAATCACGATCCACGAGAGCCCGACCTACAACAGTTACGAGCCCGGCACGGCTGCCGGCGGGCGCAGCTACTACGTGGTCAGCGAGGAAAACCCCGAGTGGGTTCAGATCCGCCTCAAAAACGGCGCGATCGGCTACGTGAACCGGCGCTACATCCGCTGAAGCATCCCCTGACGGTTTGGTTTTCCCCTTCTCCGGGCGGAGAAGGGGATTTTTTTATTTCTCTTCCGGCAGGCCGGAGAGGCTCATCAGCAGGCTGAGCAGCCCGGCAAGCGCCGCGGCGCTCGCCGTCATCCTCCAGTCCACCTCCGAGAGCAGGGCGCACGTGCCCAGGATGGCTGCGGCGCTCTGCGCCATGGTGCGCAGCGCGCGGATCAGCGCGGCGCGCAGCCAGTTGTTCCAGTTTCTTTCCACGTCAGAAATCTCCTTTCTTCCCCTCACAGCCGCTTTCTCTTTCCCTCTCAGTCGCCTTAGTCGACAGCTCCCCCTCAGGGGGAGCCAAGGAAACCTCTTCCGTCACGGCTGGCGCCGTGCCACCTTCCCCATAGGGGAAGGCAAGGCTGAAAAGTTTCTTTGTCCTTTCCTTGCCTCTCCCTGTGGGAGAGGTGTCATGCAGCAGGCATGACGGAGAGGGCCGTCACCTTCCCTTCAGCTCCCGAATGTCGTGCTCCGCCTCCAGCATGCGCCCTTCCAGGGCGTAGGTCCGCTCGATGACGCGGTTGTGCTGCTCCACCTTCTTCTCCAGCTGCTGCAGCCGGTAGGCCACCAGCCTGCTGCCTGTCACGATTCCCGCAACGCTGCCGGCCAGCGTGCCGCACAGCGACAGCGCCGCGATCAGCAGTTCACTGTCCGTCCCGGTCCGCCTCCTTCCTTTGCCCTGTCCGGATCAGCCGGTGCACGGCCAGCAGCGTCCAGCCGTCCCGCTCCCGCAGCGCTTCCTCCACCACTTCTCCCTTTGTGCTTGAGGCGTGGATGACGGTGAGCCTCCCCCCGCACTCCGCCACCAGGCCCACGTGGTGCGGCTGCCCCGCGTAGCCCGCCGGCGCGCCCTTGAAGGCGAGCATTCCGGGCGCGGCGCCCGAAAGGCCGATCTGCCGCCGGGTCAGGTCGCGGTATTTGCCGCACGCTTCCGCGGAAGCCCACAGCGATGCCGTCCCCGCGGTGGTATAGCCGCGCCGCCCGCCCGGCGCCGTGCGGATCACCCGCTTGATCAGGTTGATGCAGTCCAACTCTCCGCGGCCGCTGCCGTAGGGCATGCCGACCAGCCCGCGCGCCGCTGCGACCGCGTCCTTCGTCCGTATTGCCATGATATTCACCCTCTCAGATACAGGATCCCGACGCTGCAGGAGGGCGAAAACGCCTTCGTCCCGTGCTGGTTGCGGATGCCGACGCTGACGGTTCCGCCGCTGATGCTCACACGGTAAACCGTGCACCAGCTGGCGCCCGTCCCGGTGAGCTGGAAGCTGACGACCCCCGCCGGGCTGTAGCCTTCCAGGCTGTCCGCCGCCGCGCTCAGCGTCCCTTCCGTCCCCGCCTCAATGGCGGTTTCCGTCCCTGCGCTCTTCCAGCGCAGCTGCCACACCGGCGGCATCTCCGGCGTCTGCCAGGTGCCGTCGCCGCGCAGAAACTTTTCGCGCTCGGCATAGGCGACGTCCGGCACGAGCCCACGGCAGCCGTCGGTCGCGCCGAGTTCTTCGTCCACCCCGGGCGCACGCATCACCGGCACGGAGAGCACCGCGCCGCTGATTGCAAGCCCGTCTCCCACGATGATCCCGCCCTTTTCGCTCCGGCTGGCCGTCGGCAGATCGTATGTCAGGCCGGTCCCGTCGCCGTCCCGCCCTTTCGGGATGGCAAGGTTCAGCAGCGGCTCACGTGCCGTTCCCGTGATGGAGGCACCGGCCGGCTCCCCCGCCTCCAGCGTCGTAACCGTCCCGATGGAGAAGGCCGGCACGAGGGCGTCCGTCACCTGGGCCGCCGCGCCCCTCGCCTCCCCTGCCGCACGGTATGCTTCTGCCGCCGCGCTCCCGGCCGCCGACGCAGAGGCCTCTGCGCCCAGTGCCGCTTCGTCCGCGCGCGCCGCGGCGCGCTCCGCCTCCCCGGCAGCCGCCCTTCCGTCTGCCGTCGCCGCTTCCATGGCGGCGATTTTCGCGAGGAGCTGGGGCAGGTCCGGGACCACGCGGTCGGGATCGACCACCGCGTCCGTGGCGCAGCGCGTCACCGTTCCCTCTCCCCAGAAGAGCGCCGCGGTCACCGTCCTGGAAGCCGCCTTGATGATCAGCGAAAACGGGCCCTCGCAGCGGTAGCAGGCCGCCGGCAGCCTCAGGCGCGCCACGCTGCCCTCCGCCGTCCCCGATACGGCGACGGTGCCCCCGTCCGCGCGGACAAACCATCCCGTGACCGCCGCCCCCTCCAGGCTGACCTTCTCTTCCCCGCGCGTGACCGTCACCTCAAAGGTGTGCGCCAGCGCGTCGTTTTCTGCGAACAGCCGCCCCAGCCGTGTGCGCCGGACGCCCTGCGCAAGGTCGCAGCCGGCGCACACGACGTGTGAAAAATCCATAACCTTCCCCCTCCCGTGTCATTCGTCTTCCCGCAGGGCCGGGCTCTCCCCCTTTGGCTCCGCGCTGCGCTCTTTTTCCCGCTTCAGCCCTTCCGCCAGCGCGTCCAGCCCCTGGGCCGCCAGCAGCACCCGCTGCAGGTTATTTAGGCCGCTGACCTGAACGCCGCCGAGGAGCGTCTTCAGGCTCTCGATGAGGCCGAAGCAGTCAAACAGTCCGTCCGGCTGATTCATGGGTTCACCTCCCCAGGTAATAAAGGGTCTGCGTGTGCGGCGTGACGCCGTTTACGAACCGGCCGCGGAAGTGGCCCGTGATGCCGCTTTCGGCGGCGTCCGTCAGCGCCCAGTTCTGCACGGCCGTATAGCTCGGGGTAATGCCGGTCACCACCTCCACGCTCTTCCACGCCGCGCCGAGGGTGATGCCCTCGTCCTGCACGTACAGGCGGCCAGTGATCTCCAGATCCTCCGCGACCATGTTCCGCCCGCCGGTGAAGGCCGCGTCCAGCGCTTCGGCCGTCGCGTAGCCGGAAAGCTCGATGCGCCCGGCCTCGATGCGGATCTTCTCCGCCGTCTGGTTGATCGCGGAGATGACGCCGTCCCGCGAGACCTTCATCTCGATGCTCTCGGCGTTGACCGCAACGGACGCTTCCGCTCTCTCCACGCGCTGCGTCAGGGTGTCCACCGTCGTCTGGGAAGCGAGCAGCTTCACCTGCGCAGCCGGCCCGTCGATGGCGATCCCCGCCGCGCTCATCCGCTGCCGGGTGTCGTCCATTTCGCTCTTTTCAGCCTTGAGGCGGATCTGCTGCGCGTTCCTGCTGATGCGCTTTTCGTTTTCCTTTGCGCGCCGCTGTGCGCCTTCGCTCTTCCGGAGCGCCGCAAAGGTCTCCCGTTCCAGCCGGTCCAGGCTCTTGGCCGGCCCGCAGACGCGGTTGGACAGTGTAACCTCGGCCCTTTCCGGCTCCCCGACGGCGTCCGGATACCGCACCTGCATGATGCGCTCTTCCACGGCCATGCCGAGTTCGGGCACGCACACCCGCATGCGGCGCCCGGGGAGGAAGCGGTCCGCCTCCTCCCCGGTCAGCTCCGAGAGCTCCAGCGCGTCCAGCGTCACCGTCAGTTCCGGCTCCGCATGGCTCTCCAGGTAACGGCGCGCAGCGGCCTCGATCGTCCCGGGCGCGGCGCCGTCGGGGAAGGGCACTTCCCGGCTTACGATGCCGAAGCGTTCCTTCGCCTCCCCGTCCATCCGTCCGCCCGGCAGCAGCTCGCTCAGCACGCGCGTGCACACCCGGGAGGTGTCGTAGACAACCCCCGCGGCGCAGAGGTTCCGGAAGAGCCTGCCCTCCGCTTCCGGCCCCTCCGGGCAGCGGCGGACGTTCAGCGTCCACGGGCTTTGGCGCTGGTCGGTCTCCAGAAAGAAACCCGGATAATCCTCCATCAGGCGCACAAGCAGCGAAAGCGCGTCCTCTCCGCCTGCAGATACGGCCACCGTGTCCGCGATCTCCACCTCTCCCGCCTGCCAGTATACCGCTGCGTCCGTCTGCGGCCGGGCATAGTCCAGTACCCCGCGCAGCACCGTTTCAAACGGCCCCTCCAGAGTTCCGGCTTCCTGCGGCAGCACCGTATCCCCGAGCACGTCCAGCCCGTGGCGCAGCCACGCGGTCTGGATGCCCGTCACGCAGTCCGTCTCCGTTTTGCGCACGCGGTAGCAGCCTTCCCCTGTGCCGGATAGCTGCAGCCAGTCTCCGGCCGCGACCCCGCTGGCCGGGGCCAGGCGAAGCACCGCCGACGCCGGCCCCGACAGCGGGAGCCGGAGCTCCGCGGAAAGGACCTGCAGCCGCCTGCCTTCTCTGTCCGCCACCCGGACAGCCGTCCGGTTTTCCGTCATGGATACACCCCTCTCACCTGAAATTCCGCCTCGGCCTCCGCATCTGCCGTCAGCGACAGGCGGTTCCGGCGTCCGGCTGGCAGAAGCAGCAGATCGCTGCTGTCCGCAGTCCGGCATCCCAGCAGGGAAGCGCCCGTTTCCGCCCGCCGGATGAAAAGAAGCCCCGTCTCCGGCCGGATCCCCAGCACCAGCTCCCCGCCGGCCTTCAGCGCGAGCCCTTCCAGCCGGATCGCGCTTTCGCCCGCCGTAAACTGCAGCGACCCCAGCGGCCCCTTCGCCCGGAGTGTCACCGACACCGGCGCCTCCCCCGCACAGCCGGGCACGAAAACCTCCGCCGTGCCGCTCCTCCCATCGAGCTGCACCGTCTGCGGCCGCTCATCCTGCCACCAGGGCAGCGGAAACCCTTCTAATTCAAGGGTCAGCCGTTCGCACCAGTGCGCCGCGGAGATCTCCGGCAGGCGCGCGCACCGCACCCGCAGCGCCTGCCCCGGCCTGTCCGAAACGGTCAGCGTCCCGCCGCCCGCCGCCCATGCGGCGGCCCGGTCCAGGATAGCCCTCCGGCGTGCCCCGTCCTCCTCGTGCACTTCAAAGGAGAGGCGCACGTGCGCCGGGTGCACCGTCCTTTTCGCCGTCAGCGCCGCCCCGCCCGGCAGGCGGATGTCGGCGTAAACCGTCTCCGCAGGGCTGTGGCGCACTTCCGTCAAGAGAAGAGCGGGGTCCACGTCCTGCAGCCCCCGTCCGTTCAGAAAGGCAGAACACAGGCTCCTCATTCGCCGGCCCCGATCGTGCCCACGACGATGCCGTCCGGGCGCTCCGCCAGCAGCGTCAGGCCGCACACCACCGTATCGCTCGCGGTCATGTTCGTGTAATCGGGCTCCTCGTGGATGCCGATGAGACCGGTCTCGTCCGCCGTAAAGCGGAAGGCCTCCCCCAGGTCGGCGCCGCCGACGGGCACGTAGTACAGCACGATGTTCGCCTTCGCCGTCGCGTAGAAGGTGCCCTTCGGCACGCAGGTGCTGAGGAAAACCGTCCCCAGCCCCAGGAAGCTGTCGATGTACGTCATGCCGAACGCCGTCTGCGTGCTCACCTGCGCCGCGCCCAGGTACGCCGCGGCGTCCATCGGGTTCAGAAAGTACACCGTTTCCACTTCGTCGTCCTCGAAGAGCGTCTGCAGCGTGCCCCAGCCCTGCGCCAGCGCCGCCTGCAGGCCGGCTCCCTCCGCCCTGGCCGTGCCCGTGGCCAGGAAGGCGAAGAAGTCGCCGCGCACCTTCTTCTGCACGTCCCGCAGCATGCGGTCCGTCGTCATCCCGACCGCCTGGTCGAAGCCCCTGTCGATGATCGCCTCCGCGCTCGTCGCCTTGCGCCACTTGCCCAGCGCGATTTCACCATACGTGACGGCCTCCACGGCGTAGTGCGACAGGGGGATGGTCTCCCCTTCCCCCACGGTCCCTGCGGCCAGCGTTCCCGTCGCCCGGTAGGTTTTCAGCGGCGCGCCCGCCTGCTTGGGCACCCTGCGCGTGATGCCGAGTGCCTCGGTCAGAGTGCGCAGGCTCCCCGTAAACTGCAGGGTGAAGTCCACCTCCCGCACGCGCGCCAGGTCCGTCTTCCCAATGAGATTCGTCTCTGCCATCTGTCTTTCTCCTTTCGTCAGTCCGCCACTTCCAGCCCGAAGAGGGCCGCGTTTTCCGCGATCGCCCTGCGGCGCTCGCCGCCGTCCCGGATCGCTTCGATTTCCGCCCGCGTCCTCGCCGGGCGTCCGGCCGCAGGCGGCGTCTCCACCAGCGCGCCGCGCGTCTTCGTGACCCCGATGAAGTCCGCCCACTCCCGCCGGATGTCCGCCGTAAGCCGCTCTTCCTCTTCCAGCCGTCCGTCCCTCACCGTCATGCCGTCCAGGTCCGTCACGCGCAGGATCGCGCCGATGCGCTTTTCATCCACGCCGGCGCCGCGCAGCAGTTCCCGGTACAGCCGCCCCTTCAGCGCCGCCCGGTCTGCCCGCGCCGCGCGTTTCGCCTCTTCCAGCTCCTCCCGCAGCCGGTGCAGTTCCGTCTCCGCTTCCACTGCGGCCACCCCGGCGCATTCCTGCTTCTTTTCCGTCTCTTCCATCTCAGTCCCCCTCCTTCTTCAATGCCGCAAATCCCGTGCGCCGCAGCACCGTCTGCGCCTCTTCGGGCGTCAGGTTGGGCAGCTTTTCCAGCAGCGTCTGCCTGTCCAGCACCGGGGCCTCTTCCATCACCGTGCGCACCTGTTCCAGCTGGTTGGCGATCCGGTTACGCGTAAAATGCGGCGTATCCTCTATGCCCAGCAGGCCCAGCAGCTGCTGCACGCACTCGATCACCTGGTACTCGAAGTCGTCCGCCTGCTCGTCCAGCGGCTGATAGGCGGCCTGGATCTCCGTCGCCGTCCTGGCACCGGCCGAGAGCCTCGTCACGTCCAGCGCGCCGAAGTCCTCGTAAATGCCCGCGCGGAGCAGTTCCAGATAGGCCTGCCGCGCCGCGTGCGGAATCTCCTGCGTGTACGGCGTCACCCGCCCTTCGCCGCCCGTGTCCAGCGACGCGATGTGCGTAAACTTCAGCCGGTCACGGAAGCGCGCCAGCTCCGTATCCGTCATCCCGCCGTAATTCTCCAGCAGCCAGTAGATCTCCGCGCAGTCGCAAAGGTCGTTCGCCAGCCCGCTGCGGATGAGGTCGTAGCTGTCGATCGCCTGCCGCATGCCCACCAGCGTGGACTGGTGCAGCCGGCTGCCCCACAGCGGTACGACGGGCAGCGCCCCGTAGTTCTCCCCGCCGAGGATCGTCTCCCCGCCCTCCGCCGGCACGGTGCGCACCCGCAGGCGGTAAGGCCGCTTCTCCCCTGCATGAAACCCGTCCTTCTCCCACGCGCAGCGCGTGTACCCGTCCTCCTCGTAGAGCACCGCACGCAGCGGCTTGTTCGCGGAGAGCCGCCAGTATCGCACGCCGGCGCGCAGGCGCCCGGTTTCCTCGTCCCACAGCGGCGCGAATTCCGTCAGCGGAAAGACGTGCACCCTGTCCACGTTGAGCAGCAGGAACGAAACCCCGTGGATGAGCGAAAGCCGCCCCGCCTGCATCAGCCGCGTATCGAAGTCCGCGCCCAGGCGCGCCTTCGTCCCCGCCTTTTCAAAGCCCGCGCCGTTGCCCAGCAGATAGGCGGCCCGCTGGGTGTTCAGCCGGTTGAAAAAGTTGCTCGCGATGCGCTGTTTGCCCGCCGTCGGGTCCGTCACCGGCAAACCCGAAAGCGTGTAAATCTTCTGCACGGTCTCGGCGATCGTCCGGTTGCGCTGCCTGTCGTAGAGGTCGGCCGTGCGCGCCGTACGCACCGCCCCGCACGCCTCGTGTTCCGCGATCAGCCGCCGCAGGAACCCTTCCCTGTCCGCGTCCCTTCCGTAATCCTGGTACGTCAGCATCCCTTCACCCCCTTTTCGCCGGTCCTCCCGGCGAGGATCAGTATAGCCCCCGCAAACGGACACGCCCGGACAAAGCGCTACGGCAGCAGCACGCCCTCAATCGGGCTGCGCCAGCCGCCCTCCCGCCGGTCCAGGATCCGGCAGACGCAGGCTGCGCTGTCCGGCGCGTCGTCGTGCAGCGCAGCGTCCGTATAATCCAGGATCTGGTCGACATATGCGCGGTCCGTCCCCTCCAGCAGGCGCACGTTCGGCCACCACTTGCGCAGAAAGGTGCTGATCTTCATAAACTTGTTCTCCCTTTCCGTGTAAGGGCGCACCGGCAGCCCCAGGCGCCGCAGCTCCCTGGCCAGGTATCCCTTGTCTGCGTTCGTCTCGCAGTACACCGGCGCGCAGGCGTGGCGCAGGCACTCTGCGGCTATGGCGGAAAGCACCGTGTCCGCATGCTGATTCCACAGCCTGCCGTAGAGCACGATGCCGTCGCCTTCGCGCCTGCCCAGGGTCAGCGCCGTCGAATCCCCGCCGCCGAAGGCCGCGTCCACGTGCGCCACGCCGCCGGACAGCAGCGACGCATCCGCGGTAAACGGCGGCTCCACGGCAAACAGCGCGCCCTCCGCGCTCTTCCAGTTGCCCAGGATGTACCGGTCGTAATATACCGTCCCCCTGTACTCCGCGCGCAGCTGCTCCGCGAAGGCGGGCGGCAGGAAGGGGTTGTCCGCGAGGCCGTAGCGCTGCGCGTACACGTCCGCGCCGCCCGTCAGGAACCGGTAGAGCCAGTGCGTCTTCCCCTGCGGGTTGTACGTCCCGTCAAAGCAGGAAGACGGCGTGTCCAGCCTGCTCTTCAGCAGCTCGAAGACCTGCGGCTGCCAGTCCGCCACCTCGTCCCCGTACGCGTATTTGACGGAGGCGCCGCGCAGCCCCGCGATGCCAGCCGTCCGCCCCGCGCCCAGCGCCCAGCACTCCTCGCCGAACAGGCGCAGCCTGCCGCCCGAGGCGGGGTACCCGACCAGCTCCTCCCCGTAGAGCGCGCGCATCGGGGTCAGCACGTTGCGCTCCAGCGTCCCGCGGGAAATCCCCAGCAGCACGGTAAGCCCCGGCTGCCCCGCGCGGCTGCGGATGCGTGCGGGGATCACGTAGTGCACGTCCAGCCAGGTTTTGCCGCTGCGCGTCGCGCCGCCCTTGAAGTTCCACCGCCGCACCGCCCGGCGGATGTACTCACTCTGCTTTTCCGTCAGCCGCACGGCCCATTTCCTCCAGCAGCCTGTCCAGCTTTTCGAGCGCCTCGTCCGTCCGCCGCCCCTCCTCCTGCGCGCGTTCCAGCGCCGCGGCGGCCCGCAGCCTGTCCGCGACGGCCGCGGCCTTTCCGCCGCTGTGGATCTTTCCCCGCATCACCCCGGTGTAAAAGTGCAAAATCTCCTCCCTGTCCGCCACCGGCGGCATCTTTCCCCCGCCTTTCGTCTGCATCCATCCGCTCCTTTCCAACGAAGCGGGGCGCCCGGCGGCCGCCCCGTTCCGTCATGCGTATTGTAGGGGCCGGGGATGGACAGGGGCGGACAAAAAATACTTTTCCGCGTGTGACGCTTCTGTGACGCACGGGATGCTAAACTGTGCCCGTAAACAAAAACAAGCGGCGAGCGCCGCGGACAAAGTAAAGGAGAATGATTATGGAAAAGCTGAATAACGTCAATGAAAACGAATTCCTGAACGCCGAGAAACTGACCGACGAGGCGATGGCCGACGTGGCCGGCGGCACCGCGAAGTACTACATCGTGAAAAAGGGCGACACCCTCACCAAGATCGCGAACCGCTACGGCGTAACCCGCACCCAGCTGATGCGCTGGAACAACCGCATCACCGACCCCGATTACATCCAGGCGGGCTGGCAGATCCGCGTGGGCTAACACAGAAACAAAACGACAGACAGGGCAGCCCGGCGGGCTGCCCTTTTCGCGCCCGGCACTTTCTTCCGCAAAACAAAAATAACCCTTGTAACCGTCCGGATTCCCGATGTATCATAGTAGCGTTTTAAGGAACCGTTCCGGGGAGGGCGCTTATGAACGATATCCTTCAGGCCATGATCACCCGGCGCAGCTGCAAGAGCTTTCTGCCGGATCCCGTTCCGCAGGAGATGATCGACGGGATGATCGAGGCCGGCCTGTACGCCGCCAGCTGGATGGGCAGGCAGATGCCCGTCATCCTGGCCGTCACCGATCCGCAGGAGCGGGATCTCCTCTCCCGCCTCAATGCCCGGTACGACGCGCTGAAGCGGCCCGATCCCTTTTACGGCGCGCCGGCCGTCCTGTGCGTCCTCGTGCCGAAGGACGCGCCTGCCGGCGTCGAGGACGGAAGCCTGGTGCTCGGCAACCTGATGCTGGCCGCTCATTCGCTCGGCATCGGCAGCTGCTGGATTCACCGCGCCAGGCAGGTCTTTGAGGACCCCGAGGGGATCGCGCTGCTCCGCCGCGCCGGCCTGGACGAGACGTACAGAGGGGTCGGCCACTGCGTCATCGGCTACCCGAAGAAACAAAACGACCGGATTCCGCCCCGGCGCGAGGGCAGGGTCTTTCGGCTCTGACCCGTCTGCGCCGGACAGCCTGCTGCGTCCGGTCTTTAAGGAGTGAAAAGCATGCTGCGCATAGAGGAGACCGCCGGGCCCGAAGGCCCTGCCGACGAGGGCGCGGTCCGCCGCAAATACGCGGCGCTCACGCGGTCCTTCATCCGTGCGGGGCTGACCCTTACGGCGATGGAAAGCTGCACCGGCGGCCAGATCGCCTCCCTCGTCACCGATACGGAGGGTTCTTCCGCCGTCCTTGCGGGGGCGCTCGTCACCTACAGCAACGCCGCCAAGGTGCTGCACGGCGTGCCCATCCGCTGCATCGAGCGCTTCGGCGTGTATTCCGCCGAGACCGCCGCCGCAATGGCGAAGGCCTGCCGGGAGCTGTACGCGGCGGACTGCGGCATCGGCGTCACGGGCACCTTCGGAAACGCGGATTCCGGCAACGCAGACAGCGTGCCGGGTGAGGTTTACTTCGCCATCGAAACGGAGAACGGGACCCGCTGCTTTCACTGCACCGTACCCGTCCAGCCCACCCGCCTTCACTATAAACTGTACATGGCGGACGTCATCGCGGACAGCGTGAACCGCCTGCTGTTCAACCCCGCCGATTAAAGGAGGTACCCTTATGCACATCAGACCCTTTGCCGTCGAAGAATGGATGAACGCCTATGAAACCGGTGCGCGTTACAACATCGCGGAGACCTGCGTGGATTCTGTCTCCCCCGACGAGCTGTTCGCCCTGACCGGCGAGGACCCAGGCGCTTTCTGGCGCAGCCTCGGCTGCCGCCGCCTCACCTACGGCGACATCGAGGGCTCGCCCGCCTTCCGGGAGGGTGTCTGCCGGCTTTACCGCACCCTCTCCCCTGAGCACGTCCTGACCACACACGGCGCAGCGGGTGCCAACCACCACGTCTTCTACTCCCTCGTCGAGCCCGGCGAGCGCGTCATCTCCATCGCGCCCAGCTACCAGCAGCTCACCTCCATTCCGGAGGCTTACGGCGCCGATCTCCGGATCCTGCGCCTGCGCCCGGAAAACGGCTACCTGCCGGACCTGGATGAACTGCGCGCCCTCGCCGTTCCGGGGACGAAGCTCATCTGCATCAACAACCCCAACAATCCGACCGGCGCGCTGATGGACGAGGCGATGCTGCGGGAGATCGTCGACGTGGCCCGCAGCGCCGGCGCCTACCTGCTCTGTGACGAGGTCTACCGGCACCTGACCCAGACGGACGATTACAGCCCCTCCATCGCCGATCTCTACGAGAAGGGCATTTCCGTCTCCAGCATGTCCAAGGTCTTCTCCCTCGCCGGGCTGCGTCTCGGGTGGATCGCGACGAAGGACGGGGACGCCATGCGCGCCTTCCTTTCCCACAGGGATTACAACCACATCTCCTGCGGCATGATGGACGAGGCGCTGGCCGCGCTGGCGCTCCGGCACGCCGATGCCGTACTCGCGCGCAGCCGCGGCATCGTGCGCGAAAACCTGGGAATTCTCACGCGCTGGATGGAAACGGAGCCGCACCTCTCCTGGGTGCGCCCGCAGGCGGGCACCACCGCGCTCATCCGCTGGGACTATCCCCTGGAATCCTACGACTTCTGCCGGCAGCTTTACGATCAGACGGGTGCGTTTGTCACGCCGGGCGACTGCTTCGACGAGCCGCGCAGCATGCGCGTCGGCTATGCCTGCGATGCGCAGGTGCTGAGGGACGGCCTCGCCGCGGTCTCCGGTTTTCTCAGGACGTTGGAATAACCCCCATACAGCAGCAAAATAAATACTAAGAGGCGGCCGCACTGCGCGGCCGCCTCAGCATTTTAATATAAGAGTCGTTACTTCTTCAATACTATTAATGCCTCTTCAACATCTGAATATTTCTTTGCATTTGGATTTAAGAGTATATGTTTTGCCTCTTGTATCGCTAAAACAGTTTCCCGATTTGGTTTCATATTTGTTGGATAATGCCCTTTTATATTAGGCTTTTTCAACACAATATAACTATCTTCATTGCATGTTTTCCCTTTGGTATTCAAAGGTAGCTACATCCTCTTTTGATTCTATTTCAGTATTAAAAGTTTAAAACTATTCTACTCCTGGTTTCTAGCTTCTGTGCGACCAAGAATATAATCCGTAGATACATCATAGTAGTCAGCTAATCGTATTAATAAATCTGTTGGAATATCTCGATATCCTTGTTCATAGCGGAAGTATTGAGGTTGAGTTATTCCTAGAATAGCAGCTAATTGTCTTTGCGTCAAATCATGGTCTTCTCGAAGGTCTCTAATCCTGCGGTAATATCCCATACGACACCCCTTTGATAGCCAAATGGATATCTTGACATTACCTTATTAGGATGGTAAGATTTGTGTATAATATCCATTCGGATATCAAATTCTTTGTAAACGAGGTGTTTTATATGGCTAGAGAGGCTCATGACGGTGCAAACTATGTACGAATGCAAAAAGGGCACAGTTTAATCTTCTGGCTCATCATGTGTTTCTTTGTTATCGGTATCCCATTTGTTATCTACTATACAATCAGTCCGAATCACTATTGGCATGCATAAGAAAAGCTAACTTAGGTTTTTGAAAGGAGGAATTGAGCTTTTGCTCAGAAATATATGAAAAGATTCTTTGTTTTATCCTTTCTCATTCTGGTGTTATTCGTGACCACAGTTTTCGCTGAAAGCGGCCATGTTCTGATCACTCATAATGGAACCGTTAACGTCCGAAAGGCCTCGGATAAAAACAGTCAAAAAGTTGGCAGTGCATATTCTGGCAGCACCTATGAATACTTGGAAATAGCCAGCAATGGATGGTATAAGATTAGATTGGACGATGGAACCATCGGATACATTTCTGGTAAAATGGCAAAGGTTGTCGATGTAGCAACAGAAGAAAAAACTGCTGACACTGAAACTGTCGTCCCAGAGTCAACAGCTATTGAAAGCACAACTAAAGCAGCAGAAGAAGTGGTTAATGCGCCTGTTTTGAGTGGTGATGGGTGGGAAATTACTGCTGAGTATAAATATCATTCTCGCTACAGTAGTTATTACAACTATATGTTTGTCCTCAAAAATACCAGTGGCGAGGACAGCGATATTAGCGTTCAAGTTCTTTTCTATGACAAATCAGGAAACATTCTTGGTGTAGCAAATCAAACTGAAAATGCCTGCGAAGCCGGATATGAAACATTCTGGAGTTGTCAAAATGACATGGAATTCGACCATGCTACAGTATCTGTAACCATGAGTCCCTGCAGCCGGTGGGCAAAAGCATGCCAGTCTAAGATTGCTGTTACTACTTCTCAAGTTGGAAACAAAGTAATCATTTCTGCGACGAATACAGGCGATAAGCCTGCCCAATTTGTAGAATACTATGTCATCTTTACGGACAAGAAAGGTAATCTTATAAACTATGATTGGGGCTATATGACAGACAATGACGGAGAGATTAAACCCGGACGTACTGAGATTCGAGATGCAAAATGCGATACCTCGTACGACCAAGTGTACGTCTACCAGTTGGGCAGAATAAGTGACTTCTAAATCTGCTTAATCTGTCCATTAATATTTGATAATAATGAAGACAGAGCCGGGTTCAATCAAATGAATCCGGCTCTGTTTTCTTATAAAGATTAGAATATCCTGTGCGCCGTCTTGGTCTCGTCCAGCATCACGCGCGTCACGGTGGGATGATCCTCCATGATGCGGGAGACCGTGCGCTCCACCAGATCATAGGGGAGGCGCGCCGGAACCAGCACGCCGCCGGCCCTCGTGTGCGCGCACAGCAGCACCTGCCGGCCGCCGCCGAAGGCCCCCTCTTCCGAGAGCAGCGGATAGAAGTCGTACAGCTTGGGCATCAGGCCCGCACCTTCCAGCTCCTCACGGAAGATCGCGTCAATGCTGCGCAGCATGGACAGCTTTTCCTCGCGGATCTCACCCATCACAAGGGCGCCCAGCCCCAGCGGCGGGAACGCCTTGCGCTCCCGGATTGCGCTCGGAACGCCGAGGCGCTCCGCCATGGCGCGTACCTCTCTGCGGAAGCAGATGGACAGCGGCTCAAGCGGTTCGCCCTGCATAAACTCCCTGGGCGTCATCCGGCCGAACAGGCGGTCCGTGTAATCCGTGCCGATGATGAGCCGCGTGGACGCGTCTCCCGCTTCGGCCTCCAGCGCCTCCAGCAGGCATTTCTGGACGGCGTTGCGCTTTTGCTGGCGCCCCCGCACGCCGGAAAACGCCTTCAGCATCCGGTCCCGGATGTCCAGCGTCACCAGCGGAATGCCGAGCGCCTCGTAAGTTTCGCGGATCGTCTCGCCCTCGTTCTCCCGCATGAGGCCGGTTTCGACGAACACGGCGGTCATCCTGTCCCCGAAGGCCTGCTTGCCCATGATGGCCGCGACCGTGGAAACCAGGCCGCCGCTGACCGCGCAGATCGCCCGGCCGCCGGCGGAAGCCGCCTCTTCCAGCTGCCTTTGGGCCTCCTCCATCGCGGTGTCGACCGAATACCATGGATCGCAGCCGCAGACGTCGAAGAGGAAGGCCTCCAGTATGCCGGTCGTCGTGGGATCGTTGCGCTCCATCTCGAACTGGATGCCGTAGAGCCGGCGCTCCGGATCCTCAAAGCCCAGTGTGCAGCCGGCTCCGCTGGCGCTCATGCGCACGCTGGCCGGCAGCATCAGGGTCTGCGCTTCCCGAATGAAGCGTTCGCCGTCTTCCGCCCGGGCAAAAAGCACGCTCTGCTCAAAGTGGACGTCCACCTTCCGGCGGGAAATCCCCGTGCCGGCGCAGGCGCCGCCCAGCGCCGTCAGCATCATGTGCGCAGCGTGGCCGAGCGCCAGGACCGGCACCCCCATCTCGAGGATGGAGGCGTCCATGACGCCGGAACCCGAGTCCTCTCCGCTCAGGATGATGCCGCGGGGCTCGTATTCCGCCGCCTGCCGGGCCGTCGTCGAGCCCGGGAGGATCACACTGAAGACGTGCTCCCCGCGCAGGCGCTTCGCCAGTTCAAGCGAGGTGCGCTCGGAATAGCTGAAGATCAATACAGTATCGTTCATCTTATCCTTCCTCGATGAGCAAAGAAGCTGCTTCGCGTTGCGAAACAGCTTCTCCGATTTCAGAAATCAGATAAACTCGAGAATGACCATCTCGGCTGCGTCGCCGCGGCGCGGGCCCTTCTTCAGGATGCGCGTGTAACCGCCGGCGCAGTTCTTCTCGGCGTTGCGGACCTTGTACTTGGGGCCGTACTCGCGGAAGAGCTTCTCCACGCAGGGATACTTCACGTCCTTGGTGCGGGCGCGGAACTCGGCCTTGTTCTCGTCGGCCTTCTTGGTCTCCTTCATCGGATAGAGCACACGCATCATCCGACGGCGGGCGTTCAGCTTGCTGGGCGCGTCGTTCTGCACCTTCACGGTGACAGCCTGGCCCTTGTCGTTATTGAAGGTCTTTTCGACCTCAATGTTATTGTCGCACTCGGCAATGGCGAGCGTCACGAGATGCTCCGCGATGGGGCGCACCTCCTTGGCCCGGGCCAGAGTTGTCTCGATGCGGCCATACCAAATGAGATTGGTGACCTGGTTGCGGAGCAGCGCCTTGCGCTGCGAGGCCGTGAGGCCAAGTTTACGCTGTTTAGCCATTGGGATTTCCTCCTTTTTGGGTCCGCCTCCTGCAAATGAGGATCTCTACCCGTCCGGCAGCCGTCACCGGCTTGCGGAAACCCGTTTACGGCAGGGTAACCGGTTTCCGCTCCCTTCCGGGACCGGACGAGCCTCATTTCCCTTAGGCGCGACCTTTGTGGGCATTGCCCCTTATTCTTCCGCGGTCCTCAGGGCCATGCCCAGGGCGGCGAGCTTCTGCTCGACCTCCTCCAGGCTCTTCTTGCCCAGGTTGCGGACCTTCATCATGTCTTCCTGATTCTTCTGTACCAGCTCCGCGACGGTGTTGATGCCGGCGCGCTTGAGGCAGTTATAGGCCCTGACGGAGAGATCCAGCTCTTCGATGGTCATCTCCAGGACCTTCTCCTGGGTGTCGTTCTCCTTCTCGCTGAAGCCGACCTGCGCCACCTGATCGGTGAGGCCCATGAAGATCTTCAGGTGCTTGTAGAAGACATCCGCCGCCGCCGCAATCGCCTCGTCCGGCTTGACGCTTCCGTCCGTCCAGACCTCGAGGGTCAGGCGGTCGAAATCCGTCTCCTTGCCGACACGCGTGTTCTCCACGGTGTAGTTCACCTTGCGGATGGGGGTAAAGATGGAATCGGTGGGGATGACGCCGATGGGCGTATCCGCCGTCTTGTTGCGCTCCGCGCTGACATAGCCCATGCCCTTTTCCAAGGTCACGTACAGGGTCACGTCGGCGTCCTCGTTCAGCTCCGCGATGTGCAGATCCGGATTGATGATCTCGATCTGGTCGTCGACGGCCAGATCCGCGCCGGTGAGTTCGCAGGGGCCCTTGACGTGGAGCGTAATCGTCTTTTTGCCCTCGCAGAACAGCCTGGCGGAGAGCTCTTTCAGGTTGAGGATGATCTCTGCAACGTCTTCCTTCACGCCGGGGACGGCGGAAAATTCGTGCTGGATTCCCTCAATGCGAATGCTGGAGACTGCCACGCCGGGGAGCGAGCTGAGCAGCACGCGGCGCAGGGAGTTACCCAGCGTCTGGCCAAAGCCGTGCTCCAGCGGCTCCACGACGAATTTGCCGTAGCTGTCGCCGACCTCCACGCGTTCGATAAGGGGCTTTTCGAGTTCGATCATTGGGCAGATTCCTCCTCACATGTCCCGTGAACAGCCATGGATTAACGAGAATAGAGCTCGACGATGAGGTGCTCCTGCACCGGATAGTCGATATCCTCGCGCGTGGGCAGCGCAGAGACGGTGCCCGTCAGAGTCGGGGCGCTGAAGGTGAGCCACTTGGGCGTCACGGCGCCGGTGCCCTCGCGCAGGCTCTTGAACATCTCCTGCTCACGGCTGCGCTCGCGCAGCGTGATCACATCGCCCGCCTTCACCAGGTAGGAGGGGATGTTGACCTTGCGGCCGTTGACCATGATGTGGCCGTGCACCACAATCTGGCGCGCCATGCGGCGGGTCTTGGCCAGGCCGAGGCGGTACACCACGTTGTCCAGCCTGCGCTCCAGCAGGGACAGCAGGTTTTCACCGGTGATGCCCTTCATGTTGGAAGCCTTGAGGTAGTAACGGTGGAACTGCTTCTCCAGCACGCCGTATACGAACTTGACCTTCTGCTTCTCCTTGAGCTGGGTGCCGTACTCGGACACCTTCCTGCGCCGGTTTCCGCCGGGATTGCGCTTGGACTTCTTATTGCCATAGCCGAGTGCGGCCGGAGAAATGTCCAGGCTCCGGCACTTCTTGGCGATCGGCTCCTTATTGTTAGCCATTGTATGTAGTCCTCCTTACAAACCTTACACGCGACGGCGCTTGGGCGGGCGGCATCCGTTGTGCGGGATGGGCGTCACGTCCTTGATCATGTTGACCTCCAGGCCGGCAGCCTGCAGAGAGCGGATCGCCGCCTCACGCCCGGAGCCCGGGCCCTTGACGTACACTTCCACGGTCTTGAGGCCGTACTCCATGGCAGCCTTGGCCGCCGTCTCCGCCGCGCTCTGCGCCGCGAAAGGCGTGGACTTCTTGCTGCCGCGGAATCCCAGTCCGCCGGCGCTGGCCCAGCTCAGGGCGTTGCCCTGCAGGTCGGTCAGCGTCACGATCGTGTTGTTGAAGGAGGAGCTGATGTGCGCAGCGCCGCGCTCTACAACCTTGCGCTCACGGCGCTTGCGGGTAACCTTCTTAAGGTTCTTCTTCGGTGCCATTATTCCTCACTCCCCCTTACCTGGTGGCTTTCTTCTTGCCGGCGATGGTCTTCTTGGGGCCCTTGCGGGTGCGGGCGTTCTGCTTCGTGTTCTGTCCGCGGACGGGGAGACCCCGGCGATGGCGGACACCGCGATAGCAGCCGATTTCCATCATGCGCTTGATATCCAGCGCCACGTCACGGCGGAGATCGCCCTCCACCTTCAGGTTGTGCTCGATGTACTCACGGATCTTGTTGACGTCCTGCTCGGTGAGGTCCTTCACGCGAGTGTCAGGATTGACGCCGGTTCCGGCCAGGATCTCCTGAGAGGTCTTGAGGCCGATGCCGAAGATATACGTCAATCCGATTTCGACCCGCTTCTCACGAGGCAGGTCTACGCCAGAAATACGTGCCATTACTTTACCTCCGAACTGATTTCCATCAATCGATGTTCTGCTTTACCTCTATGAAAAGTCATCCGGTCACAGGAGACCTGCGCAGCCGCCCGGACGAGCCCTTCTTTGCCTGATTGCAATTCTGCTTCAGATCAGCCCTGCTTCTGCTTGTGCTTGGGATTCTCGCAGATGACCATAATGCGGCCCTTGCGCTTGATAATCTTGCACTTCTCGCAGATGGGCTTAACAGACGGTCTAACCTTCATTGTTTGTTCCTCCTGCTCGTATTGCTCAGCCCTTGCTGCGCCAGGTGATGCGACCCCTGGACAGATCATAGGGAGAGATCTCGACTTTCACCTTGTCCCCGGGATAGATCCGGATGAAGTTCATGCGGATCTTGCCGGAAATCTGGGCGATAATCGTGTGACTGCGCCCGGCCTGGCCGACTTCCACGCGGAAGTTGGCGTTGGGCAGCGCTTCGACGACGACGCCTTCTACTTCGATATTGTCGCTCTTGGGCAAGCTGTAACCCTCCTTAAGTGGCAAGGTAGCCGGCTGCCTTCAGGCCCCGCCTGATCGCCTCGTCCAGCCTGCGGGGTTCCGCGGCCGGGCTGCCGGCGAGCTCCGGAATCCTCTCCGGTTTGGCAGCCAGATGTCTTACGTTCTTCTTCTTCGGATGATCGCAGGTGCGGCTTCGGCCGTCGGCCACCAGCACCCTGTCTTCGGATGGGAGACCGAGAACCGCGTACGCCGTTCCCCTGTCCCGTCCCGCTTTGGAGATCACGATCCGTCCGGCTTCGATCGGGACAGGGTTTCTCATAACCCCGCCTCCCTTTCGGCCGTGTCCCGCCTTGTTCGGCGGGGCGTGAACTCTTGTTCGATCATCTTCACACTCCGAGGGCTTTCAGGATCGCGGCGAAGCAGTCGTCCATCGGCTGCGCCCCGTCCACCGTGCGCAGCAGCCCGCGCGCGCTGTACCACTCGATCAGCGGCGCCGTCTGCTCGTGGTAGACCTTGAGGCGGCTCAGCACGGTTTCCGGCTTGTCGTCGTTCCTCTGGATCAGCTCTCCGCCGCACTTCTCGCACACGTTGCCGTTCAGCCGGCTGACGTGATACGTGCCGCCGCAGGCCAGACAGACCCGGCGCCCGGACAGCCGCTCGGTGAGCTTCTCGTCGCTGACCTCGATGTCGATCACGGCGTCGATGTCGGCAAAGCCGGCAAGCGCTTCCGCCTGCTGCACCGTGCGCGGGAAGCCGTCCAGCAGATAGCCGCCCTTGCAGTCGTCCATCGCCAGGCGCTCGCGCACGATGTCGATGACGACCTCATCCGGCACCAGCGCACCGGCATCGATGTACCGCTTGGCGGCCAGTCCGGTCGGCGTGCCTTCCTTCATGGCGCGGCGGAGAATGTCGCCGGTCGAGATCTGCGGGATGCCCAGCCGCTCGCACACGCGAACGGCCTGGGTTCCCTTGCCCGCACCGGGCGGGCCCAGAAAAATCACATTCATATCCTACCTCACGCGTCTCAGCCGAGGAAGCCCTTGTGGTGACGCATGACCATCTGCGCCTCGATCTGGCGGATCGTCTCGATGCCGACGCTCACGGCGATCAGCACGGAGCTCGCGCTGAACGGCGTGTAGGTGACACCCAGCGGGCGCACCAGCTGCATCAGCAGCGTGGGGATGATGGCCAGCGCGGCGAGGAACAGCGCGCTGAAGAGCGTCAGGCGGTTGCTCGTGCGTCCGAGATAGTCGCCCGTCGCTTTGCCCTGGCGGATGCCGGGGATGATGCCGCCGTTCTGCTGCATGTTCTTGCTGATCTCCACCGGATCAAAGGTGATGCCGGTGTAGAAGTAGGTAAAGGCAATGACCAGCACAGCCAGCAGGAGCTGGTAACCGAATCCACTCTGGAAACCGGTCCACCACTGGTTGACGCCGGAGTTCGGGAAGAAAGCGAAGATCGTCGCCGGGAACTGCAGGATGGCGTAGCCGAAAATCAGCGGCATGACGCCGGTAGCGTTCAGCTTCATCGGGATGTGGGTGGACTGACCGCCGTACATCTTGCGGCCCACGACGCGCTTGGCGTACTGAACCGGGATGCGGCGCTCGCCCATGTCCACATAGGTGACGGCCACGATCATGGCCAGCAGGATGGCGAGGACGATGATGACACCGAAGATATTGACGATGCCGGACGCCACGCCGGAAATCATGCCGGCAAACCAGTTAAACAGGTTGGAGACGATACCGGCCATGATCAGCAGGGAGATGCCGTTGCCGATGCCGTTCTCCGTGATGCGCTCGCCGATCCACATGGCCAGCGCGGTACCGGCCGCCATGCAGATGCCGATGACCAGGTACCAGATGCCGCCCTTGGAGGTGCCGCGCATGGCGAACACCAGGCCGACCGCCTGGACGAAAGCCAGGACGATGGTGAGGTAACGGGTGTACTCGTTGATCTTCTTGCGCCCCTCCGGACCTTCCTTGGCCAGCTTCTCGAGCGAGGGAATCGCCACGGTGAGAAGCTGCAGGATGATGCTGGAGTTGATGTACGGCGTGATGCCCATCGCCATGATGGTCATCCGCTCAAAGGAGCCGCCGGTCATCATGCTCATGAAGTTCAGAATCGAGAACTGGTTGATGTACTGCGAGACCTGGCTGAGATCCATGCCGGGAACCGGGATAACGCTCAGCAGGCGATAAACCAGCAACATGCCCAGGGTGTACAGGATCTTGCTGCGCAGCTCCGGGATGCGCCAGGCATTCCTCATCTTCTCCAGCATATCAGATCACCTCAGCAGTCCCGCCGACAGCTTCAATCTTCTCCTTTGCAGAGGCGGTAAACTTGGCGGCCTTCACCGTCAGCTTCTTGGTGAGCTCGCCGTTGCCCAGAACCTTGAGCCCGTCCAGTTCCTGACGGATGATGCGCTTCTCGCACAGCAGCGCCGCGGTGACCTCGGTGCCCTCGTCAAAGACTTCCAGGGCCTCGACGTTCACGGTCGCGTACTCCTTGGCGAAGATGTTGGTAAATCCACGCTTCGGCAGCTGGCGGACGAGAGGCATCTGGCCGCCTTCAAATCCGGGCCGCTTGCCGCCGCCGCTGCGGGCCTTGGCGCCCTTGTGGCCCTTGCCGGACGTCTTGCCCAGGCCGGAGCCGGTGCCGCGGCCGAGCCGGCGCGGAGACTTCTTGGAGCCCACTGCGGGCTGAAGTTCGTTCAGTTTCATGGTGTGAACCCTCCTTAGTCGGCGATTTCAACCACCGACACGAGGTGCTTGACCTTGAAGATCATGCCGCGGATGGACGGCGTGTCCTCAAACACCTTGGTCTGGCGGATCTTGTGCAGGCCGAGCGCCTTGACAACCTTGATGTGGTTCGGCTTGCTGGAGACAGGAGACTTCACGAGCGTAACCTCAAGTTTCATCTTGTGCCGCCTCCTTCTCAGTCAAGGATCTCTTCCACGGTCTTGCCGCGAAGCTTCGCGACTTCCTCCGCATTGCGCAGGGAGGAGAGACCCTGGATGGTCGCCTTCACCATGTTGATGGGGTTGTTCGTGCCGTAGCTCTTGGTGCGGATGTCCTTGACGCCGCAGAGCTCCAGAACCGCACGCGCGGGGCCGCCGGCGATAACGCCCGTGCCTTCCGGCGCCGGGATCATCACGACTTCGCCCGTGCCGTAACGGCCGATGATTTCATGCGGGATGGACGTGCCCTTGAGGCTGATGTGCACGAGATGCTTCTTGGCATCCTCGGCGGCCTTGCGCGCGGCTTCCGGAATTTCCGTCGCCTTGCCGATGCCGCAGCCTACGCGGCCCTTGCCGTCGCCGACGACCACCAGCGCAGCGAAGCGCATGTTGCGGCCGCCCTTAACGGTTTTGGAGACGCGGTTGATGGACACCATCTTCTCCTGGAATTCGCTCTCCGGGCGGCGGTCGCGGCGCGGGCCGCGGTCACGGCGTCCCTCGCGCTCCGGGCGTCCTTCACGCTCCTGCGGTTTTCTTTCCATATCCTGAGGCATTTTCATATCCTCCTTGATCAGAAGTCGAGGCCCGCTTCACGGGCGCCTGCGGCGACCTCCGCCACGCGGCCGGTGTAAACGTAGCCGCCGCGGTCGAAGACGACCTGCTTGATGCCGGCCGCGATCGCGCGCTCGGCGACAACCTTGCCCACGAGCTTGCTGGCGCCCTTCTTGTCGAGGTCAGCCAGCTGACCCTTGATCTGCGGGTCGAGCGTGGAACAGGAGACGAGGGTCTTGCCGACGGTATCGTCGATGACCTGGGTGTAAATGTGGTTGAGGCTGCGATAGACGCACAGACGCGGCATTTCGGGCGTGCCGCTGATCTTCTTACGCACGCGCTCATGGCGGATCCTGCGGATCTCGTTGCGATCACGTTTCGTGAACATTTGCGATCACTCCCTTTCTTACTTCTTACCGGTCTTGCCTTCCTTGCGGCGGACCACTTCAGTATCGTACTTGATGCCCTTGCCCTTGTAGGGTTCCGGCTTGCGGATGGCGCGGATGTCGGCGGCGAGGTTGCCCACCTGCTGCTTGTCGATGCCGCTGACCTCGATGGTCGTCTGGTTGGGCGTCGCGAAAGCGATGTGCTCCGGCGCTTCCAGGACCACGGGGTGGGAATAGCCCACGTTGATGGTCAGGGTGCTGCCCTTGGCCTCGGCGCGGTAGCCGGTGCCGACCAGGTTCAGCGTCTTCTTAAAGCCTTCCGTAACGCCCTTCACCATGTTGGCGATGAGCGCGCGGTAGAGGCCGTGCATCGCGCGGTTTTCCTTCTCGTCATTCGGGCGGGTGACGTGCACCTGGCCGTCCTTGACTTCGACGGAAATGTTCTTGTTGACCGCCTGCTCCAGCTGGCCCTTGGGCCCCTTGACGACGACCTTGTTCTCGTCGTCGATGGTGACCGTGACGCCGGCCGGAACCGCAATCGGATGTCTTCCGATACGAGACATGTTCTTTACCTCCGTTTCAGCGTCTATTACCAGATGTAGGCCAGCACTTCGCCGCCAACCTTGGCCGCGCGCGCCTGCTTGTCGGTCATCACGCCCTTGGACGTGGAGACGATCGCGATGCCCAGGCCGCCGAGAACCTTCGGCAGGTCTTCGCACTGCGCGTAGACGCGCAGGCCGGGCTTGCTGATGCGCTTCAGGCCGACGATGACGCTCTGCTTCTTCTCGGTGTACTTGAGGCCGATCTTGATCTGGCCGGCAAGCCCGTCGTCGATGAAATCGACGCTCTTGATATAGCCTTCGTCGAGCAGGATCTTCGCGATGGACTTCTTCATGTTGGAAGCCGGGACCATCACGGTGTCATGCTTGGCGACTTGTGCATTGCGGATGCGTGTCAGCATATCTGCAATGGGATCGTTTACGAGCATTTCTGTCCCTCCTTACCAGCTGGCCTTGCGGACGCCGGGGATCTGTCCCTTGTACGCCAGTTCGCGGAAGCAAATGCGGCAGACGCCGTATTTGCGGAGCACGGAGTGCGGGCGGCCGCAGAGACGGCACCGCGTATAGGCGCGAGTGGAGAATTTCGGCTCCCTCTGCTGCTTGTTGATCATACTGGTCTTAGCCATGATTCTCCTCCTCCTTACTTCGCGAAGGGCATGCCCATCAGGCGAAGCAGTTCCTTGCATTCTTCGTCCGTCTTGGCAGTGGTCACGAAGATCATTTCCATGCCGCGGACCTTTTCCACCTTATCGTAGTCGATTTCGGGGAAGAGCAGCTGCTCGCGGATGCCCAGGGCGTAGTTGCCGCGGCCGTCGAAGGCCTTGTCGCTCACGCCGTGGAAGTCACGGACGCGCGGCAGCGCGATGTTCATGAGCTTGTCGGCAAACTCGTACATGCGCTCGCTGCGGAGGGTTACCTTGGCGCCGACGTTCATGCCCTCGCGGAGCTTGAAGTTGGCGATGCTCTTCTTTGCTTTGGTCACGATCGCCTTCTGGCCGGTGATGGCCTCCAGCTCCTTGACCGCGCCCTCGAGAGACTTGGGATTGTCCTTGCAGTCACCCAGACCCATGTTAACGACAATCTTCTCGAGCTTCGGGATTTCGTTTACATTCTTGTAACCGAATTTCTGCTGCAGGGCAGGAACGACTTCGGTCACGTACTTGTCATAAAGACGCGCTTCCATTGCTTTTCCTCCTGCATTACTCGTCGATCGCGGTGCCGCACTTCACGCACACGCGAACCTTGGTGCCGTTATCCAGGATCTTATGCCCCACGCGGACACCTTTCTTGCACTTCGGGCACACCAGCATCACGTTGCTGGCGTCGATAGCGGCTTCCTTCTTGACGATGCCGCCGGGCATGCCCTGCTGGCGCGGCTTCTGGTGCTTGGTCGCGATGGCGACGCCCTCGACGACGACCTTGCCGGTCTTCGGGAAGGCGGTGAGCACCTTGCCCTGCTTGCCCTTGTCCTTGCCGGTGATTACGACCACCGTATCCTTGGAACGGATATGCATATCTTTCTGCCGCCTCCTTACAGAACTTCGGGGGCCAGAGACACGATCTTCATGAAGTCGTGCTCGCGCAGCTCGCGCGCCACCGGCCCAAAGATGCGGGTGCCGCGGGGCTGCTTGTCAGCGCCGATGATCACGGCAGCGTTATCGTCAAAACGGATGTAGGAACCGTCCTTACGGCGGTAGTTCTTGTGCACGCGCACGATGACGGCCTTCACGACGTCGCCCTTCTTCACAACGCCGCCGGGCGTTGCGCTCTTGACGCTAGCCATGATGATGTCGCCGACCGTGCCGGTCTGGCGGAAGGAACCGCCCATGACGCGGAAGCACATAATTTCTTTGGCGCCGGTGTTGTCGGCGACCTTAAGACGCGTTTGCGGCTGAATCATTGAGTGTTAACCTCCTTATCCACAAGCGGCTTACTTCGCCTTCTCGATAATCTCGACCAGACGCCAGCGCTTGTCGCGGCTCAGCGGACGGGTTTCCATCAAACGCACGGTATCTCCGATGCCGCACTCGTTGTTCTCGTCGTGTGCCTTCAGTTTCGCGGTCCGGTTGATGATCTTGCCATACAGGGGATGACGAACGCGATACTTGACCGCAACGGTGATCGTCTTGTCCATCTTGTCGCTGACGACGACGCCCACGCGGGTCTTGCGCATTCCTCTTTCTTCAGACATGTTTGCTGTCTCCTTTCAAAAGGTCAGGCCCCGGCCTTGAGCTCGAGGCTGCGCAGCGCGGTTTTGGCGCGCGCGATATCGCGCTTGGTCTTGGCAATCGCCGTGGTGTCCTGCAGCTGGCCGGTGGCGAGCTGGAAGCGGAGGTTGAAGAGCTCCTTCTTCAGTTCCAGGACCTTATCGTTCAGTTCGGCAGCGCTGAGATCGCTGAATGTGTTCTTCTTCATTACGCTTCACCTTCCTCGCCGGCAGCCGCCGCGGTCTGGCGGGCGATGATCTTGGTCTTGCAGGGGAGCTTGTGGCTCGCCAGGCGCAGCGCCTCGCGCGCGGCAGACTCTTCCACGCCCTTGATCTCGAAGAGCACGCGGCCGGGCTTGACGACCGCGACCCAGTACTCGGGAGAGCCCTTGCCGGAGCCCATTCGGGTCTCGGCCGGCTTTTCCGTGATCGGCTTATCCGGGAAAATCTTGATCCACACCTGACCGCCGCGCTTGGTGTAGCGGGTCAGGGCGACACGGGCGGCCTCGATCTGGCGGGCGGTCACCCAGCTCGGCTCCGTGGCCTGCAGGCCAAAGTCGCCGTACGCCAGGAAGTTTCCGCGCTGGGCCTTACCCTTCATGCGGCCGCGGAAGACGCGGCGGCGCTTCACTCTCTTCGGCATTAACATGGTTTATTTGCCTCCTTCGGTCCTGGCCGGAGCCTTCTTGACAGCGGGGAGAACCTGGCCCTTGTAGATCCAGACCTTCACGCCCAGCCGGCCGTAAGCAGTCTTCGCCTCGGCGAAGCCGTAGTCAATGTCCGCGCGCAGCGTCTGCAGCGGGATGGAACCCTCGTGGTAGCCCTCGCTGCGGGCGATGTCCGCGCCGCCCAGGCGGCCCGCCACGCTCGTCTTGATTCCCTTGGCGCCCGCGCGCATGGAGCTCTGCAGGCACTTCTTCATCGCCCGGCGGAAGGAGACACGGTTCTCCAGCTGGGCTGCGATGTTCTCGGCAACCAGCTGCGCGTCCAGATCCGGGTTCTTGATCTCCTGGACGTTCAGGATCAGCACGGCCTTGGGGCCGAGTTCCTTGGCGATGGCAGCCTTGATCTTCTCGATGTTGGCGCCGTTGGCACCGATCACGATGCCGGGCTTCGCCACGTTCAGGGTTACGCTCACGCGCTGCTTGTCGTTGTCAAAGCGGCGCTCGATTTCGATGCCGGAGATGCCCGCGTCGAACAGGTGTACCGGCTTCTTGCTCTTGTCGTCGACGAAGGTGAGATCCTTGATCATCTTGCGGAGCTTCGCGTCGGACACGAGGTTGTCGGCGAACTCCTTTTTATCCGCGTACCAGCGGGTATCCCAATCCTTGATGACGCCAACGCGCGCGCCATGCGGATTTACTTTCTGGCCCATCCGAAAACCTCCTTATTTCTGGTCGAGCACGATGGTGATGTGGCTCGTGCGCCTCAGCATCGGGGAAGCGCTGCCGCGGCTGCGGGCGACGTAACGCTTGAGCGTCGGGCCCGGATTCGCGTAGACTTCTGCGACGTAGAGGGAGCCGCGATCCATGCTCAGGTTGTTTTCGGCGTTGGCAATCGCGGAGAGCAGCAGCTTCTCCATCACGGGAGCCGCCGCCTTCGGCGTGTACATCAGGATCGCGAGGGCGTCGTCAGCCTTCTTCCCGCGGATGAGATCGGCGACGATCCCGACCTTGCTGGAAGAGATGCGCACATAGCGGGCGATCGCGCGAGGACGCCTGTCCGCATTTTCGCGGCGGACCTTCGCTTTTTCACGAATTCTAGTAGCCATGCGTTTTCACCCCTTACTTACTTGCCGCCGCTGGACTTCTCGGAACCCGCGTGACCCCTGAAGGTACGCGTGGGAGCGAACTCGCCCAGCTTATGGCCGACCATTTCTTCCACAATATAGACCGGGACGTGCTTGCGTCCGTCGTGAACCGCGATCGTGTGCCCGACCATTTGCGGGAAGATCGTGGAGGCACGGGACCAGGTCTTGAGCACGCTCTTCTTGCCAGTCTCATTCATTTCTTCGACCCGCTTCAGCAGCTTGGGCGCTACGTAGGGGCCCTTCTTGACCGATCTGCTCATTAATGCGTCCTCCTATTACTTGTTGCCCGCACGCTTGACAATCTTCTTGTCAGAGTACTTGTTGTGCTTGCGGGTCTTCAGGCCGAGCGCCGGCTTGCCCCACGGGGTGACAGGCGCGGGCAGTCCGACGGGGCTCTTGCCCTCGCCGCCGCCGTGCGGGTGATCGCACGGGTTCATGACGACGCCGCGGACCGTCGGGCGGATGCCCAGGTGGCGGGTGCGGCCGGCCTTGCCGATGCGCACGTTGCTGTGATCGGTGTTGGAAACGGTGCCGATGGTCGCCTTGGCGTCGACGGACACGAGGCGGACCTCACCGGAGGGCAGACGGACCTGCGCCCACTTGCCTTCCTTGGCCATCAGCTGCGCGGCGTTGCCGGCGCTGCGGACCAACTGGCCGCCGCGGCCCGGGATGATCTCCACGTTGTGGATGAGCGTGCCCAGCGGGATGGCGCGGAGCGGAAGAGCGTTGCCCGGCTTGATGTCGGCGTCCTCGCCGCTCACCACGGTGTCGCCGACCTTGAGGTCCAGCGGCGCCAGGATGTAGCGCTTCTCGCCGTCAGCGTAGTTCAGCAGCGCGATGAAGGCGGTGCGGTTCGGATCGTACTCGATCCCCGCAACCTTGGCCGGGATGCCGTCCTTGTTGCGCTTGAAATCGATCGTGCGGTACTTGATCTTGTTGCCGCCGCCCTGGTGGCGGACGGTGATCTTGCCCTGGTTGTTGCGCCCGGCGTGCTTCTTCTTGATGGAAACCAGGCTCTTTTCCGGTGACTTCTTCGTGATTTCCTCGAAGGTCAGCACGGACATGAAGCGCCTTGCCGGGGAAGTCGGCTTATAAACGCGAATCGCCATTTTGCTTACCCCTCCCTGTTACTGCGCCATACCGTCGAAGAACTCGATGGTCTTGGAGTCCTTCTTCAGCGTCACATAGGCCTTTTTGATTTCCGGGGTGCGCCCGGAGTAGCGGCCCTGCCGCTTGATCTTGCCGAGGGTGCGAAGGGTGTTCACGGATTCGACCTTCACGTCGAACACGGCTTCCACAGCCTGCTTGATCTCGATCTTGTTGGCGTTCAAGGCCACTTCGAAGACGTAGCGCTTGTCTGCCAGGCCGTCATAGGCCTTCTCCGTCAGGACGGGGCGGAGGATGATGTCATGAGGATTCTTCATTACGCGTAAACCTCCTCCACGAGCTTGACCGCTTCCTCCGTGATGATGAACTTCTCGTTGGCGAGCAGGTCATACACATTGAGGGTGTTCACATAGGCGGTCTTCAGGCCCGCGATGTTCGCGGACGCGCGGGTCACGGTTTCGTCGGGGCCGGCCAGAACCAGCAGCGCGGATTTCTCCACCTTCAGGTTCTTCAGGATGGCGGCCACCTCGCGGGTCTTCGGGGCGGTGAGGCTGATCTTGTCGAGCACGATCATCTCGTTCTCGCTGACCTTGGAGGTCAGCGCGCCCTTCAGGGCCAGACGGCGAACCTTCTTGGGGACGTTGATCACATAGTCGCGGGGCTTCGGCGCGAAGACGACGCCGCCGTGCGTGAACTGCGGTGCGCGGTTGCCATGGTGACGCGCGTTGCCGGTGCCCTTCTGGCGGTAGATCTTGCGGCCGCCTCCGCGGACTTCGCCGCGGGTCTTGGCGGACTGGGTGCCCTGGCGCTTGGCGGCCAGCTGGCTGCGCACCACCAGGTGGATGGCGCTTTCGTTGACCTCGGAGGCGAATACCGCGTCGGAGAGTTCGATCTCGCCGACCTTGGCGCCTTCCTGATTCAGCATTGCAATCTTAGGCATTGTGTCGGTTCCTCCTTCATCAGGCTTTGACGGAATCGCGAATCACGACGGTTCCGCCGTTCGGGCCCGGCACAGCGCCCCTGACCAGCAGGAGATTGCGCTCGGCATCCACGCGCACGACAGAGAGATTCAGGGTCGTGACGCGCTCGACGCCGTACTGTCCGGACATCTTCTTGTTCTTGAACACGCGGGACGGAGAGGAGTTCGCGCTCAGGGAACCGACGCCGCGGTGATACTTGGAACCGTGCGCCATGGGGCCGGTGTGGTGGTTCCAGCGCTGGATGGCGCCGGTAAAGCCGTGGCCCTTCGAGGTGCCGGTGATGTCGACCTTGTCGCCTGCGGCGAAAACGTCAACCTTGACCACGTCGCCCACGCTGTAGCCGCTGCAGTCCTCCAGGCGGAGTTCGCGCAGCCTGCGGGTGGGGGCAATGCCCGCCTTGGCGAAATGGCCCTTCATGGGCTTGTTGACCAGCTTCTCCACGCGGTTCTCCGCGTAAGCGTCAAAGCCGACCTGAATGGCTTCATAGCCGTCGTTCTCGACCGTCTTCTTCTGCACCACCGGGCAGGGACCTGCCTCGATAACGGTGACCGGGATCAGGCGGCCGTCTTCGGTAAAGATCTGCGTCATGCCAATCTTCTTGCCGACGATACCTTTCTTCATCGTTTCTTACCTCCTGATCACAGTTTGATCTCGATCTCCACGCCCGCGGGGAGGTCGAGCTTCTCCATCGCGTCAAAGGTGGCGCGGGTGGGATTCTGAACGTCGATCAGACGCTTGTGCGTGCGCTGCTCGAACTGTTCGCGGCTGTCCTTGTACTTGTGCGGCGCGCGCAGGATCGTCACGACTTCCTTCTCGGTGGGAAGCGGGATCGGGCCGGACACCTTGGAACCGGTGCGGCGGGCCGTCTCAACGATGCGCGCGGCAGCCTGGTCGACGAGGCTGTGCTCGTAAGCCCAGAGCTTGATGCGGATTTTCTTGCTGGCCATTTCTTTTCCTCCTTGTTCGTACTCAAGTACGACTTGCTGGCTTGCGCCTGCATGACGGAATCTTGAGCCGTCGTCCGATTGGCGGACATGGTCCGCGACAGTTACCTCACCGGCCAGTGAGCAATCTGCCGTTTCATCCCTTTTGCAGACATCCGCGCCATTATATCTTTATTTTTAAAAATGCGCAAGGGGTTTTTCGCTCTTTTTTCAATTTTTTTGAAAGTTTTTTCTTCCCTGTTTTACAGGCAAACCCGAAAGCCCTTTATTTTATAGGATTTCTGCCTTTCCGCCTTCCGGAAATAAATCCACTATCCCGGGCGTTTCTTTTCTGGACCGTTAAGCCACGATGCCGGGCGTTTCCTTCTCTCCCAAAAGGAAGACGCAGCCCGTGAGCCTGTATGCACACCACCGGCTGTGTCTCTTCTATATACATTATAATACGGGATTGTCGGCCGGCTTCTTCGATCCATTACCCCATCCCATTACAGTCAGCCATGGTGTTCTTTAAAACAGAACCGGCACAAGGAAGAATCCAATCATATTGTTCAGGAAATGCGGGATGAAGCTGATCAGGCAGTTTCCGGTCTTGCGGTACAGGATCGCGAAAAGGATCGCATCAATCCATATCTCGCCCAGATCCCATGCAACGATCCCCGCCGCACCCGTGACAAAATGCGCTGCGGCAAAGAGTACGGCGCCGGCTATAGCCACCGGCCAGAACGGAAATTGCTTCATGCCTTTTCCCACAAAGAAAGCCCGGAATTCGATCTCTTCCCCGAGAACCGAAACAATCTGATGAAACAGCAGCAGCGGAAGCTGATCCAGACCCGGCATGTTTACCCGCCCGAGTACATGATCTATGAAGGCGCGGCCGAACACAGCCTTGCTCAGAAGCATTTCTGCAGGAGACAAAACAAGCATGAAAAGGATCAGAGGAAGAACGCCCGGCTTCTTCAGGTCAGAAAAGAAACGCTTAAAACTGAGGCCTGATTCAGAATCAGGCGTTTTTTCAATGCCCTCTACGATGAAGAAACACGCCAGTCCCGCGATGTGGACCGCAGCGGCGGCCATCATGGAAGATGTCGCTGCTTTGACTGCGACTGCGATGATCATTGCAGCCATTCCGACGAGCGTAATGATCTTTACGTTCTCTTTTTTCGATGCACCAGGCATAGGATGATCCCCTTCCCAAATTCTGATTTTCTCAGCATTACTGTACCTATTGTAGCACTTTCCTTCTCCAAAGGCACAAACAATCCCCGCAAATCGCCTCGGCCCGGACAGATAAAGAGACAGCCCCCGGTGCCGGCCGGAAGCTGTCTCTTCTTTATTATACAGGTGTGCTTATCCGAGAATCTCCCGGATCTTTGCCGCCAGCGCCTCCGCCAGTGCAGCATGCCCTGTGCGGTCCATGTGCAGCCGGTCCTCCCGGCTGGGCCCCGCGAAAGCCGCGGCGTCCATAAAGTGGACCCCTGCGTCCCTTGCCACCGGTTCGTAAATCGCGGCGAACCGGCGGGAGCGTTCCGCCGCGTCCTCCGCAAAGCAGCCGAAGGTCTTCGACACGCCGGGCGCGATTTCGATGGGCGAGACCACCAGCACCTGCGGCTCCGGAAACTCCGGCGCGAAGGGATACGCCTTCACCATCCGCAGCAGTTCACGCATCGCGTGTGCCAGATCCCACTCCGGCAGGTTGAAGCGCGCCTTCAGGTCGTTGGTGCCCAGCATGATGACCAGCAGATCGAACGGCTTGTGCGTCCCCAGGCAGATGGGCAGCGCGGTCCGCCCGCAGCGGCCCTGCTCGATCTCGTCCTCAAAGACCGTCGTGCGGCCGCCCAGGCCCTCCTCGATGACGCGGTATCCGCCGCCCAGCAGGCCCTGCAGCCGGCCCGTCCAGCGGTCCTCATACGGGTGCCGCCCGCCCAGCGGATGGGAACCGAAGGTATTGCTGTCGCCGAAGCAGACGATCGTCTTCATCGCTCGTTCCCTCCGTCGGCATCAGGTGATGAGCCCCAGCATGCGCGGCAGGCACAGCGTGATTTCCGGCACGAAGGTCAGCAGCAGCAGCAACAGCAGCATGGACACATAGAAAGGAAGGAAGCCCGGCACCATTTCCTCCACCGGCTTTTTCGCGATCGCGCAGCCGATGAACAGGGAGGTGCCGACGGGCGGCGTGCACAGGCCGATGCCGTAGGCCAGCACCAGCACCACGCCGAAGTGGTACGGGTTAAAGCCCAGTCCGTTGACGGCGATGGGATAGAGGATGGGCGTCGTGACCAGGATGAGGATGCCCATATCCATGAAGCAGCCGAGCACCAGCATCATGAGCAGCAGCAGCAGCGTGAGGATCGTGCCGTTGCTGGTGATGGACAGCAGCCACGTCGTCAGGTTCTGCGGCACCTTGAGGTAGTTCATGATGTAGCTGAACGCGCTGGACGTCGCGATGATGCTCATCGCCATGCCCAGCGTGGGCAGGCAGCGCATGAGGCCGGCAAAGTACAGCCGCGGGTACATGTTCCGGTAGATGCACACGGTGACGAACAGCGCGTACACCGCCGCAATGGCCGCGGACTCCGTCGCGGAGCAGATGCCCGTCGTGGTGCCCACCAGCACGACGACGATCGCGCCCAGGCCCAGCAGTGCCTCCACGGCGATGCGGACGTTCTGCCGGAAGGAGCACTTCTCGCCCAGCGGATAGTTGCGCCGGATGGCGATGACCACCGCCGGGATCATCAGGCTGAGGGTCAGCAGCACGCCCGGCACATAGCCGCAGATGAGCAGCGTGCTGATGGACAGGCCGCTGGCCGTGGAGATGGCGTAGAAGAGCATGTTCTGGCTGGGCGGGATGATGACGCCCTCCACGGAGGAGGTCACCGTCACGGCGACGCTGTAGTCCGCGTCGTAGCCCTCGTCGATCATGGTGGGGATCAGCATGGCGCCGATGGAGGACACGTCCGCCGAGGAGGATCCCGAGATGCCGCCGAAGAGCATGGAGACCAGGATGTTAATGATGGCCGTGCCGCCGCGCACCTGCCCCACGAAAATGTTGCAGAAGCGCATCAGCTTTTTCGTGATCTGGCCGTCGCACATCACCTGCGCCATCATGATGAAAAAGGGCACTGCGATGAAGGTGAAGCTGGACAGGCCCGTCGTCATCTTCTGGAAGAGGTTGGGATACGGGATGCCCATGTAGGTGGCCGTCAGCACCGCGGCCAGCCCCAGGGAATACGCGATGGGGAAGCGCAGGAACATGAGAACGATCAGCGTGCCGAAGAGCATGATCGTGCCGATGGCGATCTGACTCATGCCTTCTCCCCTCCCTTCCTGCGCGGATCGCCGGCGCTCAGGCGCTCCGCCTCATCGATGATCACGCGCTGCTCCCGCGTCAGCGTCCCGATGATGTTGAGGATGCTGAACACCAGCATGATCGCCCCGCCCAGCACCATGGGGAAGTACTGCAGCCCCTGGTTCCAGTGGGAGGCGGGCAGGCGCTTGCGGGAATTGATCTTGAAGACCATGTAGCCGTTGTGCATCATGAGCCAGAAGAACACCGTCAGCAGCACGTGGCGCAGGATGTCGCACACGTGGCGCACGGGTTTGGGCAGACGCTTGTAGAAGCCGGTGATGGAGATGCTGGCGTCGTTGTAAATCTCCATGGACATGCACAGGAAGCCGAACCAGAGGAGCAGGACGATGATGACCTCCTCCGACCAGGCCCACGGCTTGTTGAACACATAGCGCATCACCACCGAGCCGAAGCAGACAACCAGAATGGCCACCAGCAGCGCACAGCAGATATAGCGCTCGATGCGGATGAACACATCGATTACCCTGCGGATCTTTTGCATATCATCTCTCCTTGCCAAGCCGAGGAACGCGATTCGGGGGCCCGCTCATCCCGGCCGGATGATGCGGGGCTGCCCCGCAAGATGCCCCAATGCAGGTTGCAGGACAGCCCCTCTTGTTTTACTGCCGATTACTCCACCGCGTTGATGGCGTCCACGAGTTCCTTGTACTGCGGATACTCGTCGTACACGCTGGCGACCGCCTTCTGGAAGGAAGGCACGTCCACCTCGATGATCTCGCAGCCGGCCGCTTCGCAGGCCGCGCGGGACTCGAGCTGGTAATCCTGCATCGCCTGGCGCTGCCACACGGCCGCCTCGTAAGCCGCCTTGCGCACGCCTTCCTGCTGCGCCTCGGTCATCTTGTCCCAGCTGGTCTTGCTCATCAGCAAGATCGCGGGCGGGGCCATGTGCTGGTCGAGGGAGTAGTGCTTGGCCACCTCGTAGTGGCCGGAGGTGTAATAGGAGACGAAGTCGTTCTCAGCGCCGTCCACGACGCCCGTCTGCAGGCCCTGGAAGACCTCGCCGTAATCCATCGGGGTCGCCTCGGCGCCGAGGGCGCGGACCATGGAGATGGCCACTTCGGTCTGCTGCACGCGGATCTTCATGCCCTTCAGGTCCTCCACGCCGTGGATCGCCTTGTTGGTGGTGTAGAAGCAGCGGGCGCCGGCCTCCCAGAAGTACAGGCCGACCATGTTGTAGTCCTCCAGCAGGGCCATGGCCTTCTCGCCGGCCTCGCCGTCCAGGGCGCGGTACTTCTGCTCCGTGCTGGAGAAGAGGTAGGGCATGCCGAAGACGCCGAACTCGTCGATGGTGGAGGACATGCTGTTGGTGTTCACGCGGGAGAAGTCCAGCGTGCCCATCTGCAGCTGGTCAACCGAGGAAGCCTCGTCGATCAGCGCGCCGTTGGCGTACACTTCGATGTTGACCGTGCCTTCGGTGTACTCGTTGGCCAGCTTGGCAAACATCTTCATGCCTTCGGTGATGGGGTTGCCGTCCGGCTGGTTTTCTGCCAGCTTGAAGTTCAGCGTCGGGCCCATCTCGGCCGTCGCGGCCGCACAGACCAGGATGAGAACCAGGGACAGGATGAGAGCCAGTTTCTTCATAGGGGTACCTCCTTTAAGATATCTTTCACGGCATCCGCCGCAAGAAGCTCAGATAAACTCCTCGAAAAACACGAGGTTGCTGCGCAGGATCACGGAGATGGGCACGCCCAGGCTGTCCGCTTTCGGCCGCGCGTCGCTGCGAAGGCACTCCGAGAGCACTTTGAGCCCGCGGTAGCCCTTCTCGTACGGGTTTTTGTAGATGATGGCGCGCAGCACGCCGCGCCGCAGCATGTCCGCGCTCTCCGGAAACAGGTCGCTGCCCAGCAGCAGCAGCCTGCGCTGTCCCTCCAGCCGCAGCGCCGCCCCGCACAGGGGCATCGTGCTCCTGGCCCTCACGGAATACGCGGCGGCGATGCTCTCGTTGTCCGCGATGATCCGGGCATAGCGCTCCGCGTCCGGCGCGCCGTCCTCGTCCCCTGTGATGATGACCCCCAGATCCGGCCGGTGCGTCCGCACGTAGTCCGCAAAGCCGGAGGCGTTGGCCAGATGGCTCGGCGAGTAGCGGTTGCAGCCCACCACCAGGATCGTACCGCCTTCGTTCCCCAGCAGGGAGCACATCAGCTCGGCCCCCAGCCGCCCGGTGTTCTCGTCGCTGGGCGCGATGCAGCACAGGCGGTCCACCGGTGCGTCGTTGTCGATGAGCACCACCTTCGTGCCCCGCTCGCAGAACTGCCGCAGCACGTCCGTCACGGCATCCGTCGCCGTCACCGGCACGGTCAGCAGGCCGTCCGGCGGGCCCTCCGGGTCCTCCAGCAGGCGGCGGAGCGTCTCCAGCTGCGCGGCGCCCTCCTGCTCCCCGTGGGCGCCCGTGTCGAATTCGCAGGCTTCGCAGCACACGCCCAGCCCAAGGGATTCCTCCAGATAGGCATCGCAGCCCTTCCACATATAATCGAAGTAACGGGCCCCGCTCGTCTGCCGCCGCGGCATCACGATGGCGATGCGCCGCTGGCGGCGCTTGAGCGCCGAGGCCATGACGTTGGGCCGGTAGCGCATCTCTTCCGCACACGAAAGGATCTGCTGCCGGGTTTTCGCACCGACGCCCGGTTTCCCGCTGAGCGCCCGGTGGACGCTGACCAGCGAAAAGCCTGTCGCTTTTGCGATGTCCTTGAGCGTTGCGCCCGCTTCTCTGTCCATCGGTCCAACTCCCTTCGGCAGGCGCGGCTGCTTGCCGCCGGAACGAAAACGTTACCCTACCGTTCCTATTATAACGGTGAATTTGTCCCTTTGCAACAGAAAGTTTCTGTTTTCACGGCCGTTTTCGCATCCCCGGATCCCCTGTGTCCGTCCCATTCGGATAAGCATTGTTATTATTGACATTCCCGCCGATTCAGCGTATGCTTATGAAACAAGGAAGGAGGAGGATCATGTCCGCGCTTCTGCTTACAAACGCCAGGGTTGTCCTGGAAACGAAAACGTTGCCGTCCGGCTATGTCCTCATCCGGGACGGACGGATTGAGGCCGCCGGCGAAGGCATGCCGCCCGCCTCTGCCGCTTCGCTGCCCGCCGTGGACTGCGGCGACGGAACCCTCTGTCCCGGCTTTATCGACCTGCATGTGCACGGCGGCGGGGACAGCGACTTTATGGACGGCACACCGGAGGCCGTCGTCGCGGCAGCCCGCGCGCACCTGCGCCACGGCACCACGACCATCGCGCCGACCAGCCTCACCTGCCCCGACAGCGAGCTGTTCGACTTTTTCGACTGCTACCGGGAAGCGCAGCGCGTGACGGAGAACATGCCGCGCCTGGCGGGCATCCACCTGGAGGGGCCGTACTTCTCCCCCGCGCAGGCCGGCGCGCAGCCGCCGCACCTGCT
This sequence comes from uncultured Eubacteriales bacterium, assembly GCA_902781095.1. Lineage (GTDB taxonomy): Bacteria > Bacillota > Clostridia > Christensenellales > Aristaeellaceae > Ventricola. Next base: position 83,870 of record CACZHW010000004.1, read on the forward strand.
GGTGAACCCCGTACCCGAAAACTACCGAGAAATCCTGCGGCGCGGCGAAGGGCTCATCATCCGCTGGTCCTCCGCCCCGGAGCTGCCGGGCGCCCTCGCCCTGGGCGACGAGCTGCACGAGCGCGGCATCATCGCCTCCATCGGGCACAGCGACGCCACCTACGAAGAGGTGAAGGCTGCGGTCGCCCACGGCTATACGCACGTCACGCACCTGTACTCCGGCATGTCCACCATCGTCCGCAGGCGCGGCATGCGCGTGCTCGGCGTGGTGGAGTGCGCCTACCTCTTCGACGAGTTGGACGTGGAGATCATCGCGGACGGCATCCATCTGCCGCCTGAATTGCTGCGGCTCATCGTCAAGACGATGGACGCCGGCCGCCTCTCCCTCATCACGGACGCCATGCGCGGCGCCGGCATGCCGGAAGGGCCTTCCGTCCTGGGCAGCCGCAAAAACGGCCAGCGCGTCATCATCAAGGACGGTATCGCAAACATGCCGGACTTCAGCGGCTTCGCCGGTTCCGTCGCCACGACGGACAGGCTGGTGCGCACCATGGTGCAAAAGGCCGGCCTGCCCATCGAAGAAGCCTGCCGCATGATGTGCCTGAACCCCGCGCGCCTGCTGCACAGGGAGAGCGAGCTGGGCAGCATCGCCCCCGGCAAGCTCGCCGACCTCGTCCTCATGGATGAAAGCCTGCACGCCGAACGCGTCTTCGTCGGCGGGCGGGAAATTGCAATGGCGTAAATCAGATAAGGAGGAATGAACATGAAACTCTATGTCGATCCCACGCCCAGGGCAATGGGCGTACGCGCCGCCGAGGAAGTCGCCCGCCGGATCCGCGAGGCCATCGAAGAGCGGGGCGGCTGCCGCATCCTGCTGTCCACCGGCGCCTCCCAGTTCCCCATGTTCGACGCCCTGACGAAGATGGACCTCCCGTGGGAGAAGGTGACGATGTTCCACCTGGACGAATACGTCGGCCTGCCCGTCACTCACCCGGCCAGCTTCCGCAAGTACCTGACAGAGCGGTTCATCGACAAGGTGCACCCGGGCGCCTACCACCTGGTGAACGGCGAAGGTGACATTAAGGCCAACATCGCGGCGCTCACAGAGGAGCTGCGCAAAGCTCCCATCGACGTCGGCGTCATCGGCATCGGCGAGAACGGACACATCGCCTTCAACGACCCGCCCGCCAACCTCGAAACGCGCGACGCGTACATCGTGGTGAACCTCGACGAGCGCTGCCGCATGCAGCAGGTCGGCGAGGGCTGGTTCGCCGGCCTTGACGACGTGCCGAAGCAGGCCATCTCCATGACCGTCTGGCAGATTCTCCAGTGCCGCGTCATCCTCTCCGTCGTGCCCGACGAGCGCAAGGCCGAGGCCGTCCGCAAGACGCTGGAAGCCGCGGAGCCGACCGCCATGGTTCCCGCCACCTTCCTGTCCACCCACAAGGACTGGACGCTGTTCCTGGACGCAGATTCCGCCTCCCAGATCGACCCCGCCCAATACGCGTAAAGCCGCGGCCTTATAAAAACAGCTGTCTCAAAACAGCCGGAATGCACATCGCTTCCTCTGATTATGTGCAGTCTGACTGTCGCTGAGACAGCTTCTTTTTTATTCTTCCGGTTCCACTACGGAAAAGCCCAGGTCCTTCAGCATCCCGGCGTAGTCGCCGTCCAGGTGCATGCAGAAGACGCGCGCGCGCTCCTTTGCCGGGATTGCCTCCTCCAGGCGCCTGTACCAGCAGTGGGAGGCAGACTCATGGCTCGCCGTGTCGTGGTACATCCGCGCGATGCGGCCGGACAGGAATCCCTCCGTCACCTCGCGGCAGGGCTCGGCCGCGTCGCCGCTGAAATAGACGGTTTCCTCTCCGTCGGAAATCTCATAGCCGAAGCACGCCATGTCATTCGCGTGCTGCACCGGGTGCGCCTTCGCCCGCACCGGGGCCCCCGCCGGCAGTTCCGGCAGCCAGGTGTAAAAATCGGGGCTGATGCCCGTGAGGGTCAGAAAGTCGACGACCGTGCGGGAGGGATGGACGACGGTAATGCGCTTGCCCAGCACCATCGCGCAGTAGGAGCACAGCGAAGGCAGCGAGCCCGCGTGATCCGCGTGCAGGTGCGTGAGCAGCACCGTCACCTTTTCGCACTCCCTCAGCTGTGGCAGCCTGGCCGCCTTTTCAAAGGCCGACTCGCCGAAATCGAGGAAGAAGAGCTCCCCACCTGCGGTAAACCATGCGTTCGTGTTTCCGAAGGCCGGATAAAACGCCGCGCCTTTCCCGAAGAAATGCAGCCGGATCATATCCTCACTCCTTTACACCCGCGCTGACGATGCTGTTCATAAACTGCTTCTGCATGACGAAGAACGCCACCAGCAGCGGCAGGATGATGATGAAGGTGGCGGCGCACACGTTGGACCACTGCATGTCCGCCTCCTTCGACTTGGCGAAGATGGCCAGGCCCACCGTCAGCGTCCGGTTCGTGGGCGACTTGGTCACGATCAGCGGCCAGAGGTAGTTGTTCCAGTGATAGCTGACCGAGATGACGGCGAAGGACATGTAGGCAGGCTTGGCGCAGGGCATGTACACGCGCCAGATGGTCTGCCACAGGTTCGCTCCGTCGATCTTCGCCGCCTCGCCGAAGGCCTTCGGCACGGTCTTGAAGTGCTGGCGCAGCAGGAAGATCGCCATGGCGCTGCCCAGGAAGGGCAGCATGATCGCCAGCTTGGTATCGATGAGGCCCATCTCCGAAAGTGTCATGAAGTTGGGGATGATGAGCACGTCGTTGGGGATGATGATCTGCATGAAGATGATGACGAACACCAGCGCCTTTCCCCTGTACTCCATAAAGGCCAGGGAATACGCCGCCAGCGTAGAGGTCACAAACTGGATGCAGAAGGTCACCACCACCAGGATGATCGTGTTGATGTAGTACTGGCCGAAGGGCACCGCGTTCCAGACGTATTTGATGTTGTCCAGCGTAAACGGCGTCGTCGGCAGAAAGCTCATGTGGAAGGAGGTCTTCGTCAGCGCCGTCGTCACCAGCCAGAAAAGCGGCGCAAACCAGATGAGCGCCAAGACGACGGAGAGGACGGTCAAAAACACGGCGCCGGGGCGGATGATCCTGTTCTTTTTCATGCTTCCGCCCCCTCTCACGAGTAGTGGATCTTTCGATCCTGGCTGAAGAAGCGCGGCAGCGAGACGACCATCAGCATGAGGAGCATGATCACCGTCAGCGCGGAGGAGACGCCGTAGTTCATGTTGGTGAAGCCCTGCTGGTAGATGTAGTACAGCAGCAGCGTGCTCGCGTTGTTGGGTGCGCCCTCCGTCATGATGATGACCTGGTCCACCAGCTTAAAGCAGTTCGTAAAGGCGATGGTGGAGACGAACAGCGTCGTGGGTCCCAGCAGCGGGAAGGTGATGTAGCGGAACGTCTTGGCGCCCGTCGCGCCGTCGATGGCGGCCGCCTCCAGCAGATCCTGGTTGATGCTCTGCAGCCCGGAGAGGAAGAAGACCATGAGGTAGCCGGCCTCCCGCCAGACGTACATCACCGCCATGGCCGGCAGGACGGTCTCCTTGTGGGAGAGCACATCCTGCGCCTGAAGCCCCAGGCTTTGGCGCATCTGGTCGTACAGCCCGTTGCGCGCCATGTAGATGAACATCCATACGCTCGCGATGGCGATCATCGGCATGACGGACGGATAGAAGAAGCCGCTGCGGATAAAGCCGATGTGCCTTCCCTTCCGGTTCACCAGCAGGGCCAGGCCCAGGCCCAGCGCCATGCTGGGAATAACCGTCATCAGCGCGAAGGAGATGGTGTTGCGCATCACCTTCCAGAAGGTGGAGGAGCCCCACAGCTTCGTGTAGTTGGCAAAGGCGATCCACTCCGGCGCATCCATCCCCATGCGGTATTTCGTAAAGCCCAGATAAGCGCTGCGCAGCACCGGATAGACGGTGAAGATCAGCATGATGATCAGCGAGGGCGCGAGCAGCAGCCAGCCCAGTCCGGCTTCCCGCCTTCTCCTGGACGCGGCCGTCGTGGTTTTCGTCATAACAACCCTTCCTTCAAAAACGGAGCCGCAGAGGTCTGCGGCTCCGCCTGATACTCTGTCCTGCGGCAGATACCCGTGATTACCGGTAGTCGTCCAGCAGTTCGTCGCCCTGCTCCTGGGCGGCCTCCAGCGCTTCCTCGGCGGTCATCTCGCCGGTGACGGCAGCCTGGATGTTGTCGTTGAGGATGCGCCACATTTCCGCGGCGGAGTAGGTGGTCAGCTCCGGCTGCGCGTAGGGCAGCTGCTCGTAGGCGACCAGCGCCTGCGGGAAGGAGGCATAGTAATCCTTGAGGACCGGGGTCTCGTAGCAGCTCTCGCGGGTCGCGACGTAGCCGGTGTCGATGGACCACTGCGCGGCGCGCTCCGTGGAGCACATCCACTTGATGTACTTCCAAGCGGCCTGCTGGCGCTCTTCGGAGATGCCGTTGGTGATGTAGAAGTTGCCGCCGCCGGTAGGGGCGCCCCACTGCCTGCCGGCCGGGAGGAAGGCCACGCCGAAGTCGAAGTTCGCGTTGTTCTTGATGTTGGTGAGGTTGCCGGTGGTGTGGTAGATCATCGCGACCTCGCCCGCCAGGAACTGCGTGGGCATGTCGGTCCACTGCACGATGCCGGGCGCCATGCAGTGATACTTGTTCTGCAGGTCAAGCCAGAGCTGCAGGGCTTCCACGTTCTCGGGCGTGTTGAAGTAGATTTCCTTGCCGTCGGCGCTCATCAGACCGACGCCGTTGGTGCAGTTCTGCAGCGAGAAGCCGGTGAAGGCCCACTGCGCGGAACCGGAGTTGAGCGCGATGGCGACGCCGTAGCGCTTGTCGTTGGTCAGCTTCTGCGCGTAATCCACCAGCTCTTCCCAGTTCTTCGGGGGCTGTTCCGGATCCAGGCCGACTTCCTTAAAGGCGTCCTTGTTGTAGAAGAGCACCATGGTGGAGCGCTGGAACGGGATGGAGATGATCGCGCCGTCCTCCACATAGGAGTCCAGCATGAAGCCGTCGATGAAGTCGTCCACGAAGGCCTGGCCCTCGGGATCGGCCGCGATGATGTCGTCCAGCCGCATGGCCATCTTCGTGCTGTCCATGGTGAAGCGCTGGGTCGCCAGGCTCACGAACAGGTCGGGCGCGTTGCCGCCCTGGATCGCCGTCTGAATGGCCGTGACGGTGTCGTCGTAGTTGCCGGTGTACACAGCCTGAACCTGGATGTCCGGGTTCTCCTTGTTAAACTCGGCGGTCATGTCGTCGATGAGCTGCGCGACCGCGCCGCCCACGTTGACGGGGAAGTACATGGTCAGCTCCAGCGGCTCGGCCAGAGCGGCTGCAAGACCGCATACCATCACAGCGGCCAGCACAAGGGCAAGGATCTTTTTCATGGGGAGTCCTCCTTTTTCAGATTTGGATGCTGCATAAAGTATATCATCTAAATTGAAACGTGTCAATAATACAGAAACGTGAAATGCCGGCGGAACGAAGCGCTTTGAACCGGAGCATTTTTATGCTATACTGACAAAAGAGAACATCCGATCCAAAGGGTGGGGTTTTATGGTCACGATCAAGGATATCGCAAAGCAGGCCGGCGTCTCCCAGGGCACGGTTTCCAACGTCCTGAACGGCCGCGGAAACGTCTCCAGCGAGAAAATCCGCCTGGTCGAGGAGGCGTGCCGCCTGCTCGATTACATCCCCAACGAGCGCGCCAAGGCGCTGCGCCGGGGCAGCGGGCGCATGCTGGGCGTCATCGTGCCCCCGCTGGAAGAAAAGCGGCACACCGACTTTTTCGCCGGTTTCCGCGCTTACGCGGAGAGCCACGGCTACGGCGCCCGCCTCTACGTCCTGCGCAGCGACGACCGGGACGCCGAGGAAGCCGCCCTGCGCGAGGCGCAGAGCGACCGGGTCAGCGGCATCGCCCTGTTCTCCCGCTGCCGCAGCGCGCAGGCCGCCGCGCCGGACGGGGGCCCTGCCGTCCTGTATGTGGAGCACGCCGTGCCCGGCTGCCGCTACACCATCGGCTTTGACACGGCCGAGGCCGGGCGCGCCCTCGCCGGGCAGGTCCTTAAAAAGGGATGCCCCTCCGTGACGCTCGTCTCCGCCAGCCTGCGCTTTGCGGACGAGGCGGCGTTTGTCCGCGCCTTCACCGCTGCCGCCGAGGCCGGCGGCTGCAGCGTGCACCCCATCGCGACAGACCTGCGGCGCGTCCGCCTCGCGCTGCTGCAGGCCTGCCAGCAGTACACCGATCCCGTCATCGTCTGCAGCCGGCTGGAACTCGCCCGCGCGGTGCGCGACACCGCGCAGGTCTTTTTGCCGGAACCGCGGCCCGTCATCTACTGCCTCTCCCCCCTGTTCACCCTGCCGGAGCCCGACTTCATCAAGTACGAGTTCGATTACCGCCTGCTCGGCAACCGTGCGGCGGGCGACCTGCTGCGCATCCTCGGCGGCGAGGACGTTCCCGCGCAGCGCATCCTGCCCGGCGCTGGGTTCCGCTCCTTCTCGGCGCCCGCCGTCCGCCTGCCTGCGGGCGGGGCGCTCAACATCGTCACGCTGGACAGCCCCGCCGCGGCCACCCTGCGCAGCATGGCGCGCCTCTACACACAGCAGACCGGCGTTCCCGTCAACATCACCATCTACTCCTACGACGCCACCAACGAGGTTTACACCGGCCTTAGCCGGGAGTCCGTCTTCGACATCATCCGGCTGGACGTCACCTGGCTCTCCTGGTTCGCGGACAAGATCCTCGTGCCGCTTTGCGACATAGACCCCGGCGCGGAAGCGCTGCTCCCCACCTTTTTGCGCGGCGCGCCGGAGCGCTGCTGCCGCGTCGGGCAGACGCTCTACGCCCTGCCGGCCTCGCCCAGCATGCAGATGCTCTTCTACCGCACAGACCTGTTCGAGAGCGCGATCTTCCGCCGGCTGTACCAGGAGCGCTGCCACGAGGAGCTGCGGGTGCCCCGCACCTTTGACGAGTACGCGCGCATCGCCGAGTTCTTCACCCGCGCGCAGAACCCGGATTCCCCCGTCCCCTACGGCGCGACGCTGACCCTGGGCTCCACCGGCGTCACCGGCTCCGAATACCTGTGCCGGCTCTTCGCCCTGCAGGAAAATCTCTATGACGGCAGCGGCCGGATCCGGCTGGACAGCGAGGCCGGCATCCTCGCCCTGCAGCAGATGATCCGCCTGAAGGACAGCGTACAGCCCGGAGGAACCGTCTGGTGGACGGACACGGCCCGCGCCTTCGCACAGGGGGACACGGCCATGGCCATCCTCTACAACAACTTCGCTGCCCCCCTGGTCGGCCATCACTCCCGGGTGCAGGACAACCTGGGCTACGCCATGGTGCCCGGCGGCAACCCGCAGCTCGGCGGCGGCACGCTGGGCATCTCCAAGCACTCGCACAAAAAAAAGGAAAGCCTGGCTTTCCTCCGCTGGCTGACCGGCGAACCCGTCGCCTCCGCGGCCGGGCTGCTGTGCGGCGTCGCCCCCAGCATGGCCGCCTACGAAAACTACGACGTGCTGGGCAGCTATCCCTGGCTGCGGCTGGTCCGCGACCACTTCCGCACGGCCAGGGGGTTCCGCCAGCGGCCGGAGGACAGCCGCCCCTTCAACGAGCGGCAGTTCATCAGCCTGCTGGGCATCGCCGTCAAAAACGCCCTCAGCGGCGCCATGACGCCGCAGCAGGCCATGCGCAGCGCCCAGGCCCGGTTTGAAGAGGCGTTCCCGGAGTTCCTGTAAGCCGCGCAGCGGCAATGCGCGGGCCCCGCAGATGCGGGGCCCGCTTTTTATCTTCAACTCAGTCCGCCGCAAAGAGCGTTTCGCTCCAGGAGGCCGCGCTGCCCGCGCCGGAGAGATCGCAGGCGGTGGAGTAATCGTTCACCGTGACCGTGTACTCGCTGGTGCCTTCCGCAAGCACCGCACCGTCCGCGTCAACGATCGATACGGCGTTGCCCGCCGCGTCCCGGATGGTGCCCGCGCACGAGAGGTTGGTCACGGTGCTGTTCCCGGTGACCACCCACGTGGAGCCCTCGTCGATGACCAGCGTGCAGCTGCCGTCCCCGCCGGTGCCGGCGCAGCTCTCGTCGTCGATGACTGCGCCCCTGAGCACGCTGCCACCGGTCACATACAGGTTCAGGGTCGAGATGCTGTCCCAGATGACGTCGCCGTCCATCTCCTGGGCGATGGCCGTGAAGGTGCAGTCCGCGCCGTTTGCGCCCGTCTGCCCCCAGCCGCGCCGGTTGCTGTTGCCGGTGCAGCGCAGGAAGTATTCGCTGTCCTCCGCCGCCTTGATCTGCACGCCGGAGAGGACGAACTCGCTCTCCGTGTTGGTGGTGTAGAAGAGGCCGCCGTTTGCGGAGGTCAGGCTGCCGCCCACCATCTCAAAGCGTCCCTCGCCCACCTCGGAATCGCCCGACATGCTCTGGTAGAGGATGACCGTCCACGTGTTGTCGTTCTGCTCCTGGTCGGGCATGTCGCCGGACAGGTTGCAGTCGTAGAGGCGCACGGTGTTGAGGCCCTCCAGGCACAGCGCCTCGGAGCCCGTGGCCGTGAGGTCGGCGCCGTGGATGGTGATGTCCGCCGTGACGTAGACGGCCGGGCTGCCCTGTCCGTTCGACGTGTAGCTGCCGCCGTCCACCACCAAGGTGCCGCTGCCGCGGTCGGAACGGATCGCGGCCGAGCTGCCGCCTTCAGTCGTCACGGTCAGGTTCTTCGCGTACAGCGTGCCGCCGCCCGCCACGTGGATGCCGCCGGAGGTGTCCTGCGCGGTCGAAATCGTCGTGTCCGTCACGACCGCCGTGCCCTCGCCGTAAGCGAAGACGCCCGCGCCGCCCCTGGCGTCCGTCACGATCTCGGAATTCGACACGGTAAGCGTGCCGCCCGTCACAAGAAGCGCTGCGCCCACGCCGTAGAAGCTGGCGCTGTCGCCGCCCGTGCTGTCATCGGAGGTGCGCTTCACGGTGACGTTTTCCAGCGTGACGGAGCCGTCCGTCACCAGCACGGCGTTTTCGTCCGTCCCGGTCGATTCGAGGGTTTCATCCGTGATGTCCGCGTCCTCCGCGTACGTGTTCACCGCGTCGTAGCTCTCCGGCCGGCTGCTGCCGCCGGGCATACCGCCGGGGCCGCCCATGCCGTCCGGCGGATTCCCGGGCATTCCATCCGGCGGCGTTCCGCCGGGGCCCTCGCCGGTCCTCTCGGGCGGCTGTCCCATTCCCTCCGGCATGGCCGGGGGCGCCGATCCTTCCGCCAGGGCGGTAAAGTTTGTCAGCAGCATTGCAAGCGCCGTCAGCAGCGCGAAAATTTTCTTTGTGTTCATCAGGGTGTCCTCCTTTGTTGGAATGGCCGTATTGTACCAGCACATTGTGGCAAAGGTGTGACGGCAGATTGCGGAATTCTCGGCCGATTGGGGCAGGGGTATGAAAAAAGCACCTTCGCAGGGTGCGAAAGTGCTTTGTTTGAACAAGCGGAATTACTTGATCTCGACGGTGGCGCCGGCAGCTTCCAGCTTCTTCTTGATCTCCTCGGCTTCGTCCTTGGAGGCGCCTTCCTTCAGGGTCTTGGGCGCGCCCTCGACCATGTCCTTGGCTTCCTTCAGGCCCAGGCCGGAAACGACCTCGCGGACGGCCTTGATGACGGCGACCTTCTTGGCGGCGTCAAAGCCGGTGAGCACGACGTCGAACTCGGTCTTCTCCTCGGCAGCAGCGGCCGGGGCAGCTCCGCCGGCAGCGGCGGCAACGGGGGCAGCGGCGGTAACGCCGAACTTCTCTTCGAGAGCCTTGACGAGCTCGCTCGCCTGGATCAGGGTAAGGTTCTCAATCGCGGATACGATCTCATTGATTTCCATGATTCTTTCCTCCTGTAATGATTAGGATAATTTCTGATTACTGTTCGCCGGCTTCGGCCTTCTTGTCGGCAATCGCCTTGATGATGTAGGCCAGCGCGGTCGCCTGGGAATTGAGTGCGCCCATGATCTTGGCGATGAGCTGCTCGCGGGGCAGGATGTCGGCCAGGGCCTTGATCTCTTCCACGCTCTGCACAGCGCCGTCCATGTAACCGCCCTTGATGGTGAGGGCGGACACCTTTTTGTCCTTCTCCGCGGCGGCGATGAACTCCTTGACGAGCTTCGGGCCGGAGATGGGGTCGTTGTTGCTGAAGATGTAGGCGTTGGGGCCCTCCAGGATCTTCTGATCCATCTCGATGCCCTTGTTGGCCATCGCGCGGCGGACCATGGTGTTCTTCAGCACGCAGTAATCGACACCGGCGGCACGGCACTTCGCGCGCAGGGCCGTGATGGCCTCGACGGTGAGCGCCTTGTACTCCACGATGGTGATGGACTGCGCCTTCTCGATCTTCTCCTCGATCTCAGCGACGACTGCCTTTTTGGCTTCCAAATTCGCAGACATTGGTATGTTCCTCCTTTCCGTACGGATCCGGAAAAGAAAATCCCTGCGCTGGGCGCAGGGACACAATATCATTTGAGTCTCGCGCCTCGGCCGGCGGTAAACCTTATCGCACTGGGCGACCGGCTGTCTATGGCACAGATCTTTTCAATTCACAACGGGTATTATATCCATATCACACGGGCGTGTCAAGCAGTTCTTTCAGCGCAGCGGCACTTTCGTAGCGGTAGACGCTGCCCCAGTCGTCCGCGTGCGCCAGGTGCGCCGCGTCCGCCCAGCGCGGCGCGTTCAGCGCCTCCTCCGGCGAAAGATAGACGAACACCTCCCCCTGCGGGTCCTCGGCAAAGTGCCGCTTCTCCTGCAGGTACGCGTTGAGCTTCAGGCTGCGCCAGCCGTCGGAATAGGTCGGCTCCTCCAGCACCCAGACCTCCAGCGCGCCGTCCGTCGCCTGCGTCAGGTTCGCACCGTTCCAGAAGGTAGCGTATCCCTGCCGAAGGCCCGCGTCCTGCAGCCAGGCGGCCGCCTGCTCCTGGTCGGTCGCGCGGTGCGCCAGATCCTCCCGCACGTACACCGCCGCGTTCAGCGCGAAGACGCCCACGAAGATGAGGCCCAGCAGCCGCACGAGCGGGCGCGGCAGATTTGCGCGGTCAATGCGCCGGTCCAGCACAGCGATCATCGCAAGCAGCCCCGGCAGGTAGTACTGGCAGCCGAAGTTCCCTGTGGAAAGGTTGACACCGATGCCGCAGAGGGCGGCAAACAGCGCGTATCCGGCCAGGATTCGCGACGGCGTAAACACGCCCTCCTCCTCCCGCAGCGCGGCTGCAGGAGAAGCGAAGGCGAAGGCCGTTACCGCAAGGGAAAGCAGGCTGAGCAGCCCGCGCAGCGAAAGGAGCCGCGACGCCTCGCGGAAGCCGAAGAATTCGACCGCCTCCGTAAACTGATAGGTCAAAATCTCGGCGTCCGGCTCCAGAATGCGTGTAGCGCCGTAGCTGTCAAAGGTGAAAAAGCGCGAGAGCAAACGGGTGTTGAGGACGAAGCCTGCCAGCAGCAGCGCGAAGCTGAGCCCGGCCGCCGCCAGCTGCCAAAGCGGCAGGGAGCGCAGCGCCAAGGACAGCTCCTTCTCCCCGCGCAGCGCGTGCAGCCCTTCCCATACGAGCGCCAGCCCCAGCGGCAGGGCGAACATCATCAGCAGCCGTACGCCCGCCAGACCGCCCCAGAGGGACAAAGCCGCTATGAGTGCGAGCCGCCGCACGCGCCCCTTCTCCCTGTCCATGCACATGAGCAGGCCCAGCAGCAGAAAGATGATGCCGAGGAAGACCGAATAGTAGCAGCCGTATACCGAAAACTCGGCATAGACGCGGGTAAAGGGCAGCGCCAGCACCGCGGCGGCGTAAAGCCCGCCCGCGGCGAGGCCGCACGATCGCGCCATGTACAGGAAGCAGGCCAGCGTCAGGGCCAGCATCACCGAAACCGCGAAGACGCGGGCTGCGTGCCACGAGGAAAACAGCGCAAGCCCCAGCTGGTAGAGGGGCACGGGGCTGACCACGCGCAGCTCGCTGGAGTAATACCAGCTGTCCGTGACGAGGCGGCCCTCCCGGTTCAAAAGGTCGGAGAGCACCATCTCACTGGCCAGGTCCGCGTCCGGGTAATGCCTGCCCAGGCGCGCATACGCGGCCACGCTCGTGGCGAAGGCCAGAATCAGCAGCGCGGCGGGCAGCAGCCTTCCGCGGTTTTTTCCGTCGTTTCTCATGTCGTACAGCTTTCCCCCGGTCCGTCAATCGGGTTTACAGCACGGCTCTCCCGCAAGGGGAGAGCCGGTCTTTTCCGTTACACGTTAAACAGCAGCTCGTCGTAACCCGGGACGGGCCAGACGCCGGCATCGCAGATGCCCTCCAGCAGGTCCATGGGGGCGCGCAGCACCGTCATCGCGGGCAGGATCTCGTCCCTGCAGGCCGCGGCGCGCGCCGCGCCGGAGAGCTTCGTGATTCTCGACTGCTTCTCCTGCAGCTCCGACAGCGCGCGGGTAGCCTGCCGCAGCAGGATGCACGTGCGCTCCAGCAGCTCCTTCTGCGCGGAGGCGTCCGCTCCGGCTTCGGCTACAGCGTTGGCAGCGCGGGCCACCTCGCCCGTCCAGCGCACCACCGCCGGCAGGATCTCCTTGCCGGCCATGTCGATCATGGTCAGCGCCTCGATGTTGATCACCTTGGCGTACTGCTCCCAGGCCACGTCGGCGCGCGCCGCCAGCTCCTTGGCCGTATACACGCCGTGGCGCGCGAACAGCGCGGTCGTGTCCTGCGAAAGGTACGCCGGGATCGCGTCCACCATCGTGCGGATGTTGGGCAGCCCCCGCCGCTCCGCCTCCGCGATCCAGTCCTCCGTATAGCCGTTGCCGTTGAAGATGATCCGCTGGTGCGCCGTCAGCTCCCGCTGCAGCAGCGCCGGGACGGCTGCCGCCGGATCCTCCTGCTGCTCGAGCTCGTCGGCGAATTCACACAGGGACTCGGCCACGATGGTGCACAGCACGGTATTCGCGTCCGCGATGCACGCGGTGGAGGGCACCATGCGGAACTCGAACTTGTTGCCGGTAAAGGCAAAGGGCGAGGTGCGGTTGCGGTCCGTCGCGTCCCTGCGGATGTGCGGCAGGGTGGAAACGCCCACGCTCATCTCCGAGAAGCTGGGCACCTGCTCGTCGCTGCCGCGGATGATGTGCTCCACCACCGCCGTCAGCTGGTCGCCCAGGAAGACGGAGAGGATCGCCGGCGGCGCCTCGTCCCCGCCCAGCCGGTGGTCGTTGCCCGGCGTCGCGGCGGAGAGCCGCAGCAGCGGCGCGTATTCGTCCACTGCTTTCAGCACCGCGGTGAGGAAGAGCAAAAACTCCGTATTGGCCTGCGGGTCGCGGCCCGGGTCCAGCAGGTTGCGCCCGCCGTCCGTCTGCAGGGAGAAGTTGTCGTGTTTTCCGCTGCCGTTGACGCCGGCGAAGGGCTTTTCGTGCAGCAGGCAGACGAGGTTGTGCCGCCTGGCCACCTTCTTCATCACGTTCATGACCAGCATGTTCTGGTCGGAGGCCACGTTGGCCGTCGTGTGCACGCTGGCCAGCTCGTGCTGGGCGGGCGCCGCCTCGTTGTGTTCCGTCTTGGCGGGGATACCCAGCCGCCAGAGCTCCAGGTCGACCTCCCGCATGAAGGCCGCCACGCGCTCCTTGATCGCGCCGAAGTAGTGGTCCTCCATCTCCTGCCCCTTGGGCGGCATGGCGCCGAAGAGCGTGCGGCCCGTAAAGATCAGGTCCTTGCGGCGCTTGTACGTCGCCTCGTCCACGATGAAGTACTCCTGCTCCGCGCCCACGGAGGGGATGACCCGCCGCGTTTCGGTGTCCCCGAAGAGGCGGAGTACGCGGACGGCCTGGCGGCTGACGGCCTCCATCGCCCGCAGCAGCGGCGTCTTCTCGTCCAGTGCCTCGCCCGTATAGGCGCAGAAAGCCGTCGGGATGCACAGCGTGCGGGTTCCTCCGTTGTCGTAGAGGAAGGCCGGGCTGGTCACATCCCAGACTGTATAGCCGCGCGCCTCAAAGGTCGCGCGGATGCCGCCCGAAGGGAAGGAAGAAGCGTCCGGCTCGCCGCGGATAAGCTCCTTGCCCCGCAGCTCCATAATGACGCCGCCGTCCCCGTCCGGGCTGATGAAAGAATCGTGCTTTTCCGCCGTCGTTCCCGTCAGCGGCTGAAACCAGTGGGTGTAGTGCGTGGCGCCGTTTTCCACAGCCCACTCCTTCATGGCGCAGGCGACGGCGCCCGCCAGTTCGGCATCCAGTTCCACCCCGGTCTCTATGCAGCCGTGCAGCCGCCGGTACAGCTCCTTGGGCAGCCTGCGTCGCATTTCCCTGTCTCCGAAGACCGCGTTTCCGAACAGCGCGGGGATTTGCGTTTTGTCCATGCGTCTTCCTCCCGTCTCTTGCGGCAAGATACGGGGAATTATACCATTTTCATGCGCATGGAGACAAGTGCAAGATGGCGTTATCTCGCCTCAAACTGCACGGTGACGCTGGCGGCGACGTTCACGCTGCCGCTGCGGATGCCCGTGCCCTGCGCGCGCTTGCTTTCCATCGCCGCGTCCGTGGAGGCGCCCTCGTATACCGTATCGTACACGGCGTTCTCCGTCACCTTCTCGGTCTTCCCCAGCGTAAGGCCGGAGGCGGCCGCCAGAACGCCGGCTTTCTCCCGCGCCGCTTCCACGGCCCGCTTCAGCGCCTCCAGGTACAGTTCGTGCCGGCCTGTGCAGTCGAAGGCGATGCTGTTGAACTCCGTCATGCCGCCGTCCGACATCGCGCTGACGACCTCGTCCAGCATGGAGACGTCCCGGCAGGTCACGACCAGCGAGTGGTTCGCCTGATAGCCGGTGATCTCCGGCTCGCCCTGCGGGTCGCTGTAATCGTAGACCGGGTAGTAGCCGTAATAGTCGGTCACGATGTCCTCTTTGGCGATCCCGAGCGCCTCCAGCCGCGCCGTCACCTGTTCAATCACGGCCGTGACCTTCTGCTGCGCCTGTGCCACGCTGCCGGCGCGCACATTGGCGCCGCAGGATACGCGCGCCAGATCCGGGTCGGCGGTGAGCACAGCGCTGCCCTGCGCCGTGATTTCCGTATCCGCAAGGCCACACGCTGAAAGGGCGATCAGAAGCACGAAGAGCATTGCAAACAGCTTTTTCATTTTTTCCTCCCTGATCCCGCTTTGGATTGCGCGCCCTCCGGCACGGAGGCCGCCTTGTGCGGGATCTTCAACCATGGGACGCGGAGCCCCGGCCGTTTTATCCCGTATGACGCAAATTATATGAAACTGCCGCGCAGCAGCCGCCCAGAGATCCTGTTTTACCTTCGGTGACCCATCCTGCCCGCAAAGCCGGCGCTCTGTCCCGCGCTCGTCGTCCGGCCGGTCAGCTGGATCTCCGTCTCCTCCTCCCCCACCTGCAGGATGACCGTCTGTCCCTCCTCCAGCTCCGGCGAGGAGAAGACGACGGAGTCCCCGCTGTCCTTCGCCGTATGCTCAAAGAGCACCGTACCGTCCGAAAGAGAAACGCGGATCACGTCCCCCGCCTCGAAGGCGAGCCCCGCGTACCGGAAGGAAACCTGCGCCGAGTCTTCCCCGAAGCACTCGTCCATGCCGGAGGCGCCGACGGCCAGCACGGTTCCGCCCGAGGCGATCAGGCTTCCGCCGTTTTCGCTGCCGGAATCCAGCGCGCCGTTCATGGATTCGGACGGCCCGTCCACGACGACGGTTCCGCCCTCAATGACGAGGTCCCCGTTGGAATCCAGGCCGTCTCCGCCTGCGTGCACGCGCACGGTCCCGCCCGAAATGCGCAGGAGCGCCGGGGCTGCCGACGTGCTGTCCGTCTCCTTCGCGCCTTCGCCCGGCGCAAAGTCCCCCGGCTGCCCGCCCTTTTCCGGGCCTGCACCCTGCGGGAAGTCCATACCCCCGGGCGGCTCCATCCCTTCCGCAGGTTCCATGCCCTCCGGCGGCTCCATCCCTTCAGGCGGCTTTGCGCCTTCCGGCATCCCAGCCCGCTCTCCGCCGGCAAAATCCGGTTCCGCGGAGCTCCCCGCGGCGGCGGCGTTCATGCCGTCGTCCTCCGCGGTGACGTCGATGTCCCCACCCAGGATGACGATCTCCTCCGCCTCCAGGCCCTCGTAGCTTTCCGTCACGGTGAGGCTGCCGCCCGAGACCGTCAGCTTCGTTTCCGCATGCACGCCGTCGTCCCCCGCGCAGATGACGAGACTGCCGCCCGCAATTTCGATCCACCCCGTATCCGGCTTGCTCTCGTCTCCGTCGGCATGGAGGCCGTCTTCCCCGGCCGTGACGGAAATCCCGCCGCCCGTAATGCGGATGAAGTCGTTGGCGCGCAGACCTGCCTTCGCGGCTTCGATTGCCAGCGTCCCGCCGCTGACGGTCAGGCTGTCGGCCGCCTGCACGCCGTGTTTGCCCGCGCTCACCAGCGTCAGGCTGCCCGCGCCGTCCAGCAGCAAATCCGCCTTGGTAACCAGGGCGGAGGCTGCGTCGTCCCCCTGCGCCGTGCTTTTAAGGCGGTTTTCGGAGCCTTCGGCCGTCAAAACCGTCACCCGGCTGCAGGAGGCGATCTCCAGCGCGCTGCCCGTGCTGCTCGTCACGTCCAGCCCGTCCAGCACGAGCGTCACGTAGCCCTTCTTCCCGGCCTCCACGACAATGCGGCCTTCCTGCCACGTGCCCGTCAGGCGGTAGGTTCCGCTCCCGCCCAGGGTCAGTACCCCGTCTTCCAGCGTCACGCCGTCGCCCGTCCACTCTGCCGTATCGCCCGTAAGCGTGATCTCCGCCGTCCATACGGTCTCGGCATCCGCGGTGCCTGAGCCACCGTACGCGTCGCCGAAAAGCACCAGCACACACAGCATTACAAAAGCCAAAGCGGCTGCAATCGTTTCATTTTTCATCAGGCTCACCTCCTGTCGGTTCGCCCATTATGCCATGCGATTGTGGCATCCGCATGAACGCACCCGGAAGAGATCTTGACGAAAAAACCTCCCCGGAAAGGGGAGGAAAACCGCCTTTTATCGCCGTTCAGCCTTTGCACAGGGCCACGAACGCGTCCCGCTGGCGCCGCGCCTCGGAAAGAAGCGCCGCGCAGTCCGCCTTCTGCCGCCCGCGCAGCAGCTCCGTCATCTCGGAAACGGGCGCAAGCCACGGGGTCAGCGCCAGGTTGGCCAGCACGCCCTTGAGCGCGTGCGCCGCCTCGAAGGCGGCGGAGTAATCCTCCGCCCCCAGCGCTTCCTCCAGGCGGGCAAAATTCCCGTCTTGCGCGGCCATGCCGGCCAGGCGGAGATAGAAGGCCTCGTTTCCGCAGCAGCGCGTCAGCCCCTCGTCCACATTCGCGCCCCAGGCGCGCAGCGCATCGATCGTCAGCATTCCTCTTTTCCTCCTTTGATGAAGCGTTCAAACTCCTCCGGCGGCAACGGCCGGGAAAAATAGTAGCCCTGGATGATGTCGCACCCCGCGCTCTTCAGCATGTCGACCTGCTCCTGCTCTTCCACGCCCTCCACGATGGTGGGCACGCCCAGGCAGCCGGCCAGGTTCATCAGCACGCGGATGATCTCCCGGTTCTTACCGCTCTTTTCGATGTTCTGTACGAACTTCATATCGAGCTTGAGGGCATCCACCGGCATCATAAAAAGCATATTGAGCGACGAGTAGCCGGAGCCGAAGTCGTCCATCTCCACCTTGAAGCCGGCCTCCCGCAGGGCCGAAACCATCGCCAAAAGCTGGGCGGTGTCCTCCGTATAAGCCGATTCCGTGATCTCCAGCCAGTATTCGCCCGGGGAGAGCGCGTATTTCTCCATGAGCCCCGCAAACCACTGGCCGAGGTTCGGGTCGTACAGGTCGATCCGGGAGACGTTGACGGAAACCGGGATGCTGACGCCGAAGCGGTCCTTCCACTCCCGCATCTGCGCGGCCGCGCGCTCCCAGATGTGGCGTTCCAGCTGGCTGATGAGGCCGTTTTGCTCGAAGAGCGGGATAAAGACGCCCGGGCTGATGAAACCCAGCTCCGGATGCCGCCAGCGCACCAGCGCCTCCGCGCTGCACAGCACGGGCTCCTCGCCCCGGATGTTGAACTTCGGCTGATAGTACACGCAGAACTGTCCGGACGCGATAGCCTCCCCCATGTCGTTCATCAGCCGCTCCGCGTACACCTCGCGCGCATGCAGCTCGTCGCTGTAGACGTTCACGCACTGCTTGTAGTCGTCGCGGATCGCGTCGCAGGCCGCCTTGGCCCGGTCGAACCGGTGTTCCATCTCCATCTCTTTGTCCGCCGCCGGGTATACGCCGAAGCGGACGCGGATGCGAACCGCGTCGCTGAGTTCGTCCAGCACCTGCCCCAGGCGCCGGCGCAGCGGCTCGTAACTCTCCTGATGCCGGCAGTAGAGGTAGAAGAGGTCCGACCCGCACCGGGCCGCAAGCCCGTCGTGTTCCCCGGCAAAGCCGGCGAGAACCCCGCCGATCGCGCGCAGCACGCGGTCGCCGTAGGCGCGCCCGTTCATCTCGTTGAGCAGGCGGAAGCGGTCGATGTCCAGCGCCACGGCGTCCATTTCACAATCGGAAAGCTGCCTGTCCCGCTGCCCCGCGTACTCGTAGAAGAACGCGCGGTTATACAGCCCCGTCAGCGGGTCGTTTTCGGCCGCCTCGATCAACTGCCTGTCCTCGAAGAGCTCCACGACGCGGTTGACGCGTGCCAGAACGGCCTCCGGCGCGTTGTACGGCTTTTTGATGAAGTCCACCGCGCCGAGCTTTAAGCACTCCACTTCAGCGCGCGCCTCGGAGGTCAGCACGATGACCGGGATATCCCGCGCCGCTTCCAGCGTCCGCATTTCGTGCAGCACGTCAAAGCCGCTCATCACCGGCATCAGCAGATCCAGCAGCAGTACGGAGATATCCGCCCCCCGCTCCCGCAGGAGTCGCATCGCCTCCCTGCCGTCCCCGGCGGGCAGGATGTCGTAATCGTCCTGCAGGATGAAGCCCAGCATCTCCCGGTTGACGGCCTCGTCGTCCACCACAAGCGCAAGGCGTTTGTTCAGCCTCGCGTAACGCTTACCGTACAGCGTCACCACCGCCTTTCATGCACCGGGCACTTCTCTTTCCTCATGCTTTTTCCGGCTTTCCGGATCCGTAAAAACCGCAACCGCCGCGCGCGCTGTTCTTGATCTCGTAGAGCGCGGCGTCCGCATCCCTGAAGATGTCCTCCGTCGCGTTCTGCCGGTCTCCGAAGGCCACGCCGACGCTCAGCGTAACGGCGGGCGATTCGCCCTGCGGCACCGAAAGCGCGCGGTTGGCGCGTTCGATCTTGTCCCGTACCAGGTTTTTCAGCTGGGAGGTGGCGTGCGCCATGACGACGCAGAACTCGTCTCCGCCCGTCCTGCAGATAAAGTCCTCCGAGCGGAAGGAACTCTTCAGCACCGCGGCGACGCGCCGCAGCGTCTCGTCCCCCGCGTGGTGTCCGTAAGTGTCGTTGACCTGTTTGAAATGGTCCACGTCCACGATCAGCACGCCGACGTCCTTTTCCGTCATCGTCCGGCGGAAATCCTCGAAGGCCGCCCGGTTGTACAGCCCCGTCAGCGCATCGTGCGTGGCGGAATAGGAGAGCTGCTCCTGGTTGCGGCTGTTCTGCCGGAAGAAGTCGTTGAAGGTCTTCGCCAGGAAGCGGGTCTCGAACGCCCCTTCCTCCGGGATCGTCTCGTTGCGCCGGATGTGCTTCACGCACCGCTCCAGCGGGCCGATCATGAGCCTGGAGAACAGCAGCATGACGGCGAACATCACGCACAGCAGCAACGCGACCAGCACGCGCTGGCGCAGCAGCGTGTTGCTCAGCGTCTCCAGGCTGCTCTGCTGCTCCGCCCGCGTCTCTTCCACGAGCGCGTTGATACTCTTGTCCACGTCGCTGTAGATTTCGTTTTTGCGCTCCACATAGGCCTCGCCGAAGACCAGCTCCCGCGCACGCGCGCGCTGTTCCTCGGCAGAGAGCGCCGCGTCCTCCGGCAAAAGCGCCAGCCTGCAGACCGCCTCCGGCAGATCCTCCGGCGCCAGGCCGTACCCCGCCGCCGTCAGCCGCATGGCGTAAAACTCCACCCCGACCAGCGCGTTGCTCTTTTCAAGGGCACTGGACAGGTAATTGAGCGTTTCCGCCCCGCTCATGTACTGGCGGATCCCCTCCAACGCCCGTTCCCGGCTGCGGGTGACCTCCATCTCTTCCATGAACGCCTGCGCGTGGGCGGGATCCCCCGTCGCGGCGAAGCTGCGCACGTCGGCCGTCAGCGTATCCGATCCTTCGCGAAAGAGCTCCGCGTTTTGCTGGCAGACGATATAGCGGTCCGTCGCCAGGCGCATCCGGTCATATCCCTGCGTCGCGTGGTAGCTGGAGAACAGCAGAAGGACAGAGACGACCAGCACGACGACCATCAGCGCTGCGTTCAAGGCGCGCATGCGGACGCCGCTCGGGGATGCGCTCTTCTTTTCCATGTCTGTCCCTGTCATTCGGCCACCTCCAGTATCTGACGGATAATCCAGTATACCGGATAAGGGTTACATAATCGGTTACATTTTGTCTTTCAGCATCGAACCGCCGCCCAAAGGCGTCAGGCGGTAATCGAAGCGGACGTCCGAGCTGGGGCACTTGCGGTAGAACCGCCCGCGGATGCGCTCCATGACCTGCTTGCCCGTCTCGTAATTGGCCGTGGGCAGCAGGAAGGCCGCCACATTGGGCGAATAGCGCGTCACCGTATCGCTGCGCCGCAGGCTGCAGCGCAGGATTTCCAGCAGCGCGTTCATCCGGTCGTCCTGCCGGATGCTGTCCATGGGTTCCTCGCCCACGTTCAGCAGCGTCACCACGCCCAGAAACGTGGAGACGTGCAGGCGCTCCAGGTTGCGCATCAGCATGCTGCAGATTTCCTTGAAGGCGCCGTATTCGCACACCGTCGCCCCCTCACCCGCTTCCGTCTCCTCCAGCTCTCCGCGGATGCGCTCCATGTCGTCTTCCAGCCTCAGGCTCATCCTCGTGATGCGCCCGTAGTACTCGCGCAGCGCCTCCGAGGGCTGTACCCCCAGATACCGCGTGTTGAGGCGGATGGCGTGATTGTACTGGGTCATCGCGTCGCCCGCCCGGTTCAGCCGGACCAGCGCGTCGATCAGCGCCATATGCAGGCGGTCGTCGAAGCGGTCGATCTCCAGCGCCGTACGGCAGACGGCGCAGACCTCTTCGTCCGCCCCCTGCCGCTCCAGCTCGTCCAGCCACGCATAGACGGCCGCCATATACCGGTTGTGCAGCGCGGTCTTGCGCGCCATCAGCCAGTCCTCCGACTCGCTGAACTGCAAAAGGTCCCCCGTATACAGGGACAGCAGCCGGTTCATGTCCCTGCGGCGCTCCGCCTCGGGGAGATTTCCCTCCAGCGCGTCCAGCAGTTCCATGATCTCCAGCGCGTCCACGCTGACGTTTGCCGGACACTCCCAGTGATAGGCGCCCCTGTCGGAGACGATGCACGCGCCGAAGCCGGGCGCCACGCCGTTCATCGCCTGGCGCATCCGGCTCACCAGCGTCTTGAGCGCCGCCTCCGGATTGCCGGCCGATTCGTCCGCCCAGAGGGTGCTGTACACCCGGGCGTTGGAAACCGGCGCGCCCTGTTCCAGGACCAGGAGCTCCATCAGGCTGACGCTCTTCCTGCTCCTGCCCAGCTGCGTATCCATGCGCAGCTCGTCCACGTAGACGGCGAAGCTGCCCATCATCTGCACGCGGATCGTCTCCGCCAAGATAACCCCTCCTTACAGCCGCTTGCCCAGCGTCTCCGGGCTGACCGCATAGCTGAGCGCCGCCTCGCGGGTGATCTCGCCCGCCTTGTACAGGCGCGTCAGCTCCGCGTCCATGGAAATCATGGAAGATCCGCCTCCCACGATCGCGTTGTCGATCTGGTGCGTCCGCCCGTCGCGGATGAGATTCTGCACCGCCGGATTGACGAGCATCAGCTCAAAGACGGCCACCTGGCCGCCGTTTTTCTTCGGCACCAGCCGCTGCGAGACCACCGCCCGCAGCGCCATGGCCAGCTGGACGCGGATCTGCGCCTGCTGCTCCGCCGGGAAGGTGTCGATCATCCTGTCCACCGTCTTGGCCGCGCCGATCGTGTGCAGGGAGGAGAGCACCAGGTGGCCCGTCTCCGCCGCCGTGATGGCCGTGCGGATCGTCTCCAGGTCGCGCATTTCACCCAGCATGATGACGTCCGGCGCCTGGCGCAGCGCCCCGCGCAGGGCGCGCGCGAAGGTGGGCGCGTCGCCCGGCACCTCGCGCTGGCTTACGATGGACTTCTTGTGGGAATGCAGGAATTCGATGGGGTCCTCCACCGTCACGATGTGCCCGCCGCGCGTGCTGTTGATCCTGTCCACCAGGCAGGCAAGCGTCGTGCTCTTGCCGCTGCCCGCGGGACCCGTCACGAGGATGAGGCCGCTGCGCGTGTCCGCCAGGCGGATGACGCTCTCCGGGATGCCGAGGGCGGAAGGATCGGGCAGGCCGAAGGTCACCATGCGCAGCGTCGCGGCCAGCGTGCCGCGCTGATGGTAGACGTTGCACCGGAACCGGCTGAGATCGGGCACCGCGAAGGAGAAGTCGTCGTCCCCGTTTTCCTCCAGGACGGTCTGCTCCCGCCGGGCCAGGCTGTAGGCGGTGGCGACCAGCTGCACCGTGTCGGACGGCTTCATCCGCCCTTCCGTCAGGGGCGTAAAATCCCCCTTGACCTTGGCGGTCACCGGCGCGCCGGGCACGATGAAGATGTCCGAACCGCCCAGCGCAAAGGCCTTCTGCAGCAGCTCAATCAGTTCCATTCCTCTTCCTCCGTTTCCACTGCCAGCCGGTGAACCCGCCACGCCGCGTGTTCCTCCGCCGTGCGGGGCAGGGCGGCCGTCAGCGTCAGCGTCCTCACGCCGTCCGTCAGGCTGAAGTCCGCCGCCGCGTTCCCGCCGTCAATCACCTCGCCGTCCTCCGGCTGCAGCTGCCCGCCGGCCGCCAGCGCCGCGTGCGCGCGCGCGTCCAGCCGCGAAAGGGCGCGCTCCGCCTGTGCGTTCAGCTCGTAGACGGAAGCGGTCACCTGCGCGCTGCGGCTTGCCAGGCGCAGGTCGTTCTTTGCGCCCATCAGCGACAGCATGCCGAGCACGGTCAGGCTCAGCACCACGCTCACCAGGATCAGGCTGGCCGCGCCGGGCCCGATCGCGAGATTTCCGCGCTTTGTCATGGCTGCCCTCCTTTATACACGGCCAGAGGCAGGGACAGCAGCTCCTGCGTCCCGTCGCCGGCATAGACCCGGCCGGTGACCAGGCAGCCCTGCTCCGTCTGCTCTTCGGCGAGGGCCACGCCGAGCGTGTACTCCGCGCCCGTGCGTGTCCAGTCTCTCCCGTCCGCCAGGCTGAAGCCTTCGGCTTTCAGCAGCGCTTCCCTGTCCTCTGCCGCCAGCAGGGCGTCCGCCACGCTCTGGGCTTCATCCAGCGCCGCGGTGATCCGTCCCGCCGTCGCGCTCATGCGGCTGGCGCCCGCGAAGACCTGGATCAGCACCGAGATGCACAGCATGAAAAAGGCGATGGCGATCATCAGCTCCGTCAGCAGGGCGTTGCCCTGTGTCCGTCTGTTCATGGCTGCGCCTCCCCGCCCGCCGCGTAAAGCCGTCCGCGCGTTTCCTTCGTCCGTCCCTCCGCATCCGTCCACACGGCGCGGACCATGCCGTCTTCCACAGCCGGCACAAAGCCGGAAACGGCGAACAGGGCCTCGCCGTCCTCCGGCGCAAAGCCGTCCGCCTCGTCCATATAAGAGGTGTACAGCTCCCCCTCCCATGCGTACAGGCGCAGGAGGTACCGTTCGCCGTCGTAGGTGTCCGCCACCTCCAGCACGGGCAGGCCGTCCTCGTCCGCCACGCGCACCGTCCCCGCCTCGTCTCCCGCGCGAACAGCCTGCCGGACGAGCGCCGGCAGCAGCCGGTCCCCGTTGTGCGCTTCCGCGCGCAGCACGACGCTGCGGTAAACCTGCGCCCCCAGCAGCACCATCAGCACGGACAGCACCGCAAAGATGCCCAGCAGCACGAAGACGAACAGGCCGGAGATGGCGTGATTCCGTCTCACCATTCCTCCGACCCCCTCTCCATCACCCGGATCTCGGGCAGCTGGTTGGCCGCAAACGCTTCATAGCGGACGTAGTAGTTTTCTTCGTCATAGGAGAGGCCGTAATGCTCTTCCAGATAAGAAACGTCATCCGGATACGCGCCCTCCACGGCATAGCAGGTCAGCGCGGCGTTTTTGACGGCCGTGCGCACGAGGTCGGTTTCGCCGCTGCGCTGGGCGTTCCCGATACGCCCCAGCAGCAGCCAGCAGCCGGCCAGCGCCGCGAGGATGACCGCCGCCTTCAGCAAGTCTCTCTTCACCGGAATTCCCCTCGCTTGTCACATCATGCTGCTGAGGATGCCCGCCATCGGCAGCATCACAGCCAGCAGGATCGCGCCGATGACCACGGACAGAAGCGCCACCAGCGTCGGCTCGATAATCCCGACCAGGCGCGCGATGCCCTCCTCGGCTTCCTCTTCCGTCTGCTGCGCGATTTCGGCCATCACCTGGTCCTCGCGGCCCGCGGCCACGCCCACGCGCACCATGCGGTTCTGCAGCTCGTCAAACAGCTTCGCCTGCGCGATCGCGTCCGCGAAGGAATCGCCGCGCTCCAGCGCTTCCCGGATGCCCTGCACTTTGCCCGCGGCCGTCTCGTCCGCAATCGCGCCTTCCGTCATGGCCAGCGCCTCCTCCAGCGGGAAGCCGCTGCCCAGCATCATGGACAGGATGCCCGCCACGCGCGAGGCCGACAGCTTGTCCAGCAGCCTGCGGACCGGCGGGAAATGACGGATCAGGAACCGGATCGTCTTGTGCCTGTGCCGCGTCCGCATCAGCGCCGCCAGCACGATGACAAACAGCAGCGCGAGGCCGACGAGGACCAGCACGACCCACGCCAGCGCCGTGCCCAGGCTGATGAGCGCACTGCCGGACGCGCCTGCGCCCGTGCCCATGCTGGAGAGCACCCGCCGGAAGACGGGCAGCACCCGCACCAGCATGATGAAGACGATGACGACCAGCATGACGCCCAGGGAGAGCGGGTAGGTGACCGCGTTTACCACCGTGCGGCGCACGCGTTCCTCTCTCGCGTAATGCTGCTTCAGGCCTTCCATCACGTGCTCCAGCTGGCCGGAACGCTCCCCGATGCCCACCATCTCGCGCAGATAGGCCGGCCAGCGCGCGTCGTCCTTCATCGCCTCGTACAGCGATCCCGTCTCGTTCACCCTGCGGCTGAGCTCCGCGTAAAGCGCGCCGTGCGTATCCGCCGCGGCGCTCTCGGCAAGCGTCTCCATGCCGTCATACAGGGGGATGCCCGCGTTCAGGATGATCCCCACCTGCCCGCAGAATCCGCTCAGTTCCGCACCGGTCAGTCCCTTGTCCTTCTTCGCCATGGTTTTGTTCCTCCCGCATCAATACATTCGCTCTATGGTGTAAGTGCGCGGCTTCGCGATGGCTGAAATCGCCGCTGTCGGATCGAAGAATTTCTCCTTGCCGTCCACCACGATCAGCGTCCACGCGTGATACTGCTTGTCCGCGTAGCCGATCGCCATTTTGCACGGCACGCCCGCCACCCGCATGAGACAGCAGGTAATCGCCGACAGATCCTGGCAGATGCCCATCCGCTTCTCGAAGCTCCCGTCGATGTCCGGCAGCATGCCCGCCGTGACCGTCGCTGCCCGGATGTAATCGTACATGAAGCTCGACTTCATGAAGTTCACCACCGCCTGGGCCGCGTCCTGCCCGCTCTTTCCCGCGCACAGCTCGTCGCTCTTGGCGACGGCCGCCGACAGGCGCGTGTAGTTCACGTACTGGTTGGGTGCGAGGAACGCCGCGTCCTCGCTCGTCAGCTTCGGCGAGATGGAAATCTTGCCCGCCTGGGAATACTTCTTGCCGGAGACATTTTCAAACAGGGAGACCGAGTACTTGCCGCTGCCCATCTGCAAAGGAAAGACCTCCATCTCCCCCTTGTTGTTGAGGTCGTAGGTCAGCGTCTCCTTGCCCTTGGTGATGCGCAGCTTGAGGCGTTTCTTGCTCTGCTTCTTGACGCCCGCCATCACGTACCCGTCTTCCATGTGCGTGACATCCAGCACCAGCTTGCCGTTCGATTTGGAGCTTTTCCCGCGCTCCGGCCATACGGCGTCCTGCGAGTTGGCGCTCACGCCGACCCAGAGCATCAAAAGGAGCCCTGTCAAAACAGCCGCACGGCCGATCAGCTTTGGAACCGACATGCATTCTCTCCTACTTCAGTATAGAATAAATTTGTCAAATCATATCAGTATAATAACAATTTTAGTTATTTCTTGTCAACGCTGTACTGACTACTTGCATTCCGGCCTCAAGAAATAAGGACGCCCCTTCGGGAGCGTCCGCCGCCTGACAGATGTCAGAATTCTTCGAATTCTCCGCCTTTCGGCACGCAGCCGAAAAGGTCTTACCGATCACTGCATATGCCCGGCTCATTTATCCGCATACTCCTCAGTTCTTCGGTTTGCAAGGGCAGAAAACAAAAAACCTCCCCGGAGAGGGGAGGTAAACCGTCTTTCATCGCTCAGCCCCTGCAAAGGGCCACAAACACGTCGTGCTGGTGCCGCGCCTCGGAAAGAAGCGCCGCACAGTCCGCCTTCTGCCGCCCACGCAGCAGCTCAGTCATTTCGCTAACGGGCGTAAGCCAGGGCATGAGCGCCAGATTGGCCAGCATGCCCTTGAGGGCGTGTGCCGCCTCAAAGGCGGCGGAATAGTCCTCCGCTTCCAGCGCTTCCTCCAGGCGGGCAAAAGTTCCGTCTGCCGCGGCCATACCGGAAAGTCGGAGATAGAAGGCCTCGTTTCCACAGCAACGCGCCAGGCCCTCGTCCACGTTCGCGCCCCAGGCGCGCAGCGCATCGATCGTCAGCATATCTCTCATCCTCCTTTGTCCGGATATCCATGCTTTTCAAGCAGGAAAGCAATGCGAGTGCGCTTTGTCAGCACGTCCTCATCGTTTCCGGCTTCTCACCGCCATTGCCTTCAGGTCCGACTCCATCTCGCCATTGCGCACACGGCGTGCGGCCACCACGCGCCGGTAATCGTCGTTCTCCACACAGGTGACCAGTATGAGCAGCTGATCGTCTGGCTGCACGTCGATCGTGCAGGTGTGCATGGATATGGCGATCAGCGAATCAATGCCCGCCTTCCGCTCCGGTATGCTCGTGGAGCGCAGGGCATAGAGATCCAGATAATCCCGGTATTGCTCCTCCGTGGCGATATTGCCCACGGCGAAAACTGCATAGCGCCCCGTTTCATACATCGTATCGAAGGTAATAAACGGATAATTGCGGTAGAAGTCGATGTTTTCGTAATTGCGCAGGCAGCCGAACATGGCGCCGGTCTTCATGTTGTGGCCGTAGATGACATAGGTGTACGGCCGGTTTTTAAGGCTGATGCCGGAATCCAGGAACAGTGCGCCGTTTGTGTTGCTCTCGCGCAGCGCGTCGTGGTCCAGATAAAAGACGTTATCCCGCTGCACCACCGGCTCATCCAACATCCGGTGGATGTTCAGCCAGCCCATGATGTCCCGGTTTTCCTTGCGCAGCGTCCGGAAACGGCTGCTGATCTTCCGGTTCGGATTGCCCGGGTAGCCGGTGCCGGGCAGGCGCGGTACGGGCGTCTTTGTGGGCGCCGGCGTCTGCATCTTTGCAGCCGCGTCCGGCGCTTCGGTCGGCAGGGGCGTCTCTTCCGGCATCTCCGCCATCGGCACGGCGGTCGGCGCGTCTTCGAACATCAAAAGCGTTTCGGTTAACGCTTCAGGCATTTCCGGCGCTTCGGGCTCATCCGTCGGCGCGGACTGGTACAGATTCCGCAGCTCCTGTGTGTTCCTGCGGGAGGCAGCAAAGTCCATGCCGTAGCCGATCAGCTGAAAGAGACCGAAGAACAGCAGGAGCAGCGCCATGCCCAGAACGAACACCCGCTCCCAGCGGATGCGTCTGCGCCTTTTTCTCCGCCGCGTCGGCTGCTTCCGCATTGATCGCGTGCTTATCTGGGCAGCGATAAGGTCCAGACCGTAGCCGATTAGTTCAAAAAGGGTGGTCAGCAACAAGCCCACAGTCGAACCCAGGGACCGAATCCGGTCCCAGAGAATGCTTCGGCGGCGGCGCTTTCTTCTTCTCCGCCGCTTTGGCTGTTGGTCCATTGCCGTTCTCCTTTCGCAAAACAGGCCATACCAGCTGCCTGATATGGCCTGTTTGCAGTGTATAAGTGTTTAACCGTTCCTTAAAGGGTTATCCGTTTTTCCTGCGCTTGCGGGTGTATACCACGCCGCCCAGCAGGGCCAGGCCGGCCAGCACGCATCCGATCCACAGAACCGGCTTTGCGCCGTCGCCCGTCTTGGGCACCTTGTAGTTGACGATCGTACCACCGTTGTAGCAGCGGTCGGTCACGTCGGCGTGCGTGCCCACGTTCTCGTAGCGCACCTTGTAGCCCGCCGGCACTTCTTCCACAACGTAGTAGTCCACATAGTCCGGGAACCAGCCTTTGTACTCCCACGGGTTGCTCTTCTTGTTCACGTCGAAGAGTTTCTTCACCACGTTGCCGTTCGAGTCGTAGAGCTTCCAGTCAATCTCGGGCAGCTGTTCGCCCTCCCAGCGCTTGTAGAAGGTGAACTTGTAGTTCAGGTCGGAATCCTCATCGTACTTGTTCGTGATGGTGATCGTTCCGCTATCGCCCGGTTTATCGTCTTTGCCTTCCTTGGCCGGCAGCAGCCGATCGTCGCCGCTCTTCTTGTACTTATCGTAGGAGAGCGTCTCCGTCACGGAGTAGATGATCTGCTTGCCGTCCTCGTAGACCGGCAGATGCTCCCATGTGTAGGACCAGTCATTGCCGGTACCCACTGCCACGGGCTCGTCGACCTCGATCTTGTCGCCGCCGTCCGGCTGTGCATACAGCTGTACGGTCGCGCCAGCCAATGAGCGCTTGTGCCACTTGTCGTTGTTGTCGCTCCAGATCTTGCTGACATGGACCACAGTTTCAAACGGCTTGTGCGTGTTGTAGATGGTGAAGCTATTCTCTACTACTTTGCCGTCGTCCCCTACTGTGCCGGTGATATCCTTGGTGTAGCCCTTGATCTCATTCTCGTCGACGGAGTACTTGATCTCCGCACCGTCCAGATACTTGTCGAGTTTCACCCAGGTCGCCGTGTAGGTGTCATCACCGTTATCGGTTACCGTCAGGTTGTTGCTGTACCTGTCTGTTACGTCGGTATCGCCGGCCTTGAGGATCAGCATGCTCTTGAACTCGTCGGTCGTCGGGCGCAGGCCGTCCTGGTTGTGGTTGTCATTCCAGACCTTGGTGACGTCGATCTGCGTACGCTCGTATGTGTTGGTGATTGTCGCGTTGGGGCTGTAGGAAACTTCAGTCTTCAGCGTGCCGTCGCCGTTGTCGGTGACCTTGACGGTCGCCGTCACGTCGCCGGACTTGGTCCACGCGCCGCCGAAGCCATCTTCCTTGATGGTGTAGGTGAACTCCTTGCCCGCATGGGACTCGTTGTAGTTGATCGGCCCGAAGGACACCGTCCCGGGTGCGCTCAGCGTGGCGGTGGTGGTGGCGGGCATCGGATCAGAGCCGCTCAGGGTGAAGGTGAGCGTCTTGCCTTCCGGCCACGTGTCGCCTTCGATCGCCTTGGTGACGTTGATCGTAGCCTCGCCCTTCGCCTTGTAGGTGTTCTTGATGGTCTTGTCCGTCGGGTTGTAGGTGACCTCGGTCGACAGCGTACCGTCGCCGTTGTCGGTGACTTCAACCGTCGCCGTCACGTCGCCGGAGCCGGTCCAGCCTGCACCGAAGCCGTCTTCGGAGACAGTGTAGGTGTAGGTCTTGCCCGCGTCCGCTTCAGTGTAGGTGATCTTTTCAAAGGTCGCCGTTCCGGGCGCGCTCAGCGTTACGGTCTTGGTCTCCGGCAGCGTCCCACCTTCGCCTGAAAGCGTGAAGGTGATCGTCTTGCCTGCCGGCCACTCAGCGCCTTCGATGGCCTTGGTGGCCTCGATGGTCGCATCGCCGCTTGCCTCGTAGGTGTTGATGATCATCTGGTCTTCGGGGCTGTAGGTGACGTCGGTCGACAGCGTGCCGTCGCCGTTGTCCGTGACCTTGACGGTCGCCGTCACGTCGCCGGAACCGGTCCAGCCGGTACCGAAGCCGTCTTCGGAGATGGTGTAGGTATATTCCTTGTCAATATCGGCTTCCGTGTACTTGATCGCGCCGAAGGTCGCCGTTCCGGCCTCGGTCAGCTCGACGGTCTTGGTATCCGGCAGCGTTCCGCCTTCGCCCGCAAGCGTGAAGGTCAGGGTCTTGCCTTCCGGCCACTCAGCACCGGAGATCTCCTTGATGACCTCTAGCACTGCGGTGCCAGTCGCCGCGTAGGTGTTGGTGAACGTCGCGTCCTCGGGGCTGTAGGTGACTTCAGTCGACAGCGTGCCGTCACCCTTATCCGTGACCACAACGGTCGCGGTGATGGAAGTCGGCGTGCCGGTCCAGCCGTCGCCGAAGCTGCCCTCGGTGATGGTGTAGGTATAGGTCTTGCCCGCGTCGCTCTCGTCGTACGTGATCGCGTCGAAGGTCGCCTTGCCGGCCGCGGTCAGATCGACAGTCGTTTTCTCCGGCAGCGTTCCGCCTTCGCCTGCAAGCGTGAAGGTCAGCGTCTTGCCTTCCGGCCAGCTGATATTCTCAGGTGCAATGGTCTTGGTGACCTCGAGCACCGCCGTGCCTTCCGCAACGTAGGTGTTGGTGATGGTCTTGTCTTCCAGATCGTAGGTAACGGTTGTTTTCAGCGTACCGTCTCCGTTGTCCTCAACCTTGACAGTTGCCGTGATTTCCGTCGGATCTCCGGTCCAGCCGGTGCCGAAGCCATCCTCGGTGATCGTGTAGGTGTATTCCTTGTCAATGTCCGCTTCCGTGTAGGTGATCTTTTCAAAGGTCGCCGTTCCGGGCGCGCTCAGCGTTACGGTCTTGGTCTCCGGCAGCGTCCCGCCTTCGCCCGCAAGCGTGAAGGTGATCGTCTTGCCAGACGGCCACGCAGCGCCTTCGATGGCCTTGGTCGCTTCGAGAACCGCTTCACCCTTGGCCTCGTAAGTGTTGGTGATGGTCTTATTTTCGGGGCTGTAGGTGATCTCGGTCGCCAGCGTGCCGTCGCCGTTGTCCGTGACCTTGACGGTCGCAGTCACATCGCCGGAAGCGGTCCAGCCGTCGCCGAAGCCGTCCTCGGAGATGGTGTAGGTGTAGGTCTTGCCCACATCGCTCTCGTCATAGGTGATCGGATCGAAGGTCGCCGTTCCTTCTGCGCTCAGCGTCACGGTCTTGGCCGTCGGCAGCGTCCCGCCTTCGCCCGCAAGCGTGAAGGTCAACGTCTTGCCTTCCGGCCAGCCGGCGCCTTCAAGCGCCTTAACGACCTCAAGCTCCGCCTCGCCGCTCGCCTCGTAGGTGTTGATAATGGTCGCATCTGCGGGGCTGTAGGTGATCTTGGTGGACAGTGTTCCGTCGCCGTTATCGGTAACTTCAACCGTTGCCGTCACATCGCCGGAACCGGTCCAGCCTGCGCCGAAGCCGTTGCCCTCACTGATGGTGTAGACGTAGTTCTTGCCCGCATCAGCCTCGGTGTACTCGATCGCGGCGAAGGTAACCTCACCTTCCGCGGTCAGCGTCTCGGGATCAGGCAGCGTGTCACCCTCACCGTCAACAGTGAAGGTCAGTTCCTTGCCCTCCGGCCAGCCGGCGCCTTCAAGCGCCTTCTTGGCCTTGAGCACTGCTTCGCCGGTCGCCTTGTAGGTGTTGGTGAAGGTCGCATCTGCGGGGTTGTAGGTAGCTTTGGCCTCCAACGTACCGTCGCCCTTATCGGTGACCGTTACAGTGGCGGTGATGGAAGCCGGCGTGCCGGTCCAGCCGTCGCCGAGGCTTCCCTCGGTGATGGTGTAGGTATAGGTCTTGCCGGCATCCGCTTCACTGTAAGTGATCGTGTCGAATGTAACAGGGCCGGCCGCTTTGATGGTCTTTGTCGCCGCGGCAGGCATCGGCGCACCGTTATTGCCCGCGAGGGTGAAGGTCAGTTCCTTGCCCTCCGGCCAGGCAGCGCCTGCGATGGCCTTCTGTGCCTCGAGGATGACGCTTCCCTCAGCCACATAGGTATTGGTGATGGTCTTGTCCTCGGGGTTGTAGGTGATCTTCGTCGCGAGCGTGCCGTCACCGTTGTCCGTGACTTCGACAGTCGCAGTGATATTGGTCGGTGAACCCGTCCAGCCGGTGCCGAAGCCATCTTCTGTGATGGTGTAGGTGTAGGTCTGGCCAGCGTCGGCTTCGGTGTACTTGATCGCGCCGAAGGTCGCCGTTCCGGGCGCTTCCAATGTCTCAGTATTGAGTTCCGGCAGCGTGCCACCCTGGCCTGAGAGCGTAAAGGTGATCTTCTTGCCTTCCGGCCAGGCAGCGCCTTTAATGGCCTTGGTTGCCTCGAGTACTGCTTCGCCCTCAGCCTTGTAAGTGTTGGTGATGGTCTTGTCTTCCGGGCTGTAGGTGACTTCGGTCGCGAGCGTGCCGTCGCCGTTGTCGGTAACAACTACCGTGGCGGTGATCTCCTCAGGCGCACCGGTCCAGCCCTTGCCGAAGCCGTCCTCGGTAATGGTGTAGGTGTAGGTCTGGCCCGCGTCAGCCTCGGTGTACGTGATCGCGCCAAACTTCGCCGTTCCGGGCGCAGTCAGTGCCGCGGTCTTGGTCTCCGGCAGCGTTCCGCCTTCGCCCGCCAGCGTAAAGGTCAGCGTCTTGCCATTCGGCCAGGCCGCGCCTTCGATGGCCTTGGTCGCTTCAAGCACAGCTTCGCCGGTCGCTTTGTAGGTGTTGGTGAAGGTCGCGTTCTCGGGACTGTAGGTGACCTTGGTTCCCAGCGTGCCGTCGCCGTTGTCCGTAACGACTACCGTAGCCGTGATGGAGTCCGGAGAACCGGTCCAGCCGGTGCCGAAGCTGTTTTCGGTTACGGTGTAGGTGTAGGTCTTTCCTGCGTCGCTCTCGTCGTAGGTGATCGCGCCGAAGGTCGCCTTGCCCGGTGCGCTCAGTTCAACCGTCTTCTCCTCCGGCAGCGTGCCGCCCTGGCCCGCAAGCGTGAAGGTCAGCGTCTTGTTTGCCGGCCAGGCAGCGCCTTCGACAGCCTTGGTGACTTCGATGACCGCTTCGCCTTCAGCCTCGTAGGTGTTGGTAAAGGTCGCGTCTTCGGGGCTGTAGGTAACTTCTGTTTTCAGCGTGCCGTCGCCGTTGTCGATGACCTTAACAGTGGCCGTGATGGAAGCCGGTGCGCCGGTCCAGCCGGTGCCGAAGCCGTCTTCGGTGATGGTGTAGGTGTAGGTCTGGCCCGCGTCGGCCTCGGTGTAGGTGATTGCGCCAAAGGTCGCCTTGCCGGGCTCAGTCAGCTCAACAGTCTTGGTCGTCGGCAGTGTGCCGCCCTGGCCTGCGAGCGTAAAGGTGATCTTACCGTTCTCCGGCCACTCAGCGCCCTTGATGGCCTTCGTGGCTTCGAGTACGGCAGTGCCTTCTGCCTTATAGGTGTTGGTAATGGTCGCGTCTTCAGGAGTATAAGTAACCGTCGTTTCGAGCGTGCCATCGCCGTTGTCCTTAACGGCTACCGTAGCGGTAATCGTCTCGGGCGAGGCGGTCCAGCCTTTGCCGAAACCGTCTTCAGAGATGGTGTAGGTGTAGGTCTTGCCCGCGTCCGCTTCAGAGTAGGTGATCTCTCCGAAGGTCGCTTTGCCGGCTGCGGTCAGCTTTACGGTTTCGCCGCCCTCCGCGGGCATCGGCGCGCTCTCCGTGCCTGCAAGGGTCAGGGTCAGGGTCTTGCCTTCCGGCCAGGCCGCGCCTTCAATGGCCTTCGTGGCTTCGAGGGTCGCCGTGCCGGTCGCTGTGTAGGTGTTGGTGAACTTCGCATCTTCGGGACTGTAGGTAACTTCTGTCTTCAGCGTTCCGTCGCCGTTGTCGGTGACTTCAACAGTCGCCTTGACGGACGCCGGAGAGCCGGACCAGCCAGCGCCGAAGCTGTCCTCAGTGATGGTGTATTCGTAGCTCTTGCCCGCGTCTTCCAAGCCGTACGTGATCGGTCCGAAGGTGACGCTGCCGGCTGCCGTCAGTTCTGCTGTGGTCTTCTCCGGCATCGGAGCATTCGTTCCTGCGATGGTCAGCGTCAGGGTCTTGCCCGACGGCCAGGCCGCGCCGGTAATCCCCTTGTTAACGACGATGGATGCTTCGCCGTCCGCATCGTAAACGTTGGTGAAGGACAGCTGCACCTGGTCGGTGGTCGGGCTCACAACCAGATTGCCCTTGCCGTCGTCGGTGACGGTGAAGGTCAGCGTCTTGCCCTCCTCGGCATCGGGATCATTGGTCACGCCGTCGACTTCGCCGGATTCCGTAACCTTGTACTCGTAAGTGCCCGGTACGGTAAAGGTGATCTCGCCGAACTCGTAGAATCCCGGCTTATTCGGGAACGCATAATCCGGGCTGTTGTCGATCTCGGTGTTCTCAGGCATCGGGGCGTCAGTCGGGCTGACAGCCTCAATCTTAAAGGTGAAGTCTCCCCCATCAATCAGATCATCGTTGCCCGTAATGACCTTCTGTACCGGCGGGTCAACCTTCACCGGAGTCGGGGTGTAGGTGTTGGTGATGGTAATTGTGGTATTGCCATCATCATCGGTTTCTACCTCAAGATCCTCTTCTTTATATCCTGTGGGAACTGCAACCTCATCGGCAGAATAGGCGATCAATACACCTACTTCTTTTTTACCATCCGTCTCGGTTATCTTATTCTTCGGGAGATCCGTCCAAGTGTAGGTCCACTTATTGTCTTCATTCAGCGCAACCGGATCACCGGACGCTGTGCCGTCCGCAGTCAGCTGCACGTTGATGGATGCCGGGCGGATCTTGCCGATATCATTGTTGTCATCCCAAACCTTTTTGACAGTGACCTGGGTCACTTCCGGCGTATGGGTATTGGTAATCGTCCCATGGTCCTTCGCCGGGCTGCCTTCAGTGGTATAACCGTCGATTGCGCTTTCAGCAACGGTATACTCAACTTCCGTACCGTTGTTGAACCGCGGCAGACCGGTATAAGAAATGGTATAAGTATCGTTTCCGTTATCAACGACCGTCGGCTCCTTGCCTTCGACTGCCGGCGAAAGCGTCAGCTTTGCCTTGAGTTCATCCGCAGTCAGGCGCTTGCCGTCCTGATTCTTTGCATCGGCCCAGACCTTGGTGATCTCAAGGTCGGTAAGTTCATAGTCGTTGGTGAAGACCACCTGATAAGACGTATTGGTATCTTCAACAGTACCGGTGGTTGTTTGCGCTCCGGAGAATGTGCTGTCTTCGCCAGCCGTCAACTCCGCCTTATTAAAGGCGAAGCCGTCCGCCAAGTTGCCTTCAGCAAAGGTGTAGGTAGTATCTGTAGGCAGGTTGGTGAAACGCAAGTTCCAGCCGTCCTTCATCTGGACAGTGATTGGCGTGCCACTGGGAGCATAGTAATAACCACTGGAAGACGGTCCCGTTGCCCCGGAAACAGTGGCGTCCATAACTGTGGCGCCGGCTTTGGTGTCATAGATGGAGAACCAGACATAGTAATCAGAGTTGGTGTCGCCTGCAGACCCGCTCGAAGCCTTGGAATTGTTGACCGTCAGGGTGAAGGGGAAGGTAGCGTCTTCAGGCGCATCCTCACCGGTAACATCCTTCCGGAGGTTCAGGTTGGAGCGGCGATAGTTGTACGCATCGAGGCTTGCAGCAGAACTGCCGTTAGAATAGTAGGTCTTGTTGTTGATGGTATAGGTCTGCGCACCAGAGGGGGCGGGGTGCGCATCATCGACCATGGTCAGCATGGTCAGGGTGCCATTGATGATCATCGGGTGAACCGTCGGCGTGACGAGTTCCCAGTTATACTGCTCAGGGCCAAGCTCAGCGAAGGTAAAGTCGTGGCCTTCCGCACCGGAAAGCACCTTTCCGTTCCGGATGATACCGGGAGAAATATAGATGTTATTTGCAGTCCACTCCGGGTCGCTTAGTGTAACTTCATGGAAATCATCATCATCCATCAGGATGGTCATTTTGATGGATCCGACCGCGCGGGCATCCAGTTCGTTCTGCCACGCCTTGGTCACGTCCATCGTGGAAGAAGTAGTTGCAACAGGATCGGGGTTCGTATATGCAGAAGTCTGCTGCCCGGCATCGTCGCGGGTGTCGTCATAGGACAGCGTGGCGTTCGTATTGGTGTGCAGAGCATAACCTTCAGTAATATACTTCTTTATTTCAGGATCAAGATCATTATAAGAGATATCGCCGTTCTTCAACTGGGCGATGATATCATAGGTCGTCTGACTGGGATAGCAGTCGAAGGTGACGGTGTAACGTACGCCGTTCTCCAGTACGCCGACAGAGGACAGATCCCATTCGACCTGACCGTTTACAAATGTGGCTGCGGGAGCACCGCCTTCACCGCCTGTTGCCCACGGTTCATTGGCTCCATGCGTGCCGCCGGAACGGTAGTATTTAAAGGAAGATGTATCAACTTCCAAAAGTTTGATAGGGCCGGAGGAGGTGGTTACCTGATTGGTCGTGCCGTCGTCAATTTCCGTATTGCCGATACCGGCCATCTCGATCTTGGCGAGGATGTCCGAAATCGCCTGATTAAGCGCAGCGGTATCAGACGCACTGTAATAGTTTTTTGCAGGTGCCCCTGCATCTGTTGTCAGCTGCTCCATGCGGTCGACGTTGCCGAACGCGCCGATGGTAAAGAAGTTACCCGGCGTGACCCTGGTTGCAAGGGCCTGCGCGTCATCCACGGCCGTCGTATAGCAGCGCTCAATGTTCTGGGTTGTCTCCTGGCCGGAACCCCATTGATGATACGTTCTGCTCCAGTCATTCCAACCGTTCTGCGTGGTGCGGAAGGTGGGGTTGCCGTCAGAAACGAAGATGGCGAAGGTCTGATCATCATCGTTGAAATCCACGCCGTTGGCTGTCTGCAGGGCAGATTCCCAGTTCGTGCCGCCGTTGCCTTCGTTTCCAAGCCCGTTGACCGCGGTTCTGAACGTAGAGGCGCTGTTGGTCGGCTGCTGTGCGACGCTGGAAGACGTCGCGAACCGAACGAGCGCCATCTCAACCGTATTGGGCTCACTGCTCGTGTTATAGGCATACAGCGAGTTTGCCAGGCTGTTGACGGCGTTCTTTGCCGCCGTCATCCGCTGCGAATTCATGGATCCGGACGTATCCACGATGACGATGACGTTGATGTTGTTAGGCTTCTTTTCAGAGTCGCCCACCACATCCAGCGACACCGTATACGTGCCGTCATGATTATCCGTCAGGTTCTTGGTGTGCGCCGGCTTATCTCCTACTGCCGCCAGCGCAGACGTGCTGAATACACAGGTAAACAGCACCATCAGGCTCAAGACCAGGGTGATGATGGACAATGACCTCGACCGCTTCATTTGGGTATCCCCCTCCGTTTAGTTTTGATACGGCAACAGATAGTCAACGTATTATAATCGTGTGTATATTGAATCTCATATATAATAATGCTTATCTTTCAAAAAATCAATCCCCTTTCTATCTCCTCTTTCTAAACTTTTGGATAGATCAGGACACGCTCTCCGTATGGGTGCACGATGCCGTATGTTGTATGAATCCTAATGAATCGGCACTTCATTTAGTTTCTTCATACGGAAAAGGCCGGGTTTCACGGTTCGGAAAGACGCAAAAATCTTCTCAAAAACAGAAAGGGCGTTTTTCACGCCCTTTCTAAATATTAAATTTTTATTACGTTTTAAACCGGCATGCGGTCGGTTTGCCGATTACAGACTTACTTCACGTTCTCCGCGGCCTGCTGTCCCGCGATGCGGCCGAAGACCACGATATCCGCCACCGCGTTGCCGCCGATGCGGTTGCCGCCGTGCACGCCGCCGGTGACCTCGCCGCAGGCATACAGGTTGGGGATGACGTTGCCGTCGGTATCGATCACATGGGTGAGGGTGTCGATCTTCACGCCGCCCATCGTGTGATGGATGCCGGGCGCGATCTTGATCGCGTAATACGGCGGGACGGAGAGATCCTCCTCCATGCCGGTCGCACGGCCGAAGTCCGGATCGTTCTTCGCGGCCACATAGCCGTTCCAGTCGGAGAGGGTCTTTGCAAAGGTCTCCGGATCGCAGCCGATGAGCTTCGCTAGCTCTTCGGGGGTGTCCGCCTGCACGGTGAGGCCGTTGTTCACGTACTTCTCAATGGCCTTGAGGCCGTCGCGCAGCCGCTGGTCGAACACGACGTAGGCGTAGCAGCCTTCCTGCTGCAGCTCCGCCGCAGAAACCACGTCGCGCGTCTCCATCTCGTTGATGAAGCGCTTGCCTTCCTGGTTGACGAGGATGGCGCCGTCGCCGCGCACGCCTTCGGTGATCAGCATG
The DNA here is from genome assembly GCA_902781095.1 of uncultured Eubacteriales bacterium. Lineage (GTDB taxonomy): Bacteria > Bacillota > Clostridia > Christensenellales > Aristaeellaceae > Ventricola. Next base: position 122,333 of record CACZHW010000004.1, read on the forward strand.
CTGGTCGTCTGCTCGACGGTGGGATGCAGCTGGATCTGCTCGATATCCACGAGGTCCGCGCCGACCGCCTGCGCCATCACGATGCCGTCGCCCGTCGCGCCGGGGGCGTTGGTGGTGACGGTGCCGCGCAGGTCGGGGCGGTACTGGCAGTACATCTCCTCGTTGGCGCCGAAGCCACCGGAGGCGAGGATGACGGATTTCGCATGGATCTCATAGACAGCATCCGGCGCTTCCGCCCGGACGCCGCAGACCGTGCCGTCCTCAGCACGCAGCAGCTCGGTCGCCTTCGTGTTCAGCATCGGCTCGATGCCCAGCTCGGAGAGCTTCGCGGAGAAGGCCGCCACGAGGTAGCCGCCCACGCCGGAACCGTCCGCCGGGGCGTGGATGCGGGCATTCGTCGCGCCGCCGGAGAAGGAGACCTTGGGCAGCGGGGCGCCGATGGTGTCCAGCCAGTCGATCGCGGCGGCGGAGTTCGCGGCCATCGCGCGCACGAGGTCCGGATTGTTCAGGTTCTTGCCGCCCTTCATCGTGTCTTCCACGAACTGGTCGACGCTGTCCTCGATGCCGGATTCCGCCTGATAGTGGGTCTCGGCAGCGTTCATGCCGCCAGTGGCCTTGGTGGTGTTGCCGCCGACGTACGCCATCTTCTCCAGGATGATGACGGACTTGCCCGCCTCGTGCACGGTGATCGCCGCGCTCATGCCCGCGCCGCCGGCGCCGACGATGACGACGTCCGTCTCGAGGGTCTTCTGCTCGCGCTCCGCGTCAGCCGCGGCGTCCTTGCGGTTCGCATCCATCGCGGCGATGTCCGCGCCGGCAGCTGTCAGCGCTTCGGTCGCAGCCTTGACGACGGCCGTGCTGGTCACGGTCGCGCCCGCGATGCCGTCCACGTTGGGCGTCTGGGCCGAGAGGATCTGCTCGTCCATCTGCTCGACGGCAACGCCGCCCAGCCCGGGCGTCTCCGCGTCGCCCTTGATGGAAACCGCGGTGATCGCGCCGCCCTCCACCGTCAGGCTGACGCTGACAGGGCCGCCGAAGCCCTGGGCTTCCGCCTCATAGGTTCCGTCCGCCGGCATGCCTTCGGCCATCGCGCCGCAGCACAGCAGGCACAGCACCGTAAACAGTGCAAGGATCTTCTTCATGGTTTTCCTCCTTTAAAGCAACGATAGTATATCGTTTTACTTGACAGGAAGTGTATCATGATTTATCTTCCTTGTAAAGCTTTTTGTAAGGAGGTGCCCTATGGCCACCATCCGCGACGTCGCAGCCCTGGCCGGCGTCTCCGTCTCCACCGTCTCCATCATCCTCAACGGGAATGCCAGGGAGCGGCACATCCCGGAGGCGACCCGGCAGCGCGTGGAAGAAGCCATGCACAGCCTTTCCTACCGGCCCAGCCGCACCGCCCGCGCGCTGCGCGGCAAGCGGCGCCCGCTCATCGCCCTGCTCTGGGTCCTGGACGAGCGCTCCACCTTCTTCATGCGCGTGGTCCGCGGCCTGTCCGCCGTCGCAGCCGATCCGCAGCGGCCGTTTGACTTCGTCATCCTTCCCTACCGCAACGGGAAGCTGGCAGAGATGCTGCCGGACCTGCGTGATGAAGGCATCACCGGCGTGCTCATCGGCGCCCTCAGCCCGCAGGACCAGGCCCTGCTGGAGTCCGCCGGCCTCAGCAAGCCCATCTGCCTCCTCAACCGCAGCGCGGAAAGCTGCCTCTGCTGCCGCACGGACATCGGCGAAATCGGCCGGCTGGCTGCCACTTTCTTTATGGACAGGGGCTGCCGCACGGTGGGCTTCGTCTCCGACCGCGTCGTCCTGGAGCCCAAGGCCGCCCGCCGGCAGGCGGTGCTGCAGGCCTGCCTGGGCGCCGGCATCCTTTGCCCGGAAGCGGCGCAGCTGAAGACGGAAAACAGCCTGTCCGGCGGTCTTGCCGCAGCGGAGCAGATGCTGTCCCTCCCCGGCAGCCCCGACGGTGTTTACCTGGACAACGAGATCATCGCCGCCGGGTTCTCCGCCGCCTGCCACGCGCGGGGCATCGAAGAGTTCCCGCTGCTGGCCATCGGCCTCAACCATCCGGAACTGGGGCGCCACCTGCACCCCGCCATCTCGCTGATCGATGTGCCGGGCGAGACCATCGGCAAGCAGGGCGGAAGGATGATCGCCTCCGCCGTATACGGCGAAGAGCCGCCGCGCGAGGTCATCTGCCCCTGCCGGCTGATACGGCCCTGAGCAAACGACCGCCGCGCGGCGGCTGTTTATGAATGATCGTGCTGATTTACTTGGCCACGAGCGGCGAGAGCTTCGCCCGCTCCAGCGCCGTCACCACAGCGGGCACCAGCACCAGGTGGATGAGCGCGCCCGGGGCCGTGCCGGCGAAGTAGCTGCTGAAGAACACCGCGAAGGTGTACGGCGAGCTGCTGCCGATGAGGCCGAAGGAGAGCAGCAGCGCCTTGCCCGCGCCGCCGATGATGCGCCCGCCGATCATGGCGATCACGAGGGCGCAGAGCATGGCCGGCAGGCGGCGCTCCTTTTTCATCTTCTTTAAAAGGAAGGGATAGAGCAGGCCCGTCAGCAGGCCGTAGCCGCCCAGCTCAAAGGCCATGGGCAGCGCGACCATGGGGAAGGGCGGCATGCCCAGCGTGAGGCCGCGCAGGATCGGCAGCACGATGCCGAGGCCCAGGCCCCACTGCCAGCCGCAGGTCAGCCCGCAGATGAGCGCGGGGATGTGCAGCGGGCTGATGATCTTGCCGATCACCTGGATCTGGCCGGTGATGAAGGGCAGGATCATGCCCAGTGCCAGCAGCAGCGCCGTGACGACCATGGCGCGAAGATTGCGGTTCGTGTTCATCGTCATTCCTCCGGTTTCTGTCGTTTGGCCGCAAAAGCATAATAAAAACACGGCAATCCTGCTGCCGCTTCGGCGGCCTTGTGATTGCTGTGTTTTTCAAAACACCTGCTGCGGCGGGTTGTGTCTTCGTACGGTGTGGTTTCTTCAGAAACCGGTTGGGGTGTATTGTACAGGAAAGGCGCGGCGGTGTCAAGACCGCCGCGCCCCGCTTTTTATTCCACCACAGCGCCTTTGTTGGCACTGGAAACCAGCTTCGCGTACCGCGCCAGGTAGCCCTTCGTGACGTTGGGCGGCGGGCAGACCCACGCCTCGCGGCGCCGTGCCAGCGTCTCCTCGTCCACGCACAGCTGGAGCTTGCCGGCCGGGATGTCGATGGCGATGGTATCGCCCTCCTCCACCAGGCCGATCATGCCGCCGCTCATGCCCTCAGGCGAGATGTGGCCGATGGCCGCGCCGCGCGTGGCGCCGGAGAAACGGCCGTCCGTGATGAGGGCGACCTCCTTGTCCAGGCCCATGCCGCAGATAGCGCTCGTCGGGGAGAGCATCTCGCGCATGCCGGGGCCGCCCTTGGGGCCTTCGTAGCGGATGACCACCACGTCGCCCGGGCGGATCGCGCCGGCGTAAATGGCGGCGATCGCCTCGTCCTCGCTGTTGAAGACGCGGGCCGGGCCCTCGTGCACCAGCATCTCGGGCGCGACCGCGCTGCGCTTGACGACCGCGCCGTCGGGCGCCAGGTTGCCACGCAGGATCATAAGGCCGCCGGTCGCCGAATACGGCTCGTCGAAGTGCCGGATGACCTCCGGGTCGTAGTTCTTCGCCTCCGCGATCTCCTCACCCAGCGTTTTGCCGGAGACGGTCAGCGCGTCCTCCGCCAGCAGGCCGCGGCCGCGCAGCTCGGAGAGCACGCCCATGACGCCGCCCGCCAGGTGCAGGTCCACCACGTGGTGGCGGCCCGCCGGGGCCAGGTGGCAGAGGTTGGGCACCTTTGCGCTGGTCTCGTTGACCCAGTCCAGATTGAACTCGATGCCCGCCTCGTGCGCGATGGCCGGCAGGTGCAGCACCGTATTGGTGGAGCAGCCCAGCGCCATGTCCAGGCACAGCGCGTTGCGGAAGGCCGCCTCGGTCATGATCCTGTCAGGCGTCAGCCCTTCCTTTACGAGTTCCACGATGCGCATGCCCGTCTTCTTGGCCAGGCGGATGCGCGCGCCGTCCACGGCGGAAATCGTGCCGTTGCCCGGCAGCGCCATGCCGATGACTTCCGTGATGCAGTTCATGGAGTTGGCGGTGAACATGCCGGAGCAGGAGCCGCAGCCGGGGCAGGCGTTGCTCTCCACGTCGTTCAGGCCCTTGTCATCCAGCTTGCCCGCCTTGTAGGCGCCCACCGCCTCGAAGACGGAGTTGAGGTCCATGTCGTCCTTGCGGCCGGGCATCCTTCCGGGCAGCATGGGGCCGCCGGAGACGACCATCGCGGGCAGGTTCAGGCGGCGGGCCGCCATCAGCATGCCGGGGACGATCTTGTCGCAGTTGGGGATGAAGACCATGCCGTCGAAGCCGTGCGCCGTCGCCATCGCCTCGCAGCTGTCCGCGATGAGCTCGCGGCTGGCCAGGGAGTACTTCATGCCCACGTGGCCCATGGCGATACCGTCGCACACGCCGATGGCCGGGAACTCGACGGGCACGCCGCCCGCCAGCCGCACGCCGTCCTTGACGGCCTGGGCGATGTTCTTCAGGTGGTTGTGGCCCGGCACGCAGTCCGACTGCGCGGAGACCACGCCGATGAGCGGACGGGAGAGCTCCTCGTCAGTCAGGCCCAGCGCCTTCCACAGCGAGCGGTGGGGCGCCTTCTCCGGGCCGGTCTTTACGCGATCACTGATGGCCATCTCACAATTCCTCCGTCTTTCCGCCCCAGCTGAACTTGCTGCGCAGGTCGCGGCCGACCTGCTCCAGCTGGCTGTTGGCCTCGATGCGGCGGCGGGCCAGGAAGTGCGTGCCGCCGACCTTGTTCTCCAGCAGCCAGTTGCGCGCGAACGTGCCGTCCTGGATCTCCTCCAGCACCTTCTTCATTTCCTTCTTGGTCTCGTCGGTGATGAGGCGCTTGCCGATCTCGTAGTCGCCGTACTCGGCGGTGTTGGAGATGGAGTAGCGCATGCCGGCGAAACCGTGGGAGAAGATGAGGTCCACGATGAGCTTCATCTCGTGGATGCACTCGAAGTACGCGTTCTCCGGCTGATAGCCCGCTTCCACCAGCGTGTCGAAGCCGGCCTTCATCAGGGCCGTCACGCCGCCGCAGAGCACACACTGCTCGCCGAAGAGGTCGGTCTCGGTCTCCTCGCGGAAGGTCGTCTTGAGAACGCCGGCGCGCGCGCCGCCGATGCCCAGCGCATAGGCCAGCGCGATGTCCTGCGCCTTGCCGGAGGCATCCTGGTACACGGCGATGAGGTCCGGAACGCCCTTGCCTTCCAGGTACTGGCTGCGCACCGTGTGGCCGGGGCCCTTGGGCGCGATCATGATGACGTCCACGTCCTTCGGGGGCTTGATGCAGCCGAAGTGGATGTTGAAGCCGTGGGCAAACGCCAGCACCATGCCGGGGCGCAGATACGGCTCGATGTCCTTGTGGTACATGTCCGCCTGCTTCTCATCGTTGATCAGGATCATGATGAGGTCGGCGACCTTTGCGGCTTCCGCGGTGGTCATGACGGTGAGGCCGGCGTCTTCTGCCTTCTTCCAGCTCTTGGAGCCCTCGTAGAGCGCTACGACGACGTCACAGCCGGAATCCTTGAGGTTCAGCGCGTGGGCATGGCCCTGGGAACCGTAACCGACGATGGCGATCTTTTTGCCCGCCAGGTAGTCGAGGCTGCAGTCCCGCTCGTAGAACATCTGTGCCATATTGCATTCCTCCCATTTTATAATGCTTGTTTATGGTGACTGATTTGCATCAGTTGCCGATGGGTTGCCGTTTCAGTCAAACAGGTCCGAACTCATGAAGGTCTCGCCGCGCTCCAGCGCGACGGCGCCCGTCTGCACCATCTCCAGGATGCCGTAGTCGGAGAGCAGCTCCAGCAGCGCCGTAACCTTGTCGGCGTCGCCGGTGATCTGCAGGATCATCGTGCTGCGGGAGACGTCCAGCACCTTCGCGCGGAACACGTCCGCCAGGCGCATGATGCCCTCCCGCTGCTGCGCGTCGGCTGCGACCTTGACCATGACCAGCTGCCGCTCCACCGCGGTCTCCCGGGAGAAGACCTGCACCTTCTGCACGCTGATCAGCTTGTAGAGCTGCTGCACCAGCTGTTCGATGTGCGCCTCGTCCCCGTTGACGACCAGCGTGATCCGGGAGATCGTCCGGTCTTGCGTCGGGCCGACGGCCAGGCTCTCGATGTTGAAGCCGCGGCGGGAGAACAGCCCGGAAACCCTGGAGAGGACGCCGGGCTCGTTGGCCACCAGCACGCCGACCGTGTAATGCCGCAGCGCGGCCGTATCCGTCATCATCTACGTCCCTCCTCAGTTCAGGCAGAAGGCATCGATGGGCGAGCCGGGCGCGACCATCGGGGCCACCATCTCGTCGATATCCAGCATGCACTCGATGATGCACGGCTTCCTCTCCCGCACCGCCTTGGCAAAGGCCTCCGCGAAAGCGGCCAGATCCGAGACCCGCGTGCCCTCGATGCCGTACGCGTCCGCCAGCTTTACGAAGTCCGGCCCGCGGTCCAGCGTCGTCTGACTGTAGCGGTGGCCGTAGAACAGCGTCTGCCACTGGCGCACCATGCCCAGCGTGCCGTTGTTGAAGATGACGACGATCACCGGGAAGCCGTAGTGCTGAATGGTGGAAAGCTCGGTCAGGTTCATGCGGAAGGATCCGTCGCCCGTGATGAGCACCACCGGGTTGCCCTCCGGATCCCCGGCCGCGGCGCCCATCGCCGAGCCAAGGCCGTAGCCCATGGTGCCCAGGCCGCCGCTGGTGATCAGCTGCCGCGGATGGATGAAGGGGAAGTGCTGCGCCGTCCACATCTGGTGCTGGCCCACGTCGGTCGCCACCGTGATGTCCGGCGCCGTCGCCGCGATGGTCTTGAGGATTTTGCGCGGCTCGAACAGGCTGTCGGTCAGGTAGTCCTCCGCCATGCCGCAGGCCTGCTGCATCCAGAGCTCGTGGTGCTTGCGGCTGACGCGGGAGAGCAGCAGCTCCAGAACCAGCCGCGCGTCGCCCGTGATGTGCAGCGTGGTCGTCACGTTCTTGTTGATCTCGGCGCGGTCGATGTCGATGTGCAGCACCTTCGCGCTCGGCGCGAAGGCCGCCGCCTTGCCCAGCGCGCGGTCGGAGAAGCGCACGCCCACGGCGATCAGCAGGTCGCAGCGCTGCATGGCGATGTTGGCCGCATGGGTGCCGTGCATACCCAGCATGCCCAGCATCCGCGGGTTGGTGGCCGGTACGGCGCCCAGCCCCATCAGCGAGGAGACCACCGGCGCGTCCACGCGCTCCGCCAGGGCCAGCAGCTCCGCTTCCGCCCCGGAGAGGATGACGCCGCCGCCGCAGTAGATGAGCGGCCTGTGGGCCTCGGCGATCAGCTGCGCCGCCTTCTCCAGCCTGGGCTGGGCCTTCGTCTTGTAGCGCTCCAGCGCCTCGCCGGAGGGCCGCAGCTGCACCGTCGGGTGCTTGGCGGACAGCGGCGGGATCAGCGCGTCGCCGGAGAGCGGGACGTACTCCGTCTCCGCCACCTGCACGTCCTTGGGGATGTCCACCAGCACCGGCCCCGGGCGGCCGGAAGCCGCGATGAAGAACGCCTCCCGCAGGGTGGACGCCAGCTTTTCCACGCTGTGCACCAGATAGTTATGCTTGGTCACGGGCATCGTCATGCCGCTGATGTCCGCCTCCTGGAAGGAGTCGGTGCCCATGAGGCTCTGCGGCACGTTGCCCGTGATGAACACCACGGGAGAGGAATCCATATAGGCCGTGGCGATGGCCGTCACGAGGTTGGTCGCGCCCGGGCCGCTCGTGGCCAGGCACACGCCCGTCCGGCCGGTGCGGCGCGCGTAGCCGTCCGCGGCGTGTCCCGCATGCTGCTCGTGCGCGGTTAATACATGGGAAATCCTGTCGCTGCGCGCGTACAGCGCGTCGTAAATGGGCAGCACCGCGCCGCCCGGAAACCCGAATATCGTCTCCACCTGCTGTTCGATCAGGCATTCGATCAGGATCTCCGCCCCGCTGAGTTTCAATGGGACCCCTCGCTTTCTCTTCGATTCAAAAAGGCAGCCTATCCCCTGTTTAGGGCGAAAGGCTGCCTTCGCTGTACCACCTAAATTCCGTGCTTCGCACGCTCACGGATGCCCGGAGACATCCCCACGATGTAACGGTCGAACCCGCCGGACCTACACACCCGAAGGCTTCAGCCCGGTGCTCCGAAGCGACCCTTCCGCGCCCCCCGCAGGGGCCTCGCACCGCCGCCCCCTCGCTTGGCGTTCCTCACGGAATTTTTCTTCTTCATCGCCGATAATCATCTGTTATTCTTCGGTATTGAACGATATATTACCATGCCGTTCGGCAGGTGTCAAGCGCTTTCTTGTTTCGAATTGTTAACGAATTGTTTCGCAGTTATCCGGCTGTTCTGCACAGGCGTCCTGCGGTTATCCCCAATTTTATCCACAGGCCTTTTTCATTGTATTCTTTTATATTTCAGCTGTTTTAAGAAGAAACCCACACTTTTCAACAATTGAACGTTCACTTTTCCACAGGCCTGTCGAAAACCGTCTCGTAATAAATTTATTAAATTTGTTAATTAAGTTAATATTTTTGTTTCGTTTTGTAATGTTCAGTTCTGCCGGATCAGCTGCAGGGAAGGCGCCGCGTTCAGCTCCAGCGTCGCGATTTCGCCGCGCATCAGCCGGTAGAAGGCCGCGCTGCCGATCATCGCCGCGTTGTCCGTGCACAGCACGGGCGGCGGCATCACCAGCCGGATATGCGCCTTCTGGCACTTGTCGTTCATCGTGTCGCGCAGGCCGGAGTTGCTGGCCACGCCGCCCGCCAGGGCGACGGTCTTTGCGCCCGTCTCCGTCGCGGCGAGCAGGGCCTTGCTGCTCAGCAGCTCCACCGCCGCGTGCTGGAAGGAGGCCGCGACGTCCGCCGGGACGATCTCCTCCCCGCGCTGCTTTGCCGTATGCACCGCATTGATCAGCGCCGTTTTGAGGCCGGAGAAGCTGTAGTCGTAGCGCCCCTGCGTATGCACGTGGGGCAGCTCCAGCGCGTGCGGATTGCCCTCCCGGCTCAGCTTGTCCAGCAGCGGCCCGCCCGGATACGGAAGCCCGATGACGCGGGCCGCCTTGTCGAACGCTTCGCCCGCCGCGTCGTCCATCGTCTGGCCCAGCAGCGTATAGCGCCCGTAATCCTCCACGCGGATGATGTGGGAGTGCCCGCCCGATACGACGAGGCAGAGAAAAGGCGGCACGAGGTCCGGATGGGCGATGTAGTTCGCGCTCACGTGGCCTTCGATGTGGTTGACCGGAATCAGCGGCTTTCCCGCCGCAAACGCCAGCGCCTTGGCGTAGCACACACCCACCAGCAATGCCCCGACCAGCCCCGGTCCGTAGGTGACCGCAACGGCGTCGACGTCGGAGACCGTCATCTTGGCCCGCTCAAGCGCCTCCTGCACGACCGGGCAGACGGCGTCCAGATGCGCGCGGCTGGCGATCTCCGGGACGACGCCGCCGTACTGCGCGTGCAGCGCGATCTGCGAGGAGATCACCGAGGAGACGACCTCCCGGCCGTCGCGCACCACGGCCGCCGCCGTCTCGTCACAGCTGGACTCGATCGCCAGGATCGTCGCGTGTCCGGCTTCCATCAGCTTCTTCGTCTGCAGCTGCGCGTTTTCATACCAGGTCATAGTTCCTCCGAAAACCCCGCCGCACAGCCTGCTGTGCGGCGGGTCCGTTTTTTTATCTTTCGCCTTGTCCGGCCTGTTTACTGCATCTGCAGGTACGCCGTGATGAAGCCGTCCAGTTCGCCGTCCATCACGCCGGCGACGTCGCTGGTCTCATAGCCCGTCCGGTGATCCTTCACCATCGAATACGGGTGGAAGACGTAGGAGCGGATCTGGCTGCCCCATTCGATCTTCTTCATCTCGCCCTTGATGTCGGCCATCTGCTGCTCGCGCTCACGCTCGCGCAGCTCCAGCAGCTTGGCCTTCAGCATGCGGATACAGTTCTCGCGGTTGTGCACCTGGTCCCGGCTCGTCTGGCTGGAGACCACGATGCCCGTCGGATAGTGCGTCATGCGCACGGCGGAGCTCGTCTTGTTGACGTTCTGTCCGCCCGCGCCGCTGGAGTGGTACGTGTCCACCCGCACGTCCTTCATGTCGATTTCGATCTCGTTGTCGTCGTCCTCGATGATGGGCATGACGTCCACCGAAGAGAAGCTCGTATGGCGGCGCGCCGCGGCGTCGAACGGGCTGATGCGCACCAGGCGGTGGACGCCCTTCTCGCTGCGCAGGAAACCGTAGGCGTTGTCGCCCGTCACCTCGATGGTCACGCTCTTGATGCCCGCCTCGTCGCCGTCCAGCAGGTCGATGACCTTTACGCCGTAGCCGTGGCGCTCACAGTAGCGCGTATACATGCGGTAGAGCATCAGCGTCCAGTCCTGTGCCTCCGTTCCGCCCGCGCCCGCGTGCAGGGAGATATAGCAGTTGTTGGAATCGTAGTCACCGCGCAGCAGGCTCTCCAGCCGCAATTCTTCCAGATCCGCCTGGAGCTTGCGGATTTCCTCTCCCGCCTCCGCGACGAGGTCCTCGTCCTCCATCTCCTGGGCCAGTTCCATGGTGGCCTCCACGTCGTCCGCGCGGCTGCCCAGCTTTTCGTAATGCTCGATCTTGTTTTCGGCAATGCGCACCTTCTTGGAAACCTGGGTCGAACGCTCCAGGTCGTTCCAGAAGTCCGGCTCGTTCATCGTCTCGTGCAGCTCTGCGAGCTGCTCTTTCAAGCCGGCGATGTTAAAGTGACTCACCTGCCTCAACGATGTTTTCGCGGATTTGGGCCAGCTCCTGGCGGTAGCCTTCCAGTTCGATCACGTTGATTCACTTCCTTTATTCAGGTCGATCGGTAAAACCCATTCGGGTCATTATACACTATTTATACGGATATTGTCACGGCAGAAACGGTTAACCCTCTTTGCCGCAGCAGTTCTTGTACTTCTTGCCGCTGCCGCAGGGGCAGGGATCGTTGCGGCCCACCTTTCTGACCACCTTGCGCGGGCCCGCGGGGCCGCCGGCCGCCTTTGCCTGCTCCAGGTTGGTCTCCTGGGGCTTGGCCGCCTCCTTCCGCTCCTGCTGCACGTTGATCCGGGCCTGGTACATGCGGCGCACGGTATCCTCGCGGATGAGGTGCACCATCTCGTCGAACATGTCGTAGCCTTCGATCTGGTACTCGGTGATGGGATTCTTGTTGCCGTAGGCGCGCAGGCCGATGCCGTCCCGCAGCTGATCCATCGCGTCGATGTGGTCCATCCAGCGGTGATCGACGCAGGAGAGCAGCACCACGCGCTCCAGTTCGCGCACGTCGATGCCCAGCGCGGTCAGGTCCTGTTCGCGCAGCGCGTAGAAGTCCCGCGCTTCCGTCTTCAGCGCCTCGGTCAGCGCGGCCTTTTCGATGGTCTTGAACGCTTCCTCATGCGCCGCGAAGAAGCCGCGCCGCACGCACAGCCGCTCCAGGTACTCGCCCAGGCCGGCCATGTCCCAGTCCATATACGCGTCGCCGTTGCCGCAGTAGCTGCCCACGGCCTCGTCGATGAGCGCGTCGGCCATCTTGACGATGGTCTCGTGCATGTCGCGACCCTCCAGCACCTGCAGGCGCTGGCCGTAGATTTCCTTGCGCTGCTCGTTCATGACGTCGTCATACTGCAGCACGTTCTTACGGATCTCGTAGTTGCGGGCCTCGATGCGCTTCTGTGCGTTCTCAATCTGCCCGGTGAGCATCTTCGCCTCGATGGGTTCGTCCTCGGGCAGGCCCATCTTCTCGATGAGGCCGCTGACCTTGTCGCTGCCGAACAGCCGCATGAGGTCATCCTGCATGGAGAGGAAGAACTGGGAGGAGCCGGGGTCGCCCTGGCGTCCGCTGCGGCCGCGCAGCTGGTTGTCGATACGCCGCGACTCGTGCCGCTCCGTGCCGATGATGTGCAGGCCGCCGACTTCCACGACGCGCTCGTGCTCCGCGTCCGTCTCCTTTTTGAAGTCGCTGTAGAGCTGGTTGTAAAGCGCACGTGCCTCCCGGATCTCATCGGACACGTCCTCGTTGAAGCCGGTCGCCTCGTCGATGACGGTGTCCTCGTATCCCTTCTGCCGCATCGCGCGGCGGGCCAGGTACTCCGGGTTGCCGCCCAGCAGGATATCCGTGCCGCGGCCCGCCATGTTGGTAGCGATCGTCACCGCGCCGTAGTGGCCGGCCTGCGCCACGATGTCCGCTTCCTTCGCGTGGAACTTCGCGTTGAGGACCTCGTGCTGGATGCCCCGCATCGTCAGCATTTTGGAGAGCAGCTCGGAAACCTCGACGCTGACCGTGCCGACCAGGATGGGCTGGCCCGTCTTGTGGCGCCGCTCGATCTCGTTGATCACCTGGGAATACTTTCCTTTGATGGTGCGGTACACCAAATCGTTCATGTCCTTGCGGATCATGGGCTTGTTGGTGGGGATCTGCACGACGTCCAGGCTGTAGATGCCCTTGAACTCCTCTTCCTCCGTCTTCGCCGTGCCCGTCATGCCCGAAAGCTTGCCGTACATGCGGAAGTAGTTCTGGAAGGTGATGGTCGCCAGCGTCTTGCTCTCGCGCTGCACGCCCACGTGCTCCTTGGCCTCGATCGCCTGGTGCAGGCCGTCGCTGTAGCGCCTGCCCAGCATCAGGCGGCCCGTGAACTCATCCACGATGATGACCTGGCCGTTCTGCACGACGTAGTCCACGTCCCGCTTCATCATCGCGTGCGCGCGCAGCGCGGCGTTGATGTGGTGCAGCAGCTCCGAATTGGCGATGTCCGACAGGTTCTCCACGCCGAACCAGCGTTCCGCCTTGCGCACGCCCTCCTCGGAGAGATTGCAGGTCTTCTTCTTCTCGTCCTTGACGTAGTCCTTGCGCATCGCGGCCTTTTCCTCTTCCGTGAGGGGATTGTCGGCCCACTTGTCCTCCTCCGGTTCCACGCCCTCGGTCAGCGTGCACACGAAACGGTCCGCCTTCTCATAGAGATCGGTGGACTTTTCGCCCGCGCCGGAGATGATGAGCGGCGTGCGCGCCTCGTCGATCAGGATGGAGTCCACCTCGTCCACGATGGCGAAGTGGTGCCCGCGCTGCACCCGGCTGTTCTCATAGATGACCATGTTGTCGCGCAGGTAGTCGAAGCCCATCTCGTTGTTAGTGCCGTAAGTCACGTCGCACGCGTAAGCGGCGCGGCGCTGCTCCTGATCCAGATCGTGGACGATGACGCCCACGCTCATGCCGAGGAAGCGGAAGATGCGTCCGATGTCCTCGCCCTGGAAGCGCGCCAGATAATCGTTGACGGTGACGACGTGGACGCCCTCGCCCGACAGCGCGTTGAGGTACGCGGGCATGGTCGCCGTAAGCGTCTTGCCCTCGCCGGTCTTCATCTCGGCGATGCGGCCCTCGTGCAGCACGATGCCGCCCATCATCTGCACGCGGAACTGGCGCTTGCCCATCACGCGGTCGGTCGCCTCCCGCACGACGGAGAACGCCTCCGGCAGCAACTCGTCCAGCGTTTCGCCCTTTTTCAGCCGGGCGCGGAATTCCTCCGTCTTGGCGCGCAGCTGGGCGTCCGACAGCTTTTTGTGCTCCGCCTCAAAAGAGTCGATTTTGTCCACCAGTTTCCCGAGGCGCTTCAACTCTCCTGCGGTAGGGTCAAACAGTCTGCTGAAAATACTCATGTTCTTTCCTCTGTCCTGGGTCGTTTCGGGGATTCCCGGAGAATCCCCCTGTTTCGTAAACGGCCTCCCCCGCGCTGCGGAAGAGGCCGCCTTTTCACATTCTCAGTATTCCATCACCCTGAAGCGGGTAAAGGGGAAGACCACCACGCGCACATGTCCCTTGATCATCGTCCTGGGGAGCGCGCCGACCATGCTGTCGCGGCTGTCGCGGGAATTGCTGCGGTTGTCACCCAGCACGAAGTAATGCCCTTCCGGCACCGTGAAGGGGCCGAAGTCCCGGAGGTTTTCCCGCTTTTCAAACGGCTGCTCCATCAGCTCCCCGTTGACGTACAGGTCCTGCCCGCGCAGCTCCACCGTCTCCCCCGGAAGGCCGACCACGCGCTTGACGCGGTACTTGCCGTCGCTGGCGTTGGGGTACTTGCAGATGACGATGTCAAACCGCTCCGGATCGCCGAAGAGATAATCGAACTTCGTGCTGATCATGAATTCGCCGTCCAGCAGCGTATTCATCATGGATTCACCGTCCACGCGCACCGGCTCGAAAATCAGCGTCCGCACGCACAGGGCCAGCGCGCCGGCCACGACGAAGACCATGATCCACTCAAAAATCTCTCTGCCCAAGCTCTTCTTGACCTTCTCCTGCTCTTTTTGCTCTTCCTTTTTCCTGCCAAAGGCCATGTCCATCGTTCTCCTTTGCCGACATTATTCCGCGGGCTCCTGCGCCGTTTCCGGGGCCGGTCCCTGTTCGATGATCCTTTTGAGGCGCTTTAAAAAGACGACGCGGTCCAGCATCACCACGCGTCCGCAGCCTTCGCAGCGGATTTTGATGTCCGCGCCCGTCCTCGTGATGCGCCAGCGGAGACTCCCGCAGGGGTGCGGCTTCTTCATCTGCACCAGATCGCCCACGCGCAGTTCCTGCATGGTATCGCCTCCTCGCACGGGCGCCATTATATCAGTACCGCGTTCTTTTTTCAAGGCATTTACTCGTCAATGCGGTGAATGCGCTCCCGCAGCCGCATCATCTTTTCGTCCGTCTGGTGGATGATGTCCGCGCACTCGCGCAGTTCGCGCATGATCTCCTCCGAATCCTCCACCTGCTTTTTATACTGCATGTCGTGGTCCAGCGTCGCCCAGAAGTCCATGGCGATGGTGCGGATCTGCAGTTCGCAGCGCACCGGGACCACCGCGTCCGAAAAGCTGACCGGGATTTCCACGATCATGTGGTAGCTGCGGTAGCCGTTGGCCTTCGGGTTTTTGATGTAGTCCTTGACCGTCAGGATGCGCACGTCCTTCTGCTGCGCCAGCATCCGCGCGATTTCGTAGATGTCGTCGATGTACGCGCACAGCACGCGGATCCCCGCGATGTCCGAGAGGTGCTCCTGCATGCTCTGCACGCTGACCTCCTCGCCCAGGCCCCGCAGCTTGCGCGCGATGGAGGACGGCGTCTTGAGGCGGCTCTCGATAAACTCGATGGGGTTGCGCCGGTAGCGCACGGACATGTCGCGGGAGAGCACCTCCAGCTTCGTGCGCATCTCCAGGATGGCGCAGTGATACCGCATCATGACCTCCTGATAGAGCGCCTCCTGTTCAAAGACGTGCTCACTGTCATAGGGGATGATGTCCGTATCGATGGCCATCGGGCCGCGAAGCTCGTTGTTTCTCATGTGCCCACCCTTTCCCGCCGGGAAAATCGTAAACCCCGTCTTTATAAGTATAGCATAAGCATCGGCGTCCCGTCCACATACAGATTGAAGTCCGTGCCCGCATTCCGGTCCTTGCCAGAGGCCCTTTTTTGCGGTATGATAGGCGCATCATCGACAAAGAAAGAAGGATGCCCCGTGATCACCCCCGATATGACCATCGCCGAAGTCATGCGCATGGATCCGGAAGTCGCGCCCGTCTTCCTCTCCTACGGCATGCACTGCCTCTACTGCCCCGTCTCCTCCGCGGAATCCATCGCGCAGGCCAGCCAGGTGCACGGCGTAAACGCCGACGAACTCATCGTCTCCCTCAACGAGTACTTCGCGGCCAAAGAGCAGGAGAGCACTGCGGCTCCCGCTCTGTAAGAAAGCATTTTCGGCAACCTGCGCATCGCGCAGGCTTTTTTTAAGAAAAATCACCCTTTTCCTTTTGAAAAAGGTCCGTGATAGAATAGCGAATAAAGAAAAGCGGCGGTTTATACCCGTCCGCTCTCTTTATTTGCCCGGAACCGCACGCCCAAAAGGGAGGGAAGACCCATGCCTGAACCCCGTGAATCCGCCATGCCGCGCTTTGCCGCCGGCGATACCGTCCTGCACGCCTCAGAGGGGGTCTGCTCTGTGCAGGAAATCCGTTCCATGCGCTTCGGCACGGCCGCCGAGCAGCCGTACTATATCCTCAAACCCTCCACCGTAAAGAGCTCGTCCACCGTCTATATGCCCGTCGCCCGCGGCAACGCCGTCCTGCGGCGCCTGCTTACCCGCGCGGACATCGACGCGCTCATCGAGCGCAGCCGCACCTGTGGGCCGCTCTGGGTGGAAGACAGCAAGCAGCGCCGGGAAGTCTTCCGCCGCGTGCTTCAGGAAGGCGACTACGCGCAGATCATTCACATGATTTCCGAAATCCACATCCACGGCGAACAGCGCACCGCCGAGGGCCGCAAGCCCTGCGCCGGCGACGAGGCCATCCTGTCGGAAGCGGAACACCTGCTCCACCAGGAGTTTTCCTGCGTGCTGAACCTCTCTGCCGAAGAAACCATCCGCTACGTCCGCGACAGGCTGGAAAACGCCTGAGCGGCGACGACGGCCCCGACGATGACGGCGGCCCCGGCGATCTCCCGCGGCGCCGGTCTCTCTCCGAGGAGGAGCAGCGCGAACAGGATGCCGTATACCGTCTCCATCGACGAGCAGATCCCCGCCAGCTGGGCCGGCACCGCCTTCAGACCGGAGATGAACAGCGTGTGGGCGAACGCCGTGGCGACGACGCCGAGCACCAGCAGCAGCCCCACGTCCTGCAGGGTGGGCCGAATGCCCGCCGCAGCGGCAAACGGAAGCAGGAGAACGGCCGCCGTAGCCTGTTCGTAAAAGGCCGTCGTCACGCCGCCGTATCTTTCCGAAAGGCCCTTGTTCATCAGGGTCAGCACCGCGTAGGCCAGCGAGGAGACCATGCCGGTCGCGATGCCGGCGGCCGTACCGCTGCGGATGGAGAATTCCGGCACCGTGATCAGCACGCCGATCAGGATGATTGCGGAGAGGATGACGTTCCGGCGGGACGGCGGGCGGCCGGAGACAAGCGGCTCCAGAAACGTCACGAAGAGGGGAAACGAGGAAAACGTAAGCGTCCCGACGGCCACGGAGGACAGCTGGATCGCCTGCAGGAACGCCCACCAGTGCAGCGCCAGCACGGCGCCGGCCGCAATCAGAAGGCCGGCGTCCCGCCGGCTTTGAAGGCGGAAGCTCCGACCCGAAAAGCGTATAAAGACGCCGAGTGCTACGGAGGAAAACAGCACCCGGCCGAAGGTGATTTCGATCGCCGGCAGGTGAATCCACCTGGCGAACAGCCCGGCCAGGCCGAAGAGCAGGACCGCGGCGTTGACCGACAGGAGCGCGCGCTTTTTCAATCCGGTTTCCTCCCTCTGTTCCGCGGCGTTCCGCCGCCTGAATCACCCGGGATGCAAAACGCCGCCGCAGACGGATTCTGCGGTGGCGCTCTTTTTATTCCTCTGTCTCGGCGATGGCCGCCAGCTCCTCGTCGGACATCTCGTCCTCCACGGGGACGCCGCCGCCCAGCAGCTCCTTGCGCACCAGGCGCTCCACCTCTTCAGCAAACTCCGGGTGCTCCTTGAGGTACACGCGCGTATTCTCGCGCCCCTGCGCCAGCCGCTGGTCCCCGTAGGAGAACCACGCGCCCGACTTGTGGATGATATCCAGCTTCACGGCGTTGTCCAGCAGGCTGCCTTCCTTGCTGATGCCCTCGCCGTAGAGGATGTCGAACTCCGCCACGCGGAAGGGCGGCGCCACCTTGTTTTTCACGATCTTCGCCTTCGTGCGGTTGCCAACGACGTTCGCGCCTTCCTTCAGCTGCTCGCTGCGGCGGATGTCGATGCGCACGGAGGCGTAGAACTTCAGCGCGCGGCCGCCCGGCGTCGTCTCCGGGTTGCCGTACATGACGCCGACCTTTTCGCGCAGCTGGTTGATGAAGATGCACACGCAGTTCGTCTTGTTGACGATGCCCGTCAGCTTGCGCAGCGCCTGGCTCATCAGCCTCGCCTGCAGGCCGACGAAGGAATCGCCCATCTCGCCGTCGATTTCCGCCTTGGGCACCAGGGCCGCCACGGAGTCGATGACCACGACGTCGATTGCGCCGGAGCGCACCAGCGCCTCGCAGATTTCCAGCGCCTGCTCGCCCGTATCCGGCTGCGAGACGTACAGCTGGTCCACGTCCACGCCCAGCTTGCGCGCGTACACGGGGTCCAGCGCATGCTCCGCGTCGATGAAGGCCGCCAGGCCGCCCATCTTCTGCGCCTCGGCCACCACGTGCAGGGCGACCGTCGTCTTGCCGGAGGATTCCGGTCCGTAGATCTCCACCACGCGTCCGCGGGGCAGGCCGCCGACGCCCAGCGCCATGTCCAGATCCATGCAGCCCGTGGGGATGACGTCGATGTCCCGGATCTCCCGGTCGCCCATGCGGATGACCGCGCCCTTGCCGAACTGCTTTTCAATGCCCGCCAGCGCGACCGCCAGCGCCTTTTTCTTCTCTTCCGTCTCCGTCACCGGCGCCACCGAGGGCTTCTGCTTCTTTTCCGCTGCCATACTCTGTTCCTTTCTCTTCCTGTCTGACCGGGATCAGTCCACCAGCACAGCCCGGTTTTTCCAAACGTATTCGCACATGGAGTAGAGCGTCATCGCAACGGCGCCGACCTCCACGATCTTTTCCAGCCCCTGGCACAGCTGCATCCACGCCGGGAAGGGTTCTCCCGGGTACAGGAAGGCCGCGCCCCACGGAATGGTGAGCAGGATGATGAGGATCATCTGCAGCACCGTCTTCACCTTGCCGCTCATCCCCGCCGCGATGACGATGCCGCGCTCCGCTGCGATCTCCCGCAGCGCGGCTACCACGAATTCCCGCGCCACGAAGATGATGCACGCCAGCACGGAAAGCTCCCGCATCCACGTGAAGAGGATGAACGCGGTGTGCGTCAGGATCTTGTCCGCGATGGGATCCATGAACTTGCCGAAGTTGGTGACCAGGCCGCGCCGCCTGGCGATCTGCCCGTCGAAGAGGTCCGTCAGGCTGGCTGCCGCAAAGACGAGCAGCGCGATCCACCGGAAGAGCACGCAGAAGCTGACCGGGCTGATAAAGGTCGAAATCCACATCAGCACGAGGTAGACCGGCGCCAGCAGCATCCGCAGCAGCGTCAGCCGGTTGGGCAGGTTCATCGACGCCCAGAAGCCCTTCTTTCCGCTCATACCCTTACCCCCATCAGATCGTACGCTTTCGCGCCCAGGATGCGCACATCGGCAAAGGTGCCGATTTCAAGCGGCACATCCGAGCCGAAGTAGATGTTTCCGTCCGTCTCCGGCGCCTCGCAGGCGCTGCGGCCCACGTACCGGTCTCCCCTGCGGCGCTCCACCAGCACGCGGCACACCTCGCCGATCCTGCGCCGGTTATTGGCCAGCGAAAGGTCATGCTGCAGGGTCATCAGCCGGTCGTAGCGCTCTTCCTTCACAGCCTCGTCCACCTGGTTTTCCATCACGGCCGCCGCCGTACCTTCCTCCGGAGAGTAGGTAAAGGCGCCCATGCGGTCGAAGGACGATTCGCGCACGAACCGGAGCAGTTCCTCAAACTCCTCCTCCGTCTCGCCGGGGAAGCCCACCATCAGCGTCGTGCGGAGGGTGACGCCGTGCGCGCGCAGCATCGCCGTCACCTCGCGGATGTGCTCCGCCGTGTCGTCGCGGTTCATGTCGCGCAGGATGCGCGGGTTGATGTGCTGCAGCGGCAGATCCAGATACCGGCAGATGTTCGGGTGCCGGTCCATCACCCCGACGAGGCGCTCGTCCACGCGCTCCGGATAGCAATAGAGCACCCGCAGCCACTCCACGCCGGGGATCTCCGCGGCCGCCTCCATCAGCTCCGGCAGGCGGGAAACGCCGCCCCTGTCCGTGCCGTAGCGCGTGGTGTCCTGCGCGATGAGCGTGAACTCGCGCACGCCCTGCCCCGCCAGCTGCCGGATTTCCGAGAGGATGTCCTCCTGCGGCCGGCTGCGGTAAAAACCGCGGATGAGCGGAATGGCGCAGAAGGAGCAGTAGTTGTCGCACCCCTCGCCGATGCGCACATAGGCGCTGTAGGACGGGGTCGTCAGCACGCGGCCGAACTCGAAAAACGTTCCGTCGTCATCGGTGTAGCACGGCTTTTCGCCGCCCATCGCCCGTTGGATGGCCTCGTCCAGCCTCGCGTACTCGTTGACGCCCAGGATGGCGTCCACCTCCGGCATCTCCTCGCGGATCGCCTCCGGGTAGCGCTGGGCCAGGCAGCCCGTGGCCACCAGCAGGCGGCATTTTCCGCTCTCTTTGTAGGCCGCCATCTCCAGCAGGGTGGATATGGCCTCCTCCTTGGCGGCCTGGATGAAGCCGCACGTATTGACGATGATGACCTCCGCGCGGGAAGGGTCACTCAGTACCGTATATCCTTTTTCCCGCAGGACGGCGAGCATCTGCTCCGAGTCCACGCGGTTTTTGCTGCATCCCAGCGAAACCAGGCCGACGGTGATGGCCAACGCTTTTCCCTCCGTGCCGCGGCGCCCTGCCGGCGCCGCGCGATGATGCCCGAATTGTACCATGTTTCACCCCCAAAAACAAGCGACGCGGGCGCCTGTTCGCCCGCGTTCGCACCGTTACATGACAGCCGTGTACAGCGCCGTCATCAGCGGCATGGTGACAAGGCACGAGAGCGTCGTCATCACGTTGACGGCGCTGGCCCTCGCCGCGTCCCTGCCGTAGAACTGGGCGAGCTGCGTGATCATCATCGCCGTCGGCGTCGTAAAGGAGAGAAAGACGATATAAAGCGTCCGGCTCTGTTCCGGCAGAAGGACGGACAGAGAGGAAAGCCGCAGCGCAAGCAGCACCGCGAAAGGCACCGCCACCATCCTAAGAAGCGTGACGCCGTACAAGCGCCGCCGGCGCAGGATTTTGGGCAGATCCGTCCCCGCGAAGATCATCCCCATCATCATCATGCTGACGGGGCCGAAGATGCCCGCGACGCTGCCCATGGGGGCGGCCAGAATCGGCGGGATCCGGATATGAAAAGCGAGCAGGACGAGCCCGGCCGCGATGGCGATGAGGTTGGTGTTGGTGAGCAGCCGGCGCAGGCTCAGCCCCTTCTCGCCGCGCATCACGGCCACGCCCTGCGTCCAGATAAAGCAGAGCTGGACAGCCATCAGCGGGCTGGCGATGACGACCGACTCCGGCCCGAACATGGAGGAGATCAGCGGGATGAGCATGTTCCCCGTGTTGGCATACAGGATGGAGGCGCGCTCCTCCGGGCTAAGACCCAGCCGCCTGTGCAGGGCGCCGTCCGCCGCAAACATACACAGGTAATAAGCGGCGGCGCAGCCCGCCGCCAGCAGCACGCCCTGCCCCACCTCCCGGGTGAATTCGATCTGGAACGCCTGCAGGATGACGCAGGGCTGGACGATATAGACGGTGATCACGGACAGCGTCCGGCTGTCCTTTGCCTGCAGCGCGCCGGAGCGGACCAGCGCATAGCCCAGCCCCATGATGAGAAACAGGCCGGCGATTTGGTGAAACAGCGTAAGTGCCATGGTTTTTCTTCCTCCCGTTCCGCCTCTCAGATCCGGATCGTGAGGACGTTAAGCCCCAGGATGTTCTGATGCCGGATGTCCTTTGCCATCCGGTAGACGAGCCGGATGCCCATATTCTTCGCCCGGTCCTCCGGATCCACCAGATCCTTGCGCTCCGCGGGATCGAAGGGGACGCAGTCGTCCCTGATGCGCAGGATCACGTCGTCGCCCTTGTGCGCGACGCGGATATCCACGCTGTGCTTCTTCGCGTCTCTTGAAAAGCCGTGGCGGACCACATTGCCCGCCATCTCCTCCAGAAACAGGCCGGCGAAGCCGGCCCTGCGCCTGTCCGTGCCGTGTTCCAGGCAGAAATCCGTCACCTGCCTGGAGACCGTCACCACGTCGTCCATGCTGCGCACGGCGATGTCGATGCGCTCGTCCTCTTTAACGCCGAAATCCGCCGGGATCACCATCAGCTCTTCCATGTTCCGCGGGAAAGCGCGCCGCACGGCCCACGAATAGAGCACGATCACCGCTGCGCAGGTCAGCCCGTTCAAAATGTTGGATACGTAGACACCGTTCATCCCAAGCACGGGGATCAGCAGCGCCGTAAACCCGGCGACGCAGACGACCCCGTCCAGCAGCGAGAGGATATGCACCAGCAGCTGCTTTCCGGACGCCTGGGCGTAGCACACGAAGTGTATGCAGATGACGGAGAGCGGCATGCACAGCGGCAGAATCCGGAAGGCCATGACCGTCATGCCGAAGACCGGATCGGCGGGCTCTCTGTAGTAAAGCCGCGTCAGCGGGACCGCCGAGACGATGATCAGCGCCGAAACCGCGCCCATCAGCGGGACACAGCGGCTGAACATGACGCGCATCACGTCCGTCAGCGACCGGCGGTCCTCCTCGCCGATGCTGATGCCGATCAGCATGCGGGAGACCGCAACCATGGCAGTGGGAAGGCTCCAGACAAGGCCCAGCAGCGCGTTGGACGCCGCAAAGGCCGAAAGGCCCGCATTGCCTGCGAACTGCAGGATGAGCGCGTTGAGGATGAACCCGCGCAGCGTCTGGTATACCTGGCTCAGCGCGCCCGGATAACCCGTTTTCAGGATCGCCGGCACGTCGCTGCGCCGCACGCCCCGAAGGCGCAGCTTCAGCATCGATTGGCCGGAGACATAATACTGCGCCTGGATGCCGAAGTAAACCCACAGGCCGAGGGAGGGGGCCAGCGCCAGGCCGAGGGCACCCATCCCCAGCCCGCCGACGAGCACGGCATTGAGCGCGAGGTTGGTAAGGACGAAGACGAAGCTCGCGATGCTCGTCCGCCTCGTCCGGTTTTCCAGGGAAAGGAAGGCGGAGAGCTGCTGCCCCAGCACAAACGGAAGGACGCCGACCGCCTGGCCCAGAAGGTAAGCGTCGAAGCTGCGCCGCACCGCGTCATCCCGCGCCATCAGCCGGGTCGCGCCCGTCACGACAAGCAGCACCAGCCCGGCGATAAAGGCCGCGCTGACCGCCACAGAGACGAGGAGGTTTATCGAGAAGACGTTTTGCATGCGGTCCTTCTCGTTTCTCCCCATGGATTCCCCGCACAGCAGCTGTGCGCCGCCCATCAGCATCAGCGCCACGGCCGCGATGAACAGATTGAACGGCACGTACAGGCCGATGGCGCTCATCGCCGCCTTGCCGACGCAGTTGCCCGCGAACAGGCTGGAAATCATGCCGTTCACCGCGTTCACCGCGGCCAGGATGAGCTGGATCGGCAGCAGCCTGAAATACAGCCCGGAGATGAGTTTCATTTCCAAGGAACGGTGAGCCATGATACGCCCTCCATTATGCCGGGAACCGCATGCCCGTTTTTCAGCTGCCGCCTCAGAAGAGCAGGGTATCCACCCTGGAGAGCAGATCCGTCAGCGCAGTCCGGCAGTATTCCACCAGAGCGCGTCCGTCCGGCGTTTTCAGCTCCCCGCGGCGGATTTCGCGCCGCATGATCCTGGCCAAGCCGACAACCTTCGCCTTCTCTTCCACCGACCGGACGGCAGCCTCGTCCTCCGTACCCAGGTACAGTTCCAGGCTCTTCTTCCATAACTTCGCCGTTTCCTCGGCCGGTATGCCCAGGAAACGGGTGATCTTCTCCGGGTTGCGGATGCCGTAGCCCACATAGGCGTTGTACATGCTCGCCAGTTCAAAGACGGGATGGCCGCAGCAGATCGTATCCATATCGATGAGCAGGCTCTCGCCGTTCTGCAGCATGATGTTGTTGATATGATAATCGCCGTGCATGATGTGCAGATCCTGCGGCACCCCGTCGATGAGCCGCACGAGCCTGCCGTGCTCCTCCCTCGGCAGATAGTCCTTCAGGAAAGCCGCCCAGCCCAGCGCAGTTTCCTTCATATCCGGCAATGTCCCCGGCTTAACCGTCTTGGAATGGATGAGCTTCAGCAGCCGGATGCTCATCCCGGCGATTTCATCCAGGGTCTTCTCGCCGCGCATCAGCAGCGTCGCGTAGCTCGAAGCGTCCAGCAGCTCAAAGACGGAACCGTATCCGCCTTCTTCGATGCGCACCACGTCGTACGAAATCGCCGTGGGAACGCCGGCCACAAAGGCCGTCCTGGCCAGATCGCGTTCCCGCTTGATTTCCGGCAGTGCGTCCGGCTTGCGGTATACCTTCACGATGGTCTCCGGGTCGATGCGGTAGACCTTTCCGTTTGCGCCCTCTCCCACGGTCTCGCAGCCCTGAATGGAGATCGTGCGATAGGCCTTCTGCACCTCCATCAGCTCCGTGAAGCCGGTCATCTCCAGGATATCGTAGACCTCCGCATTCACGTTGATAATACGCGTATTGGCCACATCTTTCTTCAGCCGCAGGATCACCCGGAGGCCGGCGCTGCTCAGGTAGGCCAGGTGCCCGCAGTCCAGCAGGACGGATGCGGGCGGTTCGGTTCCGCACGCTTCGCGGATCTGCTCCTCCAGCGAAGGCGCATTGCCGGAATCGATGCTCCCGGACAGGGCGATCACCATCGTCCCGCTCTCCATTCTGAAATCAGCTTTCAGCATGATTCTGACCTCCGAAAATGGTCTCGACCAGACCGTTGTATTCCTTCCAAGCCTCCGTTTCCCTTAAATCCGCAAGCAGGGCGGCAACTGAGCGGTAATACCACGCCTGTTCCGAAACGCGGTTTTCATTGAAACCGTTCCAGAGCGCATCGCCCTGGTCCAGCCACAGCCGGTAGATGGAGCGCATATTGGACAGCTTGTCCGCCATCCACAGGATTCTCGTCGCCCGGCTTTCCGCATTTCGGAGCTCCTCCAGGGATTCCTGCTTGCGGATCTTCCAGGTTTCGCCCTGCGGCAGATCATAGCGTTTGTTTTCCGTCTCGGAGGCCACCAGCGCCGCCACGCGCTCCCCGCAGGCTGCACGGATTTCCTCCAGCGTCAGCCCCGTATCCTCCACGGTGTCGTGCAGCACTGCCGCAGCCAGCACCTCGATGTCATCCGTCAGCGTTCCGGCGATGACGGCCGCCTCCATCGGGTGAAGGATATAAGGGATGCCTTCCTTTTTCCGCATCGTACCGCTGTGGGCCTGTACCGCCATCACGATCGCCCGGTCCAGAACCGTTTCTTCTCTTTGTCCGATCATAAGATGCCTTTCTTTATATAATTAAACGTATACCTATATCGGTATTTTATCATACCACATCTCTTCCGGATAGGGAACGGAAACTTCATCCCTGCCGTCCCCGGGCACAAAAAGAACCGGGCCTTTCCGGCTTCCGGCTCCCGTCTTCAGTTGTGATCCGTCCCCGACTCCTCGTCCTGCGCGGGAATCTGTGTGCCCTCGCACGCCAGCAGGATGGTGCCGACCCGCCAGGCCTCCGTGCCAAGCACTGTCTCGCCTCCGTCGCCCGTGGACAGGACCAGGGCCCGGCTCCTGTCCGCACCGTCCGCGTAAAAACAGACCGTCTGCCGTCCGTTCCCTGTGCCGATCTGCACCGTCAGCAGCGGCTCGCCATCGGGCGTGTCCGTTTCCGCCTCGCCCTGCAGCGCACCGCAGATCTGGCGCATCAGCGTGGAAAAAATCTCCTCGTCCGCTTCTCCGCCGTTTACCCGCATCCCGCCGCCGCTCCTGCGGTAGACAAAGCTGCGGGAACCCGCCGTGACCGACAACTCCGTCACGGATTCCGCCGCGGGCAGCCGGATTCCGCCGCTCTCGCCTGCGGCCGGGAGCGGCAGGAGCCCTGCCAGCACCGCGAAAATTGCGGCCAGGCGCCGCAAATCCTTCTTCAACATATCGTTCCTCTCCGGAGGCGCACCGCCCCCTTTTCACACCCTCCATTATAAGCGGCAGATGTTGCGTAAAATCAGGCACAATGCGGAGAAATTGTGAACAAACCAAAGCCCGTCCTTTTCTCTTCCGGCTGCCGGACTTTCGGTTTTCATCCGGATTTAATTAGGTCTAATTTTCATTCCCGGATCCCGGCTTTTCCGATTTAGGGTTTATCGCCATTTTATCGTTTTGTTTTTAATCGGTTTTGCGCATTCCCATTCAAATTGAAATACTATATAATCAAATCAGCAAGCTGATTCATGTCGGTTTGACGGTTTACTCCGGAAGGCTCCTGGAAAGTCGTTTCGGAGCAACTCTGAAAACGCCGTGAATTAGACCTAATCTTACCCACCAAGACAAGGAGGAAATCCCATGAAGAAGTATCTCGTCCTCGCGCTTGCCCTCATCCTCACGCTGGTCGTCAGCGCCGTTTCCGCAGACCAGAACTTCATGATCGACCTGGCCACCGCCTACGCCGCGGACGCTCCCGCCGGCGTCGCGCTCCAGAAGTTCGTGGATGACGTCCGGGAGAAGTCCGGCGGCTCCATCGACATCAGCCTCTTCACCGACGGCACCCTGGGCAACACGACCGACAACTACGCCTCCGTCGCCAGCGGCGACCTGGACATGACCATGTCCGGCCTGGAGGGCCTCGACCTCTACGCGCCCGAGTACACCTTCCTCGATTCCCCCTTCCTCGTCAAGGACTGGGATCACATGACCGCCCTGCTGAACAGCGGCATCGGCGACACGCTGAAGGCCCGCTATGAGGAGAACGGCTTCGTCACCCTCGGCTGGCACAAGCGCGACACCCGCGTCCTCGCCTCCGACAAGCCCATCTCCAGCCCGGCGGACGTCTCCGGCCTCAAGCTGCGCCTGCCCGGCATGACCGTGTACGTCGACACCTGGTCCGCACTGAACGTCAGCCCGACCACCATCGCCATGAACGAGCTCTACACCGGCCTGTCCACCAACATGGCAGAAGCCTGCGAGGGCGGCTACGAGCAGATGAACACCCTGAAGCTCTACGAGGTGCAGAAGTACATCCAGGAGAGCGACCACGTGCTCGAGTTCGTCGGCCTGTTCATCAACAAGGACCTCTATGAATCCATGAGCGCAGAGCAGCAGGCCGTCCTGCAGGAGTGCGCGGCCGAAGACCTGGCCTACGCCGACCAGCTCTCCGCTGACAAGCGCGCCGAGTACAAGCAGGCCTGCCTCGACGGCGGCATGGAGCTCGTGGACATCGACCGCGCCGCCTTCCGCGATGCGCTGACCGATTTCTACAAGTCCCAGTTCGAGAACAAGTGGACCGTGACCACCTACGACGAGGTCATGAGCTTCGCCAAATAAGCATCATTCACGAGCAGAAGGGACTGTGCCCTCTTGGCGCCAGTCCCTTCTCTCTTCATCCCAAAACGGGATGCACAGCCGTCCTTCCGCGTTAAAAGGCGGCGGGCGTCCGTAAAGGAGAACGTCATGTTTAAGAAAATCGCGCGTGCCTATCTCAAGATCGCGGAGACGATCTGCGTCATCCTGCTGGTGATCATCATGGTGTGCATGTGCATCCAGATCGCGTGCCGTCTGCTCACCATCGGGCAAAACTTCACCGAAGAGCTCTGCCGCCTCTGCTTCAGCCTGATGATCTTCATCGGCGCGCCGCTCTGCCTGGCGGAAGGCGCGGACATCGTCGTGGATATGGTCGTCAACGCCCTTCCGCCGGCCGTACGGCGGGTAACCGACTTTATCAGCAACGCGCTGATCGCCTTCTTCAGCGTGCTGGCCATCCGCAGCCAGTGGAACGTCATCCAGACCAACAAGGGCGTCACCGCCGTCTCGATGACGTGGATCAAGATGAACTGGCTGTACACGGCCTTCCTCATCTCGTTTGTCTGCCTGTTCATCGTCGCCGTGTGCAAGGCCGTCGCGGCCCTCCTCGGCCGCAGCCAGACCATCGACATCAACGCCGCCGCGAAAGCGAAGGCGATTCAGGAAGCGAAGGAGATGGACATCGGAATATGAATACCGTCGTATTGCTCATCCTCATCGGGATGCTGATTCTCTTCCTGCTCAAAGTGCCGATCTACGTCAGCATGGGCCTCACCGGCATCGCCCTCATGCTCACGCGCGGCGGCATCAAGTGGGGCATCATCAGCCAGTATCTCTATACCGGCACCAACTCGTTCACCCTGCTCTCCATCCCGCTGTTCCTGCTCGCCGCCAAGCTGATGAACACCGGCGGCATCACCCGGCGGCTGTTCGCCTTCTGCATGAAGGTCGTCGGCTGGCTGCCCGGCGGCCTGGGCCACGTCAACGTCCTGGCCTCCGTCATCTTCGCCGGCATGTCCGGCACGGCCGTTTCGGATGCGGGCGGCCTCGGCTCCATCGAAATCCAGGCCATGCGCGAAAACGGCTTTGACAACGAGTTCGCCTGCTGCGTCACGGCCGCCTCCTCCACTCTGGGCCCCATCATCCCGCCCAGCATCCCGCTGGTCGTGTACGCCACGGTCTCCGGCGCTTCCGTCGGCGCGCTGTTCATGGCCGGCATCGTGCCCGGCATCGTGATGGCGCTCATCATGATGGCCCTCGTCTTCTTCTACGCAAAGAAGCGCAACTACCCGAAGACGAAGTTCCCCACCGGCAAAGAGTTCCTGAAGGCGCTCAAGGAGGGCATCCTGCCCCTGATGGCCCCGGTCATCCTGCTGGTCGGCATCTACGGCGGCGTCTTCACGCCCACCGAGAGCGCGGCCGTCGTCGTCATGTACAGCCTCCTGCTCGACGTGTTCATCTACCGCGAGCTCACCTTCCAGAAATTCCTGAACATCCTGAAGGAGACCGTGCGCGACGCCGTCACCATCGCGCTCATCATCGCAGGCGCGACGCTCTTCGGCTACGTCGCCACGCGCGCCAAGATCCCGCAGATGATCCTGACGGCCATGACCTCCGCCGTCTCCAACAAGGTCATCTTCCTGCTCATCCTGAACGTCTTCCTGCTGATCATCGGCTGCTTCCTGGAGACGGCCAGCGCGATCACGATCGTGGTCCCGCTCATCATGCCGCTGCTCAAGGCCTTCGGCGTCAACCTGACGCAGTTCGGCCTCATCATCGTGCTCAACCTCATGATCGGCCTGCTGACGCCGCCCTTCGGCCTCGTGCTCTTCGTCGTCAGCAAGATCGGCAACATCTCCATCGGCCGCTTCTCCCGGGCGCTGCTGCCCTGGCTGTGCGCCCTGCTGATCGCGCTGCTGCTGGTCACCTTTATCCCGGGCCTCAGCCTCTGGCTGCCGACGGCCCTGGGCATGAGTGTGTAAGGTCAGGTGACGGCTATGAAGATCACCTCCGTCACCGGCATCGCGCTGCGCGTGCCCTGCGCGCCCATCGCGGACGCCCTCAGCACCTCCACAGCCCGGCAGGCCCTGCTCGTGCGAATCGATACGGATGCCGGGCTCTTCGGCATCGGCGAGGCCTTCAGCTTCGGCGCGCCGCTGGCCGCCATGAAGGCCATCCTAGAGGCGCAGCTCGCCCCCTCCCTCATCGGCGAGGATCCGCAGGACATTGAGCGCATCTGGCAGACGCTGTACTGGCGCACCATCGCAAACGGGCGCCGCAGCCTGACGATGGCCTGCATCAGCGGCGTCGACATCGCGCTGTGGGACCTGATGGGCAAAGCGTGTCGCATGCCCGTCTGCCGCCTGCTCGGCGCGTATTCGGACCGCGTCCCCTCCTACGCCAGCGGCGGCTTCTACGCCCCGGGCAAGGACCTGGACGGCCTGCGGCGCGAAATCGAGGGCTATCTTTCCCGCGGATACCGCGATGCGAAGATCAAGATCGGCAGGACGATGGACCGCCCCGGCGCGCCCCTTTCCTACATGGCCAACCGGGACTGGGCCGTCACGCCGGAGGAGGACTTCCGGCGTGTCGCCGCGGCCAAGGAGCTGCTGGGCGACGGCCTGCTCATCGTGGACACCAACGCCTCCTGGGATTCCTACATCGCCCTTTCCCGCGGGCGGGAACTCGCGCGCCTGGGCGTCGAGTGGCTGGAGGAGCCCATCCCCTTCGAGGACCTGGAGGGGTATACGCGCATCTCCCGCGAGCTGCCGCAGCTCCGGATCATCGGCTGCGAGACCCAGCAGGGCGCGGACAACTTCGCCACCATGATCCGTAGCGACGCGCTGGACATCGCCCAGCCGGACGCCGGATGGGTCGGCGGCATCTCCGAAACGCTGAAGATCGGCGCTGTCGCCAAGGCCGCCGGCCGGAAGATTTCCCTGCACTGCTTCGGCAGCTCCGTGCTCTTCGCCGCCAGCCTGCAGGTTGCCGCCGCCATGTCCAACACCGAGCGCATCGAATCGGAAGAGAATCCGAACCCGCTCAAGACGGATCTGGTCCGGACACCCTTTGAGACGGACGAACACATGAGCTTCCTCGTCCCGCAGGGCGAAGGCCTCGGCATCGAACTCGACTGGGACAAGGTTTCCGACTTTACGGTGGAGGTTTAATCCGGTGGATCACGCCAAACAGCATGAAGAGGGCCTCCTGGCCAACGTCATCGCAGAACAGCTGAAGCACAAAATCCAGAGCATGGAGTACAAGGCCGGCGACCGCCTGCCCGTGCGGAAGCTCTGCGAAGACTTCAACACGAGCGAAACCCCCGTCAAGCAGGCGCTCAATCAGCTCGCGGCGACCGGGCTGGTCGTCGCCACCCCGAAATGCGGCATGCGCGTACGCACCTTTACCTTCTCGGATATGAAAAACGTGCTGGAAGCGCGCCTGATGATCGAGCAGTTCTGCGCGAGGGACGCCGTGCTTCGCGTCCGCCGGGACGCGGATTACGCGGACTTGATGCGCGGGACGCTCGAGGAGTCGGACCGCTGCTACAGGCGCTGCATCGAGTCCTTCACCAAGGAGAACTTTATCCGCGCCCACGAGACGGACGGCAAGCTGCACTCCGGCCTGGTCGGCGCCAGCCAAAACCCGGAAATCGTCAACCTGTACCGCACGCTGAACACGCACGCCGGCATGTTCACCAGCTTTGAAAAGCACACGCCAAAGACGCTTCAGCAGGTCATCCGCCAGCACGATGACATCGTGGGCGCCCTGCTGCTGTGCGACACGGACGGCCTGCGCAGCGCGCTGGAAATGCATCTGCGCTCCACGCTGCAAATCCTCGGCGGCGACGGCTGAAACGGCGTACTCCGAACGGCATACGAAAACACCACCTGACCCGGGTGGTGTTTTTCGTATGCAAAAGGACCGCCCCGCTTTCGCGGGGCGGCCTTTTGTCGGCAGTTACCGGGTGAAACCGCAGCGTTTACTGCAGCGGAGCCGGATAGAGAATCTTGGTGTCGGTGAAGTCGAACGGCCACACGGTCTTCCACTCGCCGTCCTGCACCTGCGCGATAGCGACAGAAGCGGAGGTGTTGTCGCGGAAGTGCGGCGCGCCCGCCAGCTCGTAGTTCTCGAACTTGATCTCGTCGTAGGGCAGCACGATCTTGCGGCCGCCGGGGAACTCGCCCTTGATGTCCAGGGCGGCGATGGCGTCACGGACAGCCTCGCCGTCGGTGGAGCCGGCCGCCTCGATCGCGGTCTTGAAGATCCACACCACGGTGTAGGACTCGGCGGAGTGGCCGTTCATGTTGACGCCGTACTGCGCCTTGAACTCCTCGTTGATCTCCTTGCCGTTGATCAGGTCGGGGTTGAACTCAACCACGGAAGCAACGCCGTTGGCGGCGGCGCCCAGGTTGGTGATGAAGGCCGGATCGGTGAAGCCGTTGGCCTTGGCCACGATCATCTTCGGGATGTAGTTCTGCGCCTTCAGCGTCTGCACGAACAGTGTCGCGTCGCCGATGTAGGAGTCGCAGAGGATCGCGTCCGGGTTGGCCTGCTTGAGGGCCAGCACCTGGGCGCTCAGGTCGGTCGCGTTGGAGGAGTAGTCAACCGTGGCGACGAGGTCGAAGCCGTAGGCGTCCTTGTACAGCTCGACGCAGCGGATGAGCTCCTGGCCGATGGCCGCGCGGTCGGTGAAGATGGCGATGGTCTTGATCTCCTCGCCGGTCTGCTGAGCGGAGTCCTTCAGGTACTTCAGCATGTCTTCGACGTAGACGGAGTTGAGCGGGCAGAGGCGGAAGAAGAAGTCCATATCCTCGTGGTCCGCGTCGGTCAGCCTGTCGAGGGTGGAGATGGCGGTGATCATCGGCACGCCGTACTGCGTGCAGACCTGCGCCACGACCTCGGTCACGGTGGACATGTGGCAGCCCATCATGACGTCAACGTGCTCCTGGGTGATGAGGCGCTCAGCCTCGGAACGGCCCTGAGCGGGATTGCCCGCATGGTCGCCGCGGACGACTTCCAGCATACGGCCGTTGACGCCGCCCTTGGCGTTGATCTCCGCCACGGCGAAGTCGATGCCGCGAAGGATGTTCTCGCCGATGGCCGCGTTGCCGCCGGACATGGCATAGATGGTGCCGATCCTGATGGGCGCCTCGTCCGCGACGGCCACGGAGGCCAGCGCGATCACGAGGGCGATGCACAGAAGAGAGACGATCTTTTTCATGCAAAATTCCTCCTTCAAATTTATGCTCAGCGCCGAACTGCCACAGCGCTTCACACCGATGTCAGATGCCGAGGTAGGCCTTTTTGACGTGTTCGTTGGCGCCCAGTTCCGCAGCCGTTCCCTCGAGCGCGATGCGCCCGTTTTCGATGACGTAGCCGCGGTCCGCGCACGCCAGCGCCTTGGTGATGTCCTGCTCCACCAGCATGACGGAGATGCCGTCGTTGCGGGCCATGGAGGAGGCCACCGCCAGGATGTCGTCCACGATGTTGGGCGCCAGGCCCAGGGACGGCTCGTCCAGGATGAGCAGCTTGGGCATGCCGATCAGCGCCCTGGCCACGGCGACCATCTGCTGCTCGCCGCCGGAGAGCGTGCCGGCCAGCTGCCGTTCGCGCTCCGCCAGCTTGGGGAACCACTGATAGACCTTTTGAAGATTTCCAGAGAAGGCTTCCCTTGTCGTCTTGTTGAACGCGCCCATCTCCAGGTTTTCCAGCACCGTCATCTCCGTGAAGAGCTGGCGGCCTTCCGGCACCTGCACGATGCCGCTGTCCAGCACGGCACGGGAGTTTTTCTTCGCCAACTCCTCGCCGTTGAAGAGCACGGAGCCCGCAGACGGCTTCAGCATGCCGGAGACGGCGCGCACCATCGTCGTCTTTCCGGCGCCGTTGGAGCCCAGGAAGGCGACGATCTCGCCGTCGTTCACCTCAAAGGAAAGATCCCACAGGATGTTGATCGCGCCGTAACCCGCGCGCAGCCCTTCAACCTTAAGCATGAGAGCCCTCCTTCTTGCCCAGATAGACCTCCATGACGTACGGATCGTTCATG
This sequence comes from uncultured Eubacteriales bacterium, assembly GCA_902781095.1. Taxonomy (GTDB): domain Bacteria; phylum Bacillota; class Clostridia; order Christensenellales; family Aristaeellaceae; genus Ventricola. The sequence continues at coordinate 155,552 of CACZHW010000004.1, forward strand.
ACCTGCTGCGGCGTCCCCTCCGCGATCTTCTCGCCGTGGTGCAGCACGATGACCTCCTCGCAGAGGCTGACCACCGCCTGCATGATGTGCTCGATGAGGAAGATGGTGACGCCGGAACGGTTGATCTGGCGGATGAGTTCGATCGCCGCCTCCGTCTCGGCCGGATTGAGGCCGGCCATGTTCTCGTCCAAAAAGAGCATCTCCGGCTTCGTCGCCAGGGCGCGGGCCATCTCCAGGCGCTTCTGGTCCGGCGTGCCCATGTCCTTGGAGAGGATGTGGCGCTTTTCGTAGAGGCCCGTAAACTGCAGCACTTCCATGGCGCGCTCCCGCGCCTCGTGCTCGCTTTTCGCCGCCGCGTGGCCGAAATAGCAGGATGCGACCACGTTTTCCAGCACGCTCAGGTTTTTGAGCGGCTTCATGATCTGGAAGGTCCGGGCGATCTTCATCTTGGTGTACTCGTAGGCCTTCTTGTCCGTGATGTCCTGCCCGCGGTAGAAGATCTTGCCCTCGGTCGGCGGATAGTAGCCGCAGATCATGTTGAAAGTCGTGGACTTACCCGCGCCGTTGGGGCCGATCATGCCCGTGATGGCGCCCTCCCGGATGGAGAAGGAGACGTCCTTGACCGCCGTCAGGCCTTTAAAACGCTTGGTGATGTGCTGTACCTCGATGATAGGCGTCTTATCCATGGGTCAGGCCTCCTTCCCGCGGTGTTTGTCCAGTTCCACCGCTTCCAAGACTTCTACGGGCGGCTTTTTGAGGATCTTCGTGTCGATCGCTTTCTTCAGCCCGCTGTGCATGTACCAGCCCAGGATACCCGTCGGGCGGAAGCGGATGACCGCCAGCAGCGCCACGGCGTACAGCAGCATGTTGATGCCCGGCAGAATGGCGCTGTATTTCGCCCGCAGGAACTCGGAAAGCGGGATCATGATGAGGCCGCCCACCAGCGGGCCTTCCACGTAGGCGGCGCCGCCGACGACGGCGGGCAGGACGGACTCCGTGGACTTGGCCTGCACCATGAGCTCCGGATCGATGTAGCGCGTATAGCTCGCGTAGAAGAAGCCGACCAGCGCCGCCACCATGGCGGAGACCACGACGGCCATGATCTTGTAGCGGATGGGGTTGATGCCGATGGCCGCAGCGGCGTCCTCGTCCTCACGGATGGTCCGCAGCGCGTAGCCCATGCGGGAGCGTTCGATCTTCTTCATCAGCAGATAGATGAGGATGACCATGACGAGCCCGATATAGTAGTACGGCTCCTTGCCCGCAAAGCGGAAATCCAGGAAGGAATCCCCCCGCTTGAAGGGGAGGCCGATGCCGCTTGCCCTGCCGAAGAAAGTGGAGTTGATGATAAACTGCCGCAGCGCCTCGCCGAAGGCGATGGAGACCAGCGTAAAGTACGGGCCGCGCAGGATGAAGCACGGGAAGAAGATGATGCCCGCCACCAGCCCGACGACCACCATGCCCAGCACCGCGGAGACCCACGGGTTGACGTGCGCCTTGGTGATGAACAGGCAGGAGACGTACGCGCCCAGGCCCATGTACGCGGCGTGTCCCAGGGAGTTCTGGCCCGTCATGCCGCCCAGCAGGTTCCAGGCCATGGAGAGCGTGGACATGTAGAAGACCAGGATGAACACGTTCAGGATGTACGGGGATTTTACGAACACGGGAATCAGGCAGAAGATGAGCAGGATCAGCCCCAGCACGACCGTGAGATTCCTGCGATAGACGCGGACCGCTTTGATATTCTCGTTCATCGTTACTTCCTCCTGATGATGATGAGCTGACGGACGACCAGAATCACGATGAACGTGATAAAGACGATGAGATCGCTGTACGAGGGGCTGATAAACAGCGCCACCATCGTCTCCAGAAGTCCCAGGAAGATGCCGGCGAAGAACGCGCCCGGGATGGAGCCCAGGCCGCCCACGACCACGACGATGAGCGCGCGGAAGCCGAAGCTGGCGCCCGCCGTGGGGAAGATGGTGTAAAAGCCTGTCAGCAGCGCGCCGGCGATGCCCGCCAGCGCCGTGCCGATGCCGTAGGTGAGGATGTAGATGCGCTTGGTGTTGATGCCCACGACCTCGGCGCCAACGGGGTTCTGCGACACCGCGCGGATCTGCTTGCCCGTCGTCGTATATTTAAGGAAGGCAAACAGCACGATGGAGATGACGATCAGTACGCCGAAGCTGATGAGCCGCGGCAGGGCCAGGTTCACCGGCCCCAGGCTGATGTACGTCTGGGCGTACGCGGTCGGAATGGTGCGGTATTCGCTGCCGAAGAGCACCAGCGCGCCGTTGGAGAGCAGCAGCCCCAGGCCCACCGTAAGGAAGAGCAGGTTGGTAAAGCTCTTGGTGCCCAGCGACGGGGTGATCAGCGTATGCTGGATCACGGCGCCCAGGCAGAACATGATGACCGCCACCAGCGGCACGCAGAGGTAGGGATCCAGTCCGAAGGTCGTGGAGAGCACATAGGTCAGGTACATGCCCACCATCAGCATTTCGCCGTGGCAGAAGTTGACGATTTTCATAACGCCGAAAATCACGTTCTGCCCCATGCCCATGAGGGAATAGAAGCCCCCCATCAGCAGGCCGTTCACGCACGCTTGCAGGAAAATGCTCAAGTTACGTTCCTCCCTGTCGTGTTTGAATGCGCGGAATCATCCGCACAACAACTGTGCGGATGATTCAGACCATCAACAAAGTCTCACATCCAACAAGGATGTGAGATTTTTTGCAAAAAGCCAAAAGAAACCAAAAGGAAAAGAGGCAGTGGCTGTCGAATAC
>CACZHW010000005.1 GCA_902781095.1 uncultured Eubacteriales bacterium
TATTCGACAACCCTTGCCTCTTTTCCTTTTGGTTTCTTTTGGCTTTTGCAAAAAATCTCACATCCTTGTTGGATGTGAGACTTTGTTGATGGTCTGACACCGGTCCGTTTGGACCGGTGTCTTCGCATGGTGCACCTTCAGGGACTCGAACCCTGGGCACCCTGATTAAGAGTCAGGTGCTCTACCAACTGAGCTAAAGGTGCAATGGAGCGGGTGATGGGAATCGAACCCACGTAGCCAGCTTGGAAGGCTGGAACTCTACCATTGAGCTACACCCGCAAATGGAGCGGTAGACGAGATTCGGACTCGCGACATCCACCTTGGCAAGGTGGCACTCTACCACTGAGCTACTACCGCAAATTGGTGCGGGTGAAGAGACTCGAACTCATACGCCGTGTGACAACAGATCCTAAATCTGTCGCGTCTGCCATTCCGCCACACCCGCAAGATCACAAAAATGGTGATCCATTGGGGATTCGAACCCCAGGCACCCTGATTAAAAGTCAGGTGCTCTGCCAGCTGAGCTAATGGATCATTTGGCTGGGGTGGCAGGATTCGAACCTTGCGCATGCGGGAGTCAAAGTCCCGTGCCTTGCCGCTTGGCTACACCCCATCGTCTTGCTGTATCAACAGTAAAAGTGGGGTGAGTAGTGGGATTCGAACCCACGACCTCCAGGGCCACAACCTGGCACTCTAACCAACTGAGCTATACCCACCATCTGGCGCGCCTGGAGGGGCTCGAACCCACGGCCCACGGCTTAGAAGGCCGTTGCTCTATCCAACTGAGCTACAGGCGCACGGTCCGCGGCTCTATGGCGCTGCGGCGTTCCCGCTGACAGGTAGAGATTATACCTGATTACCCATGAACTGTCAAGCACTTTCCTCGAAAATAGCAGCCCGGTTTCCGCATCATCTTTACGGGTTCATCCTGCCGTTTGTCCTGTCAAAGGTAACGATTGATACCTTTTAATGTGCCACGTTTCCGGAAACAGCCACTCCCCTGCGCAGAACCTTGCCGTCTTTTACCAAAGCAGGCCGGAGCGTCCGTTCTTCGCCGACCGTCGGAAGCACTTCAAACATCGCTCTGTCTTCCGGGCTATAGGTCTTTGCGTCGATTCCCATCAGGCGCAAATACTGCTCTGCATCCGTCAGGCTCTGCTGCGCAAGTTCCTCCCTGCCCGTCAGTTTGGCTTCCATGAGGCTTTCCAGCAAAGAAAGCAGCGCATCGTCTGCAGAAGCGTCCAATCGGATCCGGCTCTCTCTGTCGACGGCTTCCAGGTCCGCAAGACATGTATCTGCCGCACGGCACAGTTCCAGCAGCGCGGCAACCAGCCGGTCCGCATCACAGCTGACAACTCCCCTGGCCTGTGTCCTCGTTCCCGGCATCTCCATCCTTTTCGCACCGAAAACCATCATCGCGCCAATTACCGTAACAAGCGCCGGTGTAATCTGACCCGCCAGCGCTTCATAAGCCGCAACCGCCAGCAGAACAATTCCGCCCGCCAGCGGCACTTTGGAGATTGCTTTCTGAATGCCGGTCGACTGGTCCTGCGTTATGACAAGTTCTCCCTTGGCTGTACACGCACTGATGAGCTTCGGCGCCGCGTGATACACCGCCAAAACAGCCTGACTCCGCTGTCTGGCCGTGTCCTCTTCCGTATCCTGCGCGATTGTCACCGCTATCTGTTCCATCGTTCTCTGCACGACAGCGATGGATTCCTCCACCGTGTTGCACAGCATGAGCTTTTCCCTTAACGCGTTTTTCTCTCTTTCAAACGCGGAAACAACTGTCATTGGAACCCCCACTTTCTTCCATTCAACAAAGATTTGCGCTTACAGGTCTTCACACTTCTCCAGGATCCGTTCCACGCGGAAATCGCTCCGCATAAGTCCTCTGTCTTCATACTCAATCTCTGCTGTCTGGCTGTCATACGGGTCGTAGCGCATGAATTTCTTCGGCGGAACGAACTCCTGCTGCAGTGCGCTGTCGTAAACAACCCGCCAGGGATCCAGATTGCCAAAGTAGAAATTCCATCTCTCCAGATTTCCTGCACGGTACGCGCTACCGCCAAATGAGCCATCGGCATACAGCCAGCCGTACGGTTCCACATAAAAACGAGCCCAGTCATGCATGCCCGCGCCCCACGGAGGCACATAAAGCCCGGATTGCCAGCGGGCCGGTATACCCGAGACCCGGCAGAGCGTGATAAACAGCAACGCATGCATCCCGCAGTCGCCCATCTGGCCGGCTCCAAAGTATTCCGGTATGCAGGTCTTGAACGCATATGGCGGCACATACCGGTAACGACAGTTGACCGTTACATAATCATAAAACCGTCTGGCTTTGATCAGCGGGTTCTGCGTGTCACCGGCCAGCTCCTGCGCCAGTTGGCGGATAAAAGGCGTGAAACGGATCTGCGGCAGGACTTCTTCCGTATCGAATTCCGGCTGCCGGCTGAGCACTGCCTCAGGTTTCGGGTCACAGTAGTTTGCCCGAATCGTCCATTCGGCAACCGTTGAGAAGCACATCCCTGTTTTGTATTCGACGTCCCACAGGGCCGTCCGCTGTCCGCAAGTCTCATCCGACAGAACCGCACCGTCGGGAGAAGTGACGATTGCCCCCGGACGGCACTGTGCATCGTCGACCGGCAGCGGCAGGTATACCCGGATGCGCTCCCCGGGGCGTTCTGCCTCCGGCTTCAATGTGACGGTCGTCTTCATTCTGAAACGGCACGCTGCGCTGCCGTTCTTCTTCATCTCTGCAATCTTCCCGTCCAGCAGACGCGTATGCTCCAGTCCGGCGCGCACGGCATGCGCATCAGTCAGCCGTGCCTGCAGCTCCGGGCGCGTTTTGATTGCGGTATCCACACAGTCCTCATGATAATGCGGTTTGCCCTGCAGGTATATCCAGTCACAGGTTCCGTCATCCGTCAACTTCTGCAGTTCTTCCCGCGTGAAACCCTTAACTGCGTTACAAAAACGGGACAGCGTCTCTTCTTCATCCATCGGATAGACGGAAGGCAACTCGTCCAGCACCCTCTTTTCAAAAACCAGCCGCTGCTTGAGGATGTCCGGCACTCTGCCGTCTTTCAGCCGCAGATCGATTAAGCGGTATGCCCTTTCCAGATCGCCGTACCGGATGACCCTTTCAATATCCTCCGGAAGCGGACAGCTGAGGATGTCGAGGTTTTTATACATGGGCTCCTCCTTTTCAAGCAAATACGGGAAATCCCTCCGCTTGCGCGGAGGGTGTAGCTCATCGAATTTCAATGTCCGGATCAAACGTATCCTGTTCAGGCTTTGCCTGCGTGTCCTCCGGTTCCGGATCGCTTTCCTTCGATCCGTCTGTCGGATCGTTGTCTTCCGCCTTCTGCTCTTCGCCGGCTGGAAGCTGATTGGGCTGGAGGATGGCCATGAACTCAATTCCCGTTATCGTCTCTTTTTCCAGCAGAACTTTGGCCGCCTTATGGAGCTTTTCCACGTTGTCGGTCAGTATCTGAAGTGCGCGGTTGTAACAGGAGGCGATGATTTCCCTTACTTCAGCGTCGATACTGCTCGCCGTCTCGTCAGAGCAGACAAGTTGCGCATCGCCTGTGACATACTGCCCGCTCTGCGTTTCCAGGGCCATCATGCCGAAGGTTTCGCTCATGCCAAGGCGCGTGATCATCGTCCGGGCCAGTTTGGTTGCCCGCTCGATATCGTTGCTGGCCCCGCTGGTAATCCTGCCGAATATCAGGGCTTCTGCCGCGCGGCCGCCGCAAAGCGTCGTAATCTGATCCAGGATTTGCTCGCGGGTCATCAGAAGGCGCTCTTCTTCATCCACCTGCATCGTGTATCCCAGCGCGCCGGACGTCCGCGGAATAATCGTAATCTTTTGAACCGGCGCGGCGTTCTTGAGCGTGGCCGCAACCAGCGCATGACCGATCTCATGATAAGAAACCGTCAGTTTGTCTCTCGGAGACACAACCGCGTTCTTCCTCTGATAACCGGCAATGACCGTTTCAATCGCTTCCTCCAGATCTCTCTGTGAAACGGCCGTCCTTCCGGCTTTAACCGCGGCAATAGCGCCTTCATTGATGATGTTGGCCAGTTCTGCACCGGAGCATCCGCTTGTAGCACGGGCGATCTGCGTATAATCGATGTTGGGTTCCGTTTTCACTTCTTTCGCGTGAACCCGCAGTATCGCTTCCCGCCCGGCCAGGTCCGGCAATTCGACCGGTATCCGCCTGTCAAATCGTCCGGGGCGCAGCAAGGCTTTGTCGAGAATCTCCGGTCTGTTGGTCGCGGCGAGAATCACGACGCCTTTACCTGCGTCAAATCCGTCCATCTCTGTCAGCAGCTGATTCAGGGTCTGCTCTCTCTCGTCATTTCCGCTGAATCCGGAATTGTCACGGCGTTTGCCGATGGCATCGATTTCGTCGATAAAGACAATGCAGGGTGCCTTCTCTCCCGCTTGTTTAAACAGATCCCGCACACGGGCGGCGCCCATGCCTACAAACATTTCGACAAATTCAGAACCCGAAATGGAGAAGAACGGAACCTTTGCTTCTCCCGCTACTGCCTTGGCCAGCAGGGTTTTACCCGTGCCGGGAGGGCCTACCAACAGAGCGCCCTTCGGCAGTTTCGCGCCGATATCACGGTACTTTTGCGGATCGTGAAGAAAATCTACGATTTCCTTCAAAGCTTCTTTAGCCTCGTCTTCACCCGCGACGTCGTCAAACGTCTTCCCCGTCTGGGCCTCCACATAAATTTTGGCGTTTGATTTGCCGAAAGACATGGAGTTGCCCCCCATGCGGCTGCTGAGCCGCCGGAACATGAGCGAACCAAACGCATAAAAGATCACCAGCGGCAGCACCCAGCTGAACAGGAACGCAAGAATCGGCGATGTCTCCGCCGGAACCACCTGACCGAACTTGACGCCGGCCTCCACAAGCCGGTCTACGATCTTGTCATCCGCGATGACCCGGTTCGTCGTATAATAGGTGGTTTTTCCATCCGTGGAGCCGGCAATCGCTCCGTCTTTCAACGTGAAAGCGATCTTCGTGTCATTGATTTCAACGGAAACAACCTGCCCCTGCTCAAGAAGGGCCAAGAATTCCGAGTACTCGACCTGTTTCACACTGTAGCTTTCAATCTGGGGAAACAGCAACGCATTCAGCAACAGTACGACGACAAGTGCCACGATATAATATATGATTAAAGGTCGGTTCGGATGCTTCTTCTCATGCATAGGCCTTTCCTTTCCGGGCTTTGGACCCGCGGCAAGTAATTGGGTAAATCATACAGCATCCACCCTGAAATGTCAATGTCAAAAAAAGTCAAACCCTTATTCTTCACAATTCCATCACATTTCCGTAGCTTTGTATCCCCTGCACTGTCTGACAAACGAAAAGGCCGTACAGCTTTCACTGTACGGCCTTGGCTTTGAGAATTACTCGGCATCCACCGGGGTCTCTTCAACCGCCTCGGTAACTTCTTCGGCAGGCACATCCTCAAACTCGAGGCCCTGCACTTCGGCATTGTAATCCACTTCTTCAGTCAGCGCTTCACGGATAGACAGGCTGATCCGCTTGGCTTCCTTGTCCACCTTCAGCACCTTAACGCGGACTTCCTGGCCAACCTGAACGGCGTCTTCCACCTTCGCAATCCGGCGAAGCGCGCACTGGGAGATGTGCACCAGTCCATCCAGACCGGGCTCCAGTTCCACAAAAGCGCCGAACGTGGTGATGCGGACGACCTTACCCTCGACGATGGAGCCTACCGGGTACTTCTCCTCGGCAGTATCCCACGGCTGCGGCTGCATCGCTTTCAGGCTCAGCTGAATCCGCTCTTTCTCGCGATCAACACCGGTGATCTTGACCTCGACCTCCTGGCCGGGCGTCACAACGTCAGACGGATGCTTTACGCGATGCCACGCCAAATCGGTAACATGGATGAGGCCATCCACACCGCCGATATCGACGAAAGCGCCAAAGTCAGTCAGGCGGCGGACGATGCCCTTCACCACCTGATCCTTCTCGATCGTCTCCCACGCCTTCTTCTTCTCTTCGGCCAGGAATGCCTTGCGGCTTGCGACGATCCGATGCTTCGCCTTGTCCACTTCGATGATCTTGACGGTCATCGTCTTGCCCACAAACTCGCCGATGTTCTCGACATAGCGGCGGGAAAGATGAGAAGCCGGGATGAAGGCACGCACACCCATCACATCGGCAATCAGGCCGCCATTGACCGCTTCACGGCCGACAGCCTCAACGCAGGATCCCTCGTCGTACTCAGAGACGAGCTTCTCCCAGTTGCGGGTCGCCAGCACCTTGCGCTCAGAGAGCAGTACGTAACCTTCGCCATCGTTCAGCTTGACCACTTCGGCCTCGATCTCATCCCCAACCTTGGGCTCTGCGGTCACCAGATCGTTCTTCTTGATGAGTCCGTCAGCTTTGCCGGGAATGTCTACGATCACACCGTCATCGCTCAGCTGGACAATCTGTCCCTTTACAACCTGTCCGGTGTGCACAGAGGCTTCAGAGTCTTCGAGCATCGCAGCAAAGTCTTCGCTGCTTTCCATCACCTGGGTCTTTTCCATGTCGTCCATCGGGTTCTACCTCCTCAAAGTATCCTTTCCAGTCCCCTGGTTAGATACATTTTGTATGATCACGGCGGCGTACCGCCGGGATACACTCTGTTAACAGCCGCTTATTTCGCGGATTCTGCGGCAAACGCGTTCAAGAAGCCATTGCGGCGTGGAAGCACCGGCCGTGACGGCTACCACATCGTCTTTACCGATGCTTCCCCCCGTCAGATGCTCCGGCGTTTCGATCAGATAAGTGCGCTTGCAACGTTGCCTGCAGGTTTCATAGAGCTTCCGGGTATTGGAACTGTTGTGTCCGCCCACAACCACCGTCACATCAGCCTTTGCAGAGAGCTGTTCCGCTTCCCGCTGCCGCTGTCCCGTAGCTGCGCAGATTGTGCGGAAGACCTGTAAATCCGGGATGCGGCTCCGCAGAACCTCCAGCACGCTCTCGAAAGTCTCTTCTCGCAGCGTTGTCTGTGCGACAACAAGTGCACGTGCAGGAAGCGCCGCGCTTGCTGCCTCTGCGGACGTTGCCAGCACGACGACGGGAGCGCTGGCCCACCCGGCGATACCCTGTACCTCGGGATGATCGGCTTCTCCGATAATCACGACGGATCTCCCGTCTTCCGCCTTGCTGACAAGCTGCTGAATGTAGGCAACGTGCGGGCAGGTCAGATCAATCATCGGCAAGCCAAGCGCTTCAATCCGCCGGATCAGCGTGGGACTGACACCGTGGGAGCGAATCATTACCGTCTCTCCCGGATACGCTTCTTCAGGCGTCGTAATGCATCGTATGCCTTCCCTGGCGAGCCGCTCCACTTCCTGTGGATTGTGAATGATCGGCCCCAGTGTCGCACACGGCAGTTTTTCTGCCGCACACTCTGATGCGCGCTCAACTGCCCGGCGCACCCCGTAACAGAAACCCGCATGCTGTCCAACTATCAGTTTCATCCGTGCGCGTCAAACGGTTCAACTTACCGTTTTCTCCATCTTTATTTATTCTATACCCTTTGTCTAAATTCCTGCATGATTTGAAAACTTTTTATAAATTTTCTGTTTGGGTTTCCTGTAACGCAGGAGGTAGCGAACGGCCGTTGCTGAGCCGTGCAAAGCTCGCCTCCATTCTTTGCGTCAATTCCTGACAGGTTTCCTTGTTGACCCTTTGGTTCTGCAGGTCGGATGTCTCAATCGGTTTGCCGATCCGCACCGTGATGCGGTGAAATAGCTTATACTGTCCGTCAATATAGACGGGTACAACCGGGCGTCCGCTCCGTAACGCAATCAGCGAGGCTCCGCCCAGCAGCGGCAGCATGTACCCTTTTCTGCTTCTGGTTCCTTCCGGAAAGATACCCAGGCTGTATTCCTGTTTAAGCACGTCCAGAGCCGTACGCATAGCCGCCATGTCCATGTTGCCCCTGTCAACCGGAAAACCGTGTGCCATTTTGAAGAGGTGCCCCAGAATGGGAATCTCGAACAGTTCACGCTTCCCCATAAACCGGATTTCACGGTCCCGCGCACACAATGCAAGCGTAATGGGATCCAGCAGGCACTGGTGATTGCCCATCAGGATACAGGACTGCCCCCGCGGTACGTTCTCCATACCCTCAAACCGCATAAAAAAGAAGACTTTTGCGATTACCCAGTACAGCGCGACAATGATGGTATAGACCGGTGTACGTTTTTCCCTGTGAAATTCAGCCCCGTTTTCCATAGCACGCCTCCACGACAGCCAGAATCTTCTCAACCGTTTCTTCCTGCGTCAGATCGGTGGAATCGATAATCGTAGCTCCTTCCGCAACGCGGAGCGGATCCGTTTCCCGGTTCATGTCCTGCCGGTCACGCGCCAGCAAATCAGAGAGAACTTCTTCCATCGGTACGTTCTGCCCCTGCTGCTGCAGCTGCAGCCAGCGTCTTCTGGCCCGTTCCTCAGCTGACGCAGTCAGGTAGATTTTTACCTTTGCGTCGGGCAGAACCCGCGTGCCGATGTCCCTTCCATCAATCAGCATGTCATGCGTACGCGCAAGTTCCTGCTGGGCTTTCACCATCTTTCTGCGCACGCCGGGCCACTTGGCTACCGCGCTGGCCGCCGCCGACACCTGCGGTGTCCGCAGCAATCCTGTCACGTCTTCACCGCACAGAAGGGTTTGCTGGGTCCCTTTCTCGTAACCGACGTCAATCTGCAGCCCTTCGCAGCAGGCTGTCGCCGCCGCCTCGTCCTGCGGGTCAAGGCCGCTCCGCAAAACACCGATTGCGCAGGCGCGGTACATCGCGCCTGTGTCGAGGTGCAGAATTGACAATCTGGCGGCCACTTCGTCCGCTATTGTTGATTTGCCTGCTCCTACAGGCCCGTCCAGTGCAATATTAATTGGCATTTCGTTTCACCCTTTAATCAGAATCTGTATCCATGTTTATTGATTATAGCGTATGGATGCCGGCCGGTTCAAGTCCCCGCTTTACCGGCCTTGTTTTTCCCACTTCTCTCCACCCCGTCTTCATATTTTCGTACATTGGGCATCTCCGCAGCCACCCGGCTGACGTCTTTGCTGTCTCTGCGGTTCAATTGTTCCACTTGACCGCCATGTTATAATATAATTAGGGAGTTTTCCCGGGCATCATATTGACAGCGTATAAGATTGGAGGCCCGCCATGTATTCATTCCAGACAAATGTAACCGGTAAAAAGCGTTATAAGCGCATCATCCGGCTTCTGCTCGTTCTGGTTTTTATCTTGGTCATCACCTTGGCCGCAGTCGTTTATTCTTTTCTGCAGCAACGAAACAAAGCGGCAATCGTCACCGATTCTCTCGGTGCGCGCGCGTTGAGTGAAGCCGGAAGTGCACAAAGTGCCGTCTATCGTCTGACACAATCCAGCGGAACCAATACCTCCGCCCTTCTGGCAGATATTCGAAGCCACATCTACGCCATGCAGTGTCTGAACACCCTGGCGTCCAACATCTACGGTGCGGACGTTCACATTACGGATCCTTCCGCACTCGAAACCTGCATGAACACGCTGGACGCCTGCCAGGTCCGGCTTCAGGCCGGCGGCGTCCTGACAACCCAGTTTACACAGCTCAGGGACGAAGTCGACGCAGTCGCCGCACTGTTTGGGCTCTGAATTTCCTTACTCAATCGTTCAGGGAGGCCATCCGGCCTCCCTGTTTATTTGTCCAGTCTCCCGATCAGAATTCGGAGATGATCTCCGTCCAGATCTGATCATAAAGCTTGGTGTCGTCGCCCAGATAATGGAAGACCTCGCACTTGTCCAGCACTTCCTGCGGCGGATTGTTGACAGGAGACGCATTGTACTCCTCTTCGCCAAGCACCTCGATAGCCGCACGGTTGGGAATGGCATAGCCCACGTATTCATAGTTCTTCGCGGCAATGTCCGCACGGCACATGAAGTCGATGAATTTCTCGGCACCGCTCACGTTTTTGGCGTTGGCCGGGATGCACATGGTGTCAAAGAAGATGTTGCTGCCTTCCTTCGGAACCACGTAATCCAGCTCGTCGCTCTCATCCATGCAGAAGGTCGCATCGCCGCTCCAAACCAGGGCAACCGCAGCTTCGCCGCCGATCATCTTGTCCTTTACCTCATCGACAACATAGGCCAGAACCAGCGGTTTCTGCTCGATCAGCAGCTGCTTTGCATCTTCAAGGTCTTTCGGGTCAGTTGAATTGAGGCTGTGTCCGGCCATGACAAGGGCTATTCCCAGTGTATCGCGCGGCGAATTCAGCATCAGCATATCCATCGCGTATTCGGGATCAAGAAGGGTTTGCCAGCTGTCGGGCGCCTCGTCCACCATCGTCGTGTTGTACAGAATGCCCATCGTTCCCCACGTATAAGGAACGGAGTAGGTCGGTTCAGGGTCGTAACTCTCATGCATGAACCGCTCATCGATATTGGCGGCATTCGGAATGTTCTCCCAGTTGATCGGATGCAGCAGGTGTTCGCCGGCCATGCGCTCAACCATGTAATCACTGGGAAAGATCACGTCGTAGCTGGAACCGCCGTTGGCGATCTTGGCATACATGTCCTCATTGGTCTCATAAACCTCATAGATGACATCGATTCCGGTTTCAGCCGTAAACTGCGAGAGCGTATCAACGTCGATGTAATCACCCCAGTTGTAGACGGAGATGGTTTCCGCCGCTGCCGCAGAAACAAGCAGGCTGAGGAAGAGCGCAATCGTGAGGATTCTTTTCATGTCTTTCTCCTTTCAGTTCAGCCCGTAATTAATACGGGATTGTCACCTTTTCCAGTTTCTTTTGCAAATCACCGTCTTTTCTGATGTCTCTCAAATTGACGGCGATGAGCAGCAGCAGCACACATCCGAAGATAATTGTTGACAACGCGTTGATTTTAGGCGAGATTCCCCGCTTGGCCATCGTGTAGATGGTGATCGACAGATTGGAAACGCCCGACCCCGTCGTAAAGAAGCTGACGACAAAATCGTCAATCGACATCGTCAGTGCCATGATGAATCCCGAAAACACGCCCGGCATGATATCCGGCAGAATCACTTTGAAGAAGCCCTGTATGGGCGTAGCGCCCAGATCCTGGGCCGCCTCTGCCAGATTGGGATCCAGTTGCCGGAGTTTCGGCATAATACTGAGGACAACGTATGGCACGCAAAAGGCGATGTGGGAGAGCAACAGCGTCAGATAGCCAAGCTGCAGATGAACCAGCGCATAAAGAAGCATTAAACTGACGCCGGTCACCACCTCGGAGTTCAGCATCGGTAAATTGACGATGGACAGCAGCGTCTGCCGCGGCCGCCGCTTCATCTGAAAGAGCGCAACAGCTCCTACCGTACCGATAACCGTCGAAATCAAAGCAGCCAGGAAACCGATTGACAGCGTAACGCCGAGAGAGGACAGTATCGTCTGATCGTGAAAGAGCTCTTTATACCACCGGAGCGTGAACCCGCCCCAGTTTGCCCTGCTTTTGCTGTCGTTAAACGAATAAAGTATCAGCAGGACGATCGGCGCGTACAGAAAAAGCATGATGAGGCCGATGTAAAGCCTGTTCAGTCTCTTCCGCATTACAGGATGCGCACCTCCTTTTCCGGCTCATCGTCCTTGTCAATCCGGTTCAGGCCGCGCATAAACGCAAGCACGACGACCATGACCAGCAGGGAGAGCGTTGAACCGAAGTGCCAGTCGCTGGATTTGCCGAACTGGTTCTGAATGATATCGCCGATCAACGGCACTTTGCCGCCGCCCATCAGCTGGCTGATGACAAAGGTCGTAACGGCGGGTACGAAGACCATCGTTATGCCTTCCAGCACGCCGGGCAGCGAATAAGGCAGCGTTACCCTGAGGAAGCTTTGAACAGGGCTCGCCCCCAAATCCGACGCAGCTTCCAGAAGGCTTTTGTCCGTTTTTTCGATGACGGTATAAATCGGCATAATCATGAAACTGAGGTAGTTATAAACCATGCCGAGGATGACCGCCTTCTCGTTGTAGAGAAAAATGATCTTCTTCCCTACCCCGAGGGAAGTCAGCCAGCCGTCAAACGCCGGAATCTTGTCGCGCAGGGCTGCAATCCAGCTGTTCAGTATGCCGGAGTTTTCCAGTATTGACATCCAGGAGTAAGTCCGCAGCAGGAAGTTCATCCACATCGGGAGAATGATCAGCATCAGCCATAAGGATGGATGCTTGAAATCCTTCCCGGTCAGGATAAGCGCTACGGGATATCCCAGGAGCAGACAAATCAGCGTCGTAATAAAAGCAACTTTGAGGGAACGGATCAGCAGCTTCAGATAAGTGGGCTCCACCATCCGGCGGAAGTTTGAAAAGCTGACGGTCACTTTTTTCTGCCACGGCTTTTCATCGGTTACGCTGCCGTTTTCCAGGCGATATGAAACCGTTCCGTCTGCGGAAACGATTTCTTCGTAGGCAACCGGCTCTTCAACGGTTACGCCGTACCAGACAACCAGCAGGAGCGGAATCACGATGAAGATCGCTGCCCACAATCCGAACGGTACGGACAGTACCCTGTTCTTTTTCATGAACCTCCTCCTCACCTGCGTCCCGCCGTCTGGCGGTCTATAATCGCCCGGCTCTCCGCGCTCTTGGACATGACCTGGATATCCTGGGGCGCGACTGTCAGCTTGACGCGTGTGCCGATCTCCCGCGCGTGCGTGGAATGCACGATCAAAACCCGGTTTTCGGTGCGTACGCGCATCTCGTAATGGACACCCTTGAACAACAGCGACTCGACAACCCCTTCGGGAACGTTTTGCGCGGGATCATCCATCGGCTTCAGCTTGACGTCCTCCGGCCGCAGTACGACATCGACAGCATTGTTTTCGCCGAATCCCTTGTCGACACAGTCAAATTCACAACCAAGGAACGCCACCTTTTCATCCCGGATCATAGTCGCATCCAGGATGTTGGAGGCGCCGATAAAGTCCGCCACGAAAGCAGACCGGGGTTCATTGTAAATATCTTCCGGCGTACCCAGCTGCAGAATCTGCCCCGCGTTCATGACTGCAACGCGGTCGCTCATCGTCAGCGCTTCCTCCTGATCGTGCGTAACAAAGATAAAGGTGATGCCGCTTTCCCGCTGAATGCGCGCAAGCTCCAGCTGCATCTCTCTGCGCAGTTTCAGGTCGAGCGCACCAAGCGGCTCGTCCAGCAGAAGGACGTCCGGCTGGTTAATCAGGGCGCGAGCAATAGCGACACGCTGCTGCTGTCCGCCGGACAGGCTGGAAATCCTGCGTTTGTCAAACCCTTTCAGCCCGACGAGTTCCAGCATTTCAGCCACCCTGGATGCGGTTTTCTTTTTATCTTCCTTGCGCAGATCCGGACCGAACGACACGTTCTGTGCGACATTCAGATGCGGGAAAAGCGCATAGCGCTGGAAAACCGTATTGATGTTCCGTCTGTACGGCGGCAAAGGGGCGATATCCTCCCCCTTATAGAGGATCTGCCCGCCTGTCGGAATCTGAAAGCCGCCGATACAGCGCAGCAGGGTCGTTTTTCCGCAGCCGGAAGGCCCCAGCAGCGTCACAAACTCGTTTTTTCCGATGTCAATTGAAACGCCGCCCAGCGCGGTAAATCCGTCCTCAAAGACTACCTTCAGATCGCGAATTGAAAGAATGACGTTATTGTCCATTTTTTACCTCTCCATATCAAAAACTGGGGGGTGTTACGACCCACAGAACCGTAGCCGGCACCTTCCCGGCATTCTTCAGATAATGGGGCTCCTCCGCTTTAAACGAAAAGCTGTCTCCCTTGCGGACGCGATAACTCTTTTCGCCGAGTACCAGCGTCACCGTTCCCTGTAAAACCGTCCCAAACTCTTCGCCGGAATGCGGCAGCACCGTCTCGGTCCGTGCACCGGGTGCAATCTGTTCCATGATCGCTTCCAAGTCTTTCTTCTGCGCGTCCGGAATGAGCCAGTGGATTTTCAGTCCGTCGCCTTCCTTGATGAAGACGTCTTCCCGTCTGCAGATTGGCTGCTGCCCCTGTTCCTCCCTGAAAAACTCTGAAAAGGAGGAGCCCAGCGTTGTCAGTATATCCTCCAGTGTCGACAAAGACGGTGAAGTCTGATCGCTTTCCAGCAGGCTGATGAATCCCTTGGACAGTTCGCACCGGTCTGCCAGTTCCTTTTGCGTAAGCCCGTTCTGTTGGCGAAGACTCCGTATTTTCGCTCCGATGTTAATCGCCATAATCCGACCTCTTCAGCATGTTACCGTCGTTTTGTTTTGCTAAACTTTTGGTTCAGTTCGCGTCCCGTATTTAATCATATTTCAGGTAGTATGTCAAGCAAAATATTAAACCGTGCGAAAGAAAATCCGAAGTGTCCTTCTTCTCATTCTTTCGCACGGTTATAGTGCAGTTTTCTTGTTGAGAATGCCAGTATTTTAAACTTTTATCTTACCGCCAGTAAACCGGTCAGCGGTTCTCGGTAAAATAGAACACATCTGCAACGGGAACCTCCGTCTCCAGCCCGCTGGCCGTATACGTACCCGGCGCCGGCAGGGTAATGCCCGTTCCGATGAGGTAGAAAGTCAGTACGTCCCCTGTGTTTACCGCGTCCTCAACGGACAGCATCGCGTAAATCGGATCTTTCCAGGTCCCTGTCTGCGGATTGGACACACAAACCAACGCGCACGGATTGCCGTCCAGATCCGTGAAATCCATGACCTTGCCGCGGAAGATAAACTTCGTCCCGATATAAGCAGCAGCATTGCCCAGAAGCTCATCATAACTGATCTGTGCCTGCGTTGCCTTAAAAGCTGCCAGCTGTTCACGTTCCGTCAGGACTCGCGTCAGCGTTATCTCACGGATCGTTTCTTCTTTATCCTTCGGGTTTACCCGCAGGCGGAACGTTACGCTTCCGGCTTCCTCAATTGTAAGCGGCACACTGAAAGCGCCGTTCTTATTGGATCTTACGCTGGTATGCATGGCGTCACTTGTAACAAACACAGTCGAATTGGGCTCAGTCTTTCCCCGAATCACAACCCTTGAACCGGTAAAAGCAGCCTCAGCCGGTTCGGTGATGACCAGCATCGCTTCGTTTTCCCTTCGCTCCGGCTCAGGCGTCGGTTCCGCAGTCGGCACGGGCGAAGCACTGTTCTGCGCCTGCGTAATCGGCGTGAGGAGCTTTATCCTGGAAATCATCCCTTCGATAGCATCATCATCCGCCCCGGCCGGTTCCCGTCCGATGATCGTGCTGTTCAGAATCAGGTATCCGCCCGAATGCAATGTAACGTAACGCAACTGCCAAACCGGCATAGAGCCGTACATCGCAGAGGAGGTCATCCGGATCCAGTCAGACGCATTCTTTGAAAACACACAGTCCTGATACAGACCGCTGTCGGAGAATCTCTGCCTCAGCGCCTCTTTCTGTGTCTCATCAAGGTCTGCCATTTCAACAGCATCGGAATCCGCATCAGCCGGCGACGTGCTGATCGCGATTTGCCCTCCGTCAGGCATAATGACCTCCATTGCAATACGGGAGGCATCGAAGCTGGCCCGGACAGCATCCGTCGTTGTGCCGAGCTGCGTAATCAAATCGCTGTACTGTTCCAGGTTTGTCCGCGTCAGAACGATCTCTCCCTCTTCCTGCTGATAACGGAACCCGTCGGCAGGAAACACATAAATGCTCTGTGCGACTGCATAAGAAGCCAAAAACATCATCACCAGCAGAGCAAACCACATTCTCTTCATATTGCCACTAAACCTCCGTCAGACATAATCCGCCGATTATTATATCACACGCTCTTTTGCCTTACAAGAAAGGGCTTTAAGTAAAAGCGGACGATTTGTTTCGTCCGCTTTTGCATTACTCTTCGATAGACGCCGGTGTCGCGCTTTCTTCGATTGCTGTGTTTTCAGAAGAAACCGTCTCAGTCCTCGCCGTCTTAGGTTTCCGGGAACGCCGGTGGCTGCGTTTGCGTTTCGGTTTTTGTACGGCTTCGGTTCCTTCTTCGCCCGCCGCATCCACAGAAGTGTTTTCCGTTGCTTTCAGCGTAATGACGACCCTGCGGTTCGGCTCTTCACCTTCGGAATGCGTCGTCACCGCCGGATGGTCCTGCAGTGCGGTATGCATAACCCTGCGCTCGTAAGGATTCATCGGTTCCATTACGACACGCCGTCCCGTCTTCTGGGCGCGGTTTGCCATACGCATCGCAAGCCGCCGCAGGCTGTCTTCGCGTTTGGCCCTGTAGTTTTCCGTGTCGAGCACGACGCGGATATAGTCTTCGTTTCCGCGGTTCACCTGCAGGCTGGTCAGGTACTGGATGGCGTCCAGGGTTTCTCCCCGCCTCCCGATCAGGATGCCGAGGGTATCGCCGATGAGCCTGAGTCCCAGTGCATTCTCCTGATTCTGATCGACGTAAACGTCTACCTTGACGCCCATCTTCTCCGTCAGATTCATGAGAAAACGCTGCGCACATCCTGCCGGTGTGTCTTCCGGATACAGGACAGGCGGTTCCGTAGGCTGAAATACCTCTGCCGGGGCCATGGCCTCTCTGGGTTTTTCTGTCTTCGGCTTCGGGGCACGCGGTTTCCGCTCTTTGGGCTGGCGCTGCTGTTTCGCCGGGGCGTCCTTGTTTTCTTTGGGCTCCTTCTGCGTCTGGACAGCGTCCTCTGCCGCATCTGCCTTTACGGCAATCTCGGCGGGCTCCTCTTTTTTAACCTGCTTAGGTTTGGCCGGCTCTCTTGTCTTTCTGTTGTCCGGCTGGGGTTTCTTCTGTTCTGCATCCTCCTGTTTCGGGCGGTCGGCACTCTGCTTTTTCTTGGCAGGCTTCTCTTCCCTGGCGGGCTTTTCCTCGTCGATGCTCCAGCGGATGCTCATATCCTCGTCTTTGGAATCTTCCATGACCGTTATGCGCACCCGTGCAGGTTTGCTTCCGAACAGCCCGAAGAGGCCCTTGGCCCCCTCCTGAAGAACATCTACCCTGACATCGGCGATGGTGACGCCCAGTTCAGCTAAGCCGGCATCGATGGCTTCCTGGGTCGTCTTTCCGGTGAACTCTCGAATCAACATTAAATGCCAACCTCCTTCGCTTTGGCTGACTTAATATCCTGCTGCTCAAAATAACGGTTGAAGACCAGCTGTTCCGCAATCGCGTAGACATTGGCGACTACCCAGTAAAGAGCGAATGCAGAGTTGTAGGTCGCGCAGAAATAGAGCGACATGAACACCATCATGTAAATCATCATCTTCTGGCTTCCCGCCTGCGACGGATCCATCTGCGTGTTCTTCATGGTAAGCCGCTGCATGAGAATCTGCGTCGCGCAGGAAAGAATCGGCAATACGAAGAAGCCGTTGCCTTCCTTGAAGAAACTAATCCTGAAGAGCCCCATAATGCTGAGGTTCTCGAGGCCGGGTGCAGCCGCCACGTACGGCGCATAGGCCTCGGAATTGACGAAAGGCGTAACGACGTCCGTAATGAATGCCTGCAGCGCCTTGGAATCCGCAAAGCTCAGGGCTTCGGGAATCGTTCCTGCGTTCATGAGCTGGGCACTGATGTCATTCCACACCTTGTAGTCCACAAATCCCAGGGATCTGGCATCCGGCATAAAGCTCGCAAACGGGCTGTCCGGCATCCACAGGTTCCGGATCCAGATGAACGGTTCCGTCAGCGTATGCGGATCCATCTCAGGATTGTGATAGAAGGTCAGGAACATCCGGACGAGCTGTTCGTTGGCAAAGGTGCGCAGCGCGTAGAACATCGCGAACAGGATGACCATGGAAATCAGCATCGGGAGGCATCCGCCCATCGGGCTGATCCCCTCTTTGCGATAGAGTTCCTGCATCTTCTGATTCAGTTTTTCCTGATCATCCTTATACTTATCCTGCAGTTCCTTCATTTTGGGCTGCAGGGACGACATCCTCATCGTAGAGCGGCGGCTTTTAAGGTTCAGCGGCGATACGGCCAGCTTGATCAAAACCGTAAACAAAATGATCGTCAGCGCGTAATTGTTGACAACCGAATACAGCGCTTTGATCAGTGTCAGCAACAGATCGTTAAGAAAACCCATGGACGACGTGTCCTCCTTGCTCTTTTACTCAGCCTTTTAGTTTTCCGTCCGTCTTTTCCAGTGCAGAGGGCGACGGAACAGGATCGTAAAGGTTGCCCTTGTAAAACGGGTGGCATCTGCATATTCGGCGCACAGCCATGGCCCCGCCCTTGATCGCGCCATAGCGTTCCACCGCCTCCAGTGCATAGGTGGAACAGGTTGGCGTAAATCGGCAGCACGGCCGGTGCAGGGGGCTGATCCATTTCCGATAACCATGGATCATCAAGAGCAGCATCCGCTTCAGCATTGCGGTCTCTCCCCCTCCGGTGATGGCAAAACTTCCGGCAAAAGCAGATTCTGTCTGCAAAGCGTATTATTTACGGCACGGCCCAGTTTGTCAAAACCAGCACGCACAGCCGGTTCCCGTGCAATAAACACATACAGCCCTTTTTTCATTCTGGGCAGAAGGGGCATGCAGAGCGCCCGCAGTCTGCGCTTGATGCGGTTCCGTTCAACTGCGCAGCCAAGCTTCTTGCCGACAGAAAAGCCGATTTTCAGCGTTCGGCCCGGTACATACAGCAGGACCAGTTCATGGGAGCCGGAAGAGGTTCCTCTTCGACGGACATACTTGAACTGGGCATTCTTCTTTAAGCTGTACTTTCTCTGCATGTCCCGCCTCGGTCTGTCTGCTAATGAAAAGGTCCGTCCCGGACTTTGCCGGGCCGGACCGAATGCGGCTACTATCTGTTCCCGATCAGACGGGGTTGGAGACAACCAGCCTCTTGCGTCCGCGCGCGCGACGGCGTGCAAGGACTCTGCGGCCATTCTTCGTGGACATGCGGGCGCGGAATCCGTGAACTTTCACACGCTGACGCTTCTTGGGCTGATAGGTTCTGACTGACGATGCCATTTAAACTCACTCCTCATTGGTTGATTATCAAATTCATCCATCGGATCGCGCATAAAAGCTCCGATCCATACGATAGCTGATATAGTATACGCCCGTACCATTTTCAAAGTCAAGAATTATTTTATTATTTCATGAAACTGTGGTATACTGGTTTCAAGGAGTTGATAGCTTTGAAGAGATGGAATCCCAACCTGGAGCGCCGTCTGGAGCGCTTCCCTATCCCCAACCTCATGAAGTACGTCGTCGCCGGCCAGGGGATTGTCTTCCTGCTGACCCTGCTTTGGCCTTCGATGATCGGTTCGCGCATCTATTGGCTGATCACGCTTCAGCGGAGCGCCATCCTGCGCGGAGAGATTTGGCGTCTGGTCACCTTCATCTTCGCCCCGCCCCCCTCATCTGTCATTTTCATTGTCTTCGCGCTGTATTTCTATTATCTCATCGGCACGCGGCTGGAAACCCTTTGGGGAAAAGTCAAATTCAACCTGTATTACCTGATCGGGATGCTGGGCGCCATTTTGGCAGCCTTTCTGACCGGTTATGCGGACAATACGTACCTGAATCTCTCGCTCTTCCTTGCCTATGCCGCCGTCTGGCCGGACGAGGAAGTTCTGCTTTTCATGCTTCTGCCGGTCAAAATGAAGTACCTTGCAGCGCTTGACATTGCGCTCTACGCCGTTCAGTTCATACGCGGCGGAGCCAGTGTCCGCGTCACGATTCTTCTATCCCTCGTCAATCTCTTCCTGTTTGTCGGCGGCGATCTTCTCCACACCATCCGGCGTGACTCCAAGTATTGGAAAACACGAAGGAACTTCCGAAAGACCATGTGGAAGTGAGAGTTTTTCTTCCGTCCGCAGTTGATGGATTCGTCCTTAGCGCGTACGGCCGGCATCCGTTCACTTAAGGGTGACGATTGTGACCCCGGTTTCCCCTTCTCCATACACGCCCAGCCTGAATTTTTTCACGGCTGGGCTTCGTTTCAGATGCTCGGCAATCCCGGATCTCAATATGCCTGTTCCATTTCCGTGGATGATACTGACCTCACCTAGCGAAGAAAGCACTGCGTCATCCAGGAACTTGTCGATTTCCGGTATAGCTTCATTCAGTGCCATCCCTCTGACGTCCAGTTCCCTGCGGATTGCTCTGTTCTGGATGTCCACCCGGGTCTTTGCACCGGTTGCCCGGTGACGCTGCTCGTCTTTCTGCTGTCTCTTCTGTTTCTGCGACGCGGTCGGCTCATACAGATCGGAGAGCGACAGCCTCATTTTCATCAAACCACTTTTCAGCTGCACGATCCCTTTTGAATCCGGCAGCGCGGTTACGTTAGCGTCCATCCCCATCTTTTTGATGTGGACCAGCTGTCCGATTTCCACCGTTGTCAGCGGCTGGTCTTCCGATTCCTCACCGTCATTTTGCAAGCCGTCCATGCTGCCTTCGAAGCGCTTTCTGACATTCTGGATTTCGTGCTCCTGAACCAGCCCGCTCTTTTTCATGGCGTGCAACTCGCCAATCAGGCGGTCGGCTTCCCGCTGGGCTTCTTCTATGATTCTTCTGGCCTCTCCCTTGGCCTTCTGTTTCGATTTAAGCTCGTATTCTTCCAGCTTCTGTTTTTCCCTCTCGGCTTTGTCCCGCGCTGCGACCATCTCAGCGTGCGCCTGTTCCGCCAGAAGCCGTTCCTTTTCCGCCAGCTGGCGATGATACTCCGCGCTGGCCAGCACGTCCTCAAACCGTCTTTGTTCTTTCGAGATCAGTTCCTGCGCCTGGCTGATCAGCGCTTCGCCCAGCCCCAGTTTTTTGGATATCTCGAAAGCGTTGGATTTCCCCGGAACGCCGATCAACAGCCGGTACGTCGGCCGGAGCGTCGATACATCGAATTCAACGCAGGCGTTTTCCACACCCGGCGTCGTCATCGCAAACTCCTTGAGTTCACTGTAATGCGTGGTAGCCAGCGTCCGGATTCCCTGCCCCAGCAGATTGGAGAGGATGGCTTCTGCCAGCGCCGCGCCTTCCGTCGGATCGGTGCCGGCGCCGAGCTCATCAAACAACACCAGGGATTTCGGCGTGATTGCCTTCAGGATTTCCACGATGTTCTTCATGTGCCCGGAAAAAGTGGAAAGGGACTGTTCGATCGATTGCTCGTCGCCGATATCGGCGAAAACTTCATCGAATACCGAAAGCGCCGTTCCGCTTTCTGCAGGGAGATGAAGCCCGGACTGCGCCATGATGCAAAACAGACCGACCGTCTTAAGTGCCACCGTTTTGCCGCCGGTGTTGGGGCCCGTGATAATCAGTGTCGTAAATTCCTGTCCGATCCTCAGGTCAAGCGGGACGACTTTCTCCTGATTGATCAGCGGATGTCTTCCGCCTGCAATCTTTATGCAGCCGTCGTCTCTGATCAGCGGAGCAACCGCGTTCATTCTGATTGCAAGCAGCGCTTTTGCAAAGACGAAGTCAAGCTGCGCGAGAACTTCGGTGTTCCTTTCGATTTCCTCGGCAATCGGTGCGATCGACAGCGTCAGTTTGCGCAGGATGCGCGTGATCTCGTTCTTTTCCGCCGCCATCAACTGCTTGAGTTCATTGCCGATTTCGACGACGGAAACGGGTTCGATAAAGACCGTTGCCCCGCTGCTCGACTGATCGTGCACGATGCCCGGAACCATGCTGCGGTATTCCTGCCTGACAGGGAGCACATACCGGTCCGCACGCTGCGTTATAATCGCTTCCTGAAGATACTTGAGCGTATTCGGGTTATGAATCATGCCGTTCAGCTTTTCCCGCACCCTGTCATTGCACGAGCGCATCTTGCGGCGGATTGTCGCCAGTTCCGGGCTCGCGTCATCGGCAATCTCGTCTTCTCCGAGAACGACCTGGCTGATTTGCTTCTCGACCTGATTGAAGGGGGATAACTCCCTGCCGTATTCCTGCAGGCGGGGAAGGTCGCTCCGTTCCGTCAGCAGCATACCGGTCATACTCTTGACCGCGCGCAGGCACTGCGCGATCTCCAGCAACGCATGCAGCGAGAGGATGGATTCCAGCCTGGCGAGTTTCAGATACTCCGAAACATCCGTAAAGAACGGAACCGGATTGCTGCCATACTCCCGGGCAATTGAAACCGCTTCTTCCGTTTCCTGCTGCATCCGCTCCACGACCGGCAGGGAATCGCTGGGCTCCAGGGCCAGCGCTTTGCTCTGCCCGCACTGTGAAACGCATTCTTCCGCCAGTTGCTCTTTGATCTTCTGAAACTCAAGGACGTTGATGGAACGCCGGTTCATATTTCCCCCTACTCTACCCCTTTATTCAGTCTTCCGCCTGTCGTATCGTCCGCAGGAAGACGCAGGGGTTCACGCTTGTCAATCCAGTTCCGGTATGTCCTGACCAATTCCGTCTTCTTCTCAGCATGTTCATCCGTAAAGCTCAATCTTAAACTGCATCCCGTCGCTTTCAATTCTTTTTCGAACCGCGCGGCGTCCAGCGGCACGCTGTTGTACAGCCGGATGAGACATCCATGGGGCGTCCGTACGCCATAAGCGGGAAAACGATACCCTTTGGTATCCGTATAGCATTCACAGCGGTCGTTGCGCTCCGGCCTGCACCTGGCACAGGCATTGTCTCCCTTCGTATCGCCCTTTTGCGTACGGTAAGGGCAATGCGACAGGAGCATCAGTTGCGCCCTGCCATATACGCTGACGATATAGCCGCCCTGTCCGCCGGAGAGTTCCTTCATTTCGCGGAGACTGAGCTCGCAGGACAGGGTCTGCCGTCTGACCTTGAAACCGGAATACACCCGCGCGCTTTCCCGGTTGAACAGGTTCAGCCCTTGTCCGCCCCAGACTGCGCACGGCCAGTCCACGCCAAGCTGACCGATCGAGTTCACTACGACACACCGGATGAAATCCGTGTGCCTGGCAACAAATTCCAACAGACTCTCAAGCTCCTGCGTATAGGTTACAGCAGGCAACTCGATGCCTATTTCCGGCAGGTCCGGATGGTGCTCCAGCATTTCCTCCAGTTCACTGACAATGATGGTGTTGGGCTGCCAGATAAACCGGTCTGCTCCTTCTTTCAGCAGCAGACTGTCTGAGAGGAGCGGACTTGAAACAATCAACTCCCGGCCGGCATCAAGCGGCTGTGCCTGCGGAAGCGCCAGGCTGTATGCCGGACGCAGCGCGTTCTTCCTTTGTGCGCTCAGCGCTTCCGTCGCCTGTCTCCTGAGTGCGTTCAGTTCCCCCATCGGCAAGAAACAGCCATCCTCCCCGTCGAAAGTGAAGGACTTCATCGCAAACGGCGTGTCGCCCATCTTGGAGAGCTGATCGAACGCCGTCTTCTCGCTAAGCGGCCTCGATTCCGCCATCGCCGGGCTTCTGCCGCTGACGCTGACGCAGTTGCCCTGTCCGTCCCACAATTCAAACCGTACCGGTTCTCCCAGCCTTGCGAACAGCTTGCCGGAAACCGGCGTTCTGGCTGCCCCGTTCCGGATCACGCTGTTGATTTCCGCAAGCTGCGCCGTATCCGTAATCCGGTAGACCTTCTGTCCGGCAGATACTCTGCACGCGGGCGGCAGTCTGAACTGAATCCGCCCGCCTGCCGGTATATCCTCTTGTGAAAAGACAAAATCCGTTTCGGTCTGATTTCTGATCTGCAGGCTGTCGCCTTTGTGCAGATCCCGCTCCGCCTGCAGAACGGCCGTATTCCTGTCCACAACCCTGACAACCGTTCCGACGCTGACGCCTTTATGGTTCTGTTTCTCCCAGCTCATCAGGGCCGCATGATTCTTGCCCGCCAGATAGCCTTCGGTAAAATCTCCACGGTTATAAATCTGTTTCAGGCCGTCAATCAGCGCCTCGTCTTCTTTAAAACTGCCTTCCCGCTCAATGGCGTCGAGGGCGGTTCTGTATGCCCGCGTTACGACACCTACGTATTCAGGCCGCTTCATGCGCCCTTCCAGTTTGATGGAGCTGACCCCGGCTTCTTTCAGTTCCGCGAGTCTGCGGATCAGCATCAGATCTCTCGGAGACAGCAGATAGCCTTCTTTTCCGCTGTTCAGTGTATACCGCATTCTGCAGGGCTGTGCACACTTGCCCCGGTTTCCGCTCCGCCCGCCGATCATGCTTGAAAACAGGCACTGCCCGGAAACCGAAACGCAGAGCGAACCGTGCGCAAAGACCTCTATCTCCGTTCCGGTTGCCGCCATGCAACGGATTTCTTCCAGCGAGCACTCCCGTGCAGCGACAACCCTTGGAAATCCCATATCGGACAGCAAACGAACCCCTTGAACGTTATGCACCGTCATCTGTGTGCTGGCATGAAGCGTCAGTTCCGGGTAGCGATCACGCACCACAGGTACAATCCCTATGTCCTGGACGATGATAGCGTCCGCCCGGCTTTGTCTGACAGCGTCGAGTGTATCGTAAAGGTCCGTCATTTCCCTGTCTTTGATCAGTGTGTTAACGGTTACATAAACCTTTCGGCCCCGCTCATGTGCGTAATCGACAGCCTGAATCAGTTCTTCCCTGCCAAAGTTTCCCGCGTAGCTCCGCGCGCCAAACGCGGTATACCCCAGGTATACCGCGTCCGCGCCGCAGGCAACCGCTGCTTTAAACGCCGCCATGTCGCCGGCCGGCGAAAGTAGTTCCACGTTTCCTCCAAGCTTCAGGTTCAATCGTCCTTGCCGTCCAAAATGGTTTGTTGTACGGCTCCGTCACTCTCAGTCTGTTTTTTCAGCAGTTCAGCTTTCAGCTTACGGTTTTCTTCCTGTGCGCTCATCAGTTCTTCCGTCAGCGTCATGCAGGTCAGCACAGCCACTGCGCTGTCCGGCAACCTGGAGACCAGTGCCGTTTCCCGCATTTTCCGGTCCGCATAACGGGCAATCCGCTGAACGGCGTCTTTGTCCTGATCCGTCACCAGTGAGTAGTCTTTTCCCAGCAGCCGTACCGTTACTTTTTGCTTTTCCATTTCGATCATCCTTACAGCTTCCTGAAAGAATAGGTTTCCCCGTTTGTCTCAACACGAATGCTCTTTATCTTCTGTTCTTCATACGGTTTGTCGCGGAAATCACGGGGCGCATTCACGATCTCGTCCACCGCATCCATTCCCTCCGAAACTTCGCCGAAAGCCGCATACTGACCGTCCAGATGCGGTGCGTCCTCTACCATAATGAAAAACTGAGAGCCTGCGGAGTCCGGTGCCATGCTCCGGGCCATCGACAGAATGCCGCGCTTGTGTTTCAGGGCATTCGGACAGCCGTTCGCCCTGAATTCACCCTTGATCCTGTAGCCGGGGCCTCCGGTACCGTTGCCAAGCGGATCTCCGCCCTGGATCATGAATCCCGGGATCACGCGGTGAAAAATCAGCCCGTCATAAAAGCCGCTGTTTGCCAGGGAAATGAAATTTCCGACACTTTCCGGAGCGATTTCAGGATAAAGGTATCCTTTGATGCTCTTCCCGTTGCCCAACACGATTTCAAATACCGGATTCATTCTGTTCTTCCTCCTTTAAATCCCATTCCGAAAGATTCCCATACATCAACCGTTCAACATCCCGCTCAATGCTTTCGCTGCTCAGCGTACAGCCCAGCCGGAGCATCAGCGCATAGACATCCGTCAATGCACGCCAGATTCTCTCTTTCTCAAGAATCCAGCTGCCGGGCAGCATTTCCGGGGCCTTGGCCCGGGAGGCAAACGGAATGAACCGTGTACCCAGTCTGTCCAGTGCATAACCCAAATGGTCCGGATTCTCCAGCCGGACGAGAATCCGTTCCTCTTTTGCCACCCGGTCGATCACGCTGCATTCCAGCGAATCCTCCGCGGAAACGACGGAGCGCAGCCCCGGTCTGTCCTGCAGCAGGCGCAGACAGTCCGTCGCGTCCGCTCCGCCAATGCCCAGCCGGAGATGGAGAACGCAGTTTTCTTCCTCGCAGATCGGCAATACGCAAAACTGCAGCGCCGGCAAATCCAGGCCGTTCGCAAACAAATGCCGCGGGTTATGCTGCCTGACGACGTATCTCAGCTTTACCGCACACCGGTTAAAATCCGGGCCGAACCTGCCGAATGCAAAAAAAGACGGGTCAATCTCCGGCATCACCGATATTCTGCCGTCATGCGCCTCAAACTGCGCTGCCTTCTCTATCGGCACCTTTACCAGCACACGCTTAATCCTTGCCGCATCCAGCAGTTCTCTTTGCCACGCCTCTTCAGAATACGGTTCCAGCGTTTCCCGCAGCTGCCGGGCAGGGATGCCCCCGAGGTCCAGGCTTTTCATGGCCGCCAGCGTTGCCATCCGTTCTCCGGATTGCAGCGGTACAGGCCCCGTGAAGATGGACGGATCCTGTTCCAGGAATTCGATATAGGCCGTCCCCGGCCCGGCCTTTTGCTCCGGGGGCCACTCGGCCTGGCAGTCATAAACCTGGCAGTAGCGCACCGCCTGCCTGACCGTGCGCTTCAGGTTCTGCTTATCCGATATGATCACGCTTGATATCCCCTTTGCTTTCCTTCGTAAGCGCATCAAACATCTGCCGTTTCCGCTCAATCATTTCGTCAATCCGCTCAATATACTGACGGATGTTGGAGAGGTTCGGCACGCGGAGGATTCTCTCGTCAACCTGAAGAAGCCCCTTCGAGATGCTTCCGGCCCCTAGGGCCAGCACGCTCCTGATCTCCTCCATATTATCGATGTTGTATCTGCAGACCTTGTCCGGCAGACAATAGCCAACGTTTTCCAGGTTGTCCGCCATATACTTCTGCCTGTACAGATAGTAAGCCTGCATGCCCATGTCGTACGCGCATTGTCTGCCCGCATCCACCATATTCTCCACGATGCGCCCCGTCGTCTGGCTGTAACCCTGTTCATGCAGTTTGGATGAGCGTTTGATGGCAAGCGTATGCACCGTCAGGCTCTCCGGGCCCATTTGGCGAATCTCATTCAGCGTATGCGAAAACATCTCTTCTGTTTCGCCGGGCAATGCTGCGATGACATCCATATTGATGTTGTCAAAGCCACGCCTTCTTGCGCTCTCGAATACCCGCACCGTGTCCTGCACGGTATGCAGGCGCCCGATCCGCTGCAGCGTCACGTCATTCATCGTCTGCGGGTTGATGCTGATGCGGGTTACCGGATGGCTGCGCAGCATCCTAAGCTTTTCATCATCCAGCGTGTCCGGCCGACCCGCCTCGATCGTCCACTCTTCAAGATCCGGGAAATGATGCTCGATACAAGTCAGCAACCGGTCCAGCTGGCCCGTGCTCAGGCTGCTGGGCGTCCCTCCCCCCATGTAGCCGACGGCAAGGTGCAGTCCCGCCTCTCCTGCCATCCGGCTGCAGGCTTCGATTTCTTTCTGCAGGGATTCCAGATACGGTTCAACCAGCTTACCATCACCGATCACGCCGGAAGAGAAAGAGCAGTAACTGCACCGGGACGTGCAAAACGGGATGCCGACGTACAGGTCGAACGCGTCCGAGTGTCTTTTGTAATACGGCTGCTGCATCCGTACGATTTCCGTCAGCAGCTGCGCTTTGTCCCGTGAAAGGTCGTAGGTTTCGATCAGATACTCCTCGGCTCCGGAGAAGCTCCTGCCCTCCTCCAGAGCGCGGTAAAAGAGCCTTGTGGGTCGTATGCCTGTCAGCGAACCCCAGGCCGGTTTTCTTCCGGAGACTCTTTTAAAAATCGCGTAGCAGGCCTGCTTGATGGCCCGCTTCTCTCTGCGCTTTTCCTCCAGCGCGTTCAGCGCGGTCGCACCTGTCAGCGTTTCTTCTTCCGTCCTGGTTCCGTAAATCAGGCGTACCCTTTCCGTAAACGAATCCTTTCCGTTTGCCTGTTCATGAATCAGCAGGGCGTCCCCGCCTTCCGGTACAAGGGCATACTCCCCGTAAAACAGCCGGACAATATCGCCGATATCATTCCGGTAGCACTCATGAGAGGTTCTGATGCAGATCTTCACCGGTAATACCTCAGTTCCTTGCCAATCTCCGTTTCTTCGCCGTGCCCCGGATAAACACGCAGCGAGGGGTCCATCCGCAAAAGCCGCTGAAGTGACCTGCTGATCTGGGTTCCGCTGCCTCCCGGCAGATCCGTCCGTCCGAAGCCGCAATGAAAAAGAGTGTCTCCGCTGAAGAGCCTGTCTCCGCACAGAAAGCTGACGCTTCCGGGCGTATGACCCGGCGTGTGCATCACCTTGATGTCCAGCCCGATGGGCGTGATCCTTTCATTGTCTGCCAAAGGCACATCCGGCTCTCTGACAGTCAGACTCTGGTCGTAATAAAGTGAAAGGTTCAATGCCGGATCAAGCAGCATCGGAACATCCTCTTTGTGCGCATACAAAGCAGCCCCTTCTGCAAGCCATTCGTTCACATAGAGAATATGGTCATAGTGCCCGTGCGTCAGGAGCACTCCCCTGACGATCCGGTCGCCGACGGCCCTCTTCACCCTTATATACTCTGCGCCGGGATCCACGAGCAGGCACTCGTTTTTGTCTTCCCTTCCCAGTATATAGGTATTTACGTTCAGCGGGCCTCCCGTGACCCGTTCAACTGTGATCAGCGGTTCCATTCAGAACGTCCTCCGGGAATCGATCAGGATCGTGACGGGTCCGTCATTCGTCAGCCGCACTTTCATATCCGCTCCGAAACGGCCTTCTTCAACCGGAAGGCCCCTCTCCCGCAATCCCTGGCAGTATGCACTGTAGAGCGGGATGGCTTTTTCCGGCCTTGCAGCGTGGCTGAAACTGGGACGGCGGCCGTGTCTGGCATCCCCCAGCAAGGTGAACTGTGAGATGACAAGCAGCGAACCCGAGATGTCTCTGACCGAGCGGTTCATCTTCCCTTCGTCATCTTCAAAAATCCGCAGTTCCGCGGTCTTTTCGATGCAGTATGCCACGTCCTCCTGTCCGTCGTTTTCGTCTACGCCGCAGAATACGAGCAGCCCTTTTCCGCTGCGCCCCACGGTTTCTCCGTCGACGGAAACATCCGCTTCCAGTATTCTTTGTATAACCAGTCTCATATCGCTTTCCTTTACACCCGGAAAATCTCAATCGTATCCTGACGCTTGGCAATCTGGCGGATAACCCAGTCCAGCTCCTGTTTGTTCGCCACCTGCAGCGTCATCTCAATCGTGCAGGTCTGGTTGGCGTTTACCCTCGCGTTGACTGCCATAACCGTAACTTTTAACGCACTCAGATAGCTCATCAGATCCGCGAGGAGATTGTGCCGGTCCTGCGCGACAATCTGCAGCGAGCCGTTATAGGACGAGTTGGAGGTGTCCGCCCATTCCGCGCTGACCCACCGCTCGGAGTCGTGTGTCTTGCTGACGTTGATGCACTCTTTGGAATGGATCGTCACGCCGCGGCCCCTGGTGATGTATCCGATGATTTCGTCACCCGGCAGCGGTGTACAGCATTTTGCAAAATGCACCTGGCATCCCGGAAGACCGGCCACGTTGATGCCCATGTCTTCCTTGGAGCGGCCGATTGTATGCATTTGTTGCGGTTCGTACTGCTTCTGCGGCTGGATGGGCACCAGCGGTTTGTCATGATTCTTTTGTTCTTCCACCAGCCTGGTGACAACCTGTACGGAGGTCAGGCCGCCGCTGCCCACTGCCGCGTACATATCATCCACGTCGGCAAACGAAAACTTTCTCAGGATGGGTTCCAGATATTCGCTTTTGAGCAGGGCCGGAAGAGACGTCGACTGGCGCTTTGCTTCGTATTCAAGCATCTGCTTGCCGTTGGCGATGTTTTCCTCCTTCAGTTCTTTCTTATAGAACTGCCGGATTTTTGCCTTGGCCTGCGAAGTCTTGACGATTTTCAGCCAGTCCCGGCTCGGACCCTTGCTGTTCTGCTGGGTGATAATCTCAACGAAATCACCTGTATTGAGCGGCGCGTCCAGCGTAACAATCCGGCCGTTCACCTTAGCGCCGACGCACTTGTTGCCCACAGCGCTGTGGATGCGGTAGGCAAAATCGATGGGCGTGGCCCCCTTGGGGAGGTCGATGATCTCGCCCGTCGGCGTAAAGACGAAGATTTCGTCGCTGAACAGATCGACCTTCAGCGACTTAATGAACTCTTCCGAATCGCGGGTGTCGTTCTGCCAGTCGAGGATTTGTCTCAGCCAGTACAGCTTGTTGTCCAGCGAATCCGCGACCTGTTTCCCTTCTTTGTACCGCCAGTGCGCCGCAATGCCGTACTCGGCAATCCGATGCATCTCGTAGGTCCGGATCTGGACCTCGAACGGCATGCCGTTGTCGCCGACCACCGTTGTATGCAGCGACTGGTACATGTTGGGCTTGGGCATCGAGATATAGTCTTTAAAGCGGTTGGGGACCTGCTTCCAGAGGGTATGTACGATTCCCAGCACGCTGTAGCAGTCCTGCACCGAGTCTACCAGCACGCGGATCGCGATCAGGTCGAAGATCTGTTCAAAAGGCTTCTGCTGCAGAACCATCTTCCGGTAAATGCTGTAGAAATGCTTCGGTCTGCCCGCGATTTCAAAATGAATGTGCATCTCATTCAGCTTGTCGCTGAGCACCTTCATCACGCTGTGGATGCTTTCTTCCCGTTCGGCGCGCTTCATGCCGACCTTGATGATCAGATTCTGATAGCCGTCCGGGTCCAGATAGCGCAGGCACAAATCCTCAAGTTCCTGCTTAATCTTGTATACGCCCAGCCTGTGCGCCAGCGGTGCGTAGATGTCCAGCGTCTCCTGTGCAATACGGCGCTGGCTCTCCACCGGTTGCGATTTCAGCGTCCGCATATTGTGGGTAC
Organism: uncultured Eubacteriales bacterium; assembly: GCA_902781095.1. Classification (GTDB taxonomy): domain Bacteria; phylum Bacillota; class Clostridia; order Christensenellales; family Aristaeellaceae; genus Ventricola. The sequence continues at coordinate 30,705 of CACZHW010000005.1, forward strand.
GGTCCGCCAGTTTGATCAGAACGACGCGGATGTCCTTGCTCATCGCAAGAATCATTTTTCGGATGGATTCCGCCTGCTGATCCGCTTTGGACGTAAAATCCAGGCGCTTCAATTTGGTGACCCCGTCGACCAGCTGCGCTACTTCCTGCCCGAATTCCTTTTCAATCAGCTCGGAGGTGACACCTTCACAGTCCTCAACGGTATCATGCAGCAAGCCGGCTGCAATGGTCGGCGCATCCAGCATCAGTTTGGCCAGGATACCTGCCACGGTCAGCGGATGGACAAAATAAGGTTCGCCTGATTTTCTGAACTGGCCCTCATGCGCTTTTTCTGCGAAGTGATACGCTTTCTCGACCAGTTGGACATTGGCCTCGGGATGATACCGGACCATTGTCGCGATCAGTTCGTCCAGGTTTCTGCATTCCTCTTGTGTCATTTGTTCACCCCCCTGACCTTCACAGACTGAAGAGCCGTTCGAAGAGCGCTTTCATCCAGTTGTACGCGCCTGTCCGGGATCAGCCTGTATTCCAGCCGGTCCGTTACCCCGGAAATCAAGTCCAGTTCTTTGAAGATGTACAGCGCACACCAAAGCTTGCTTTCCGCAACGCCTGCCTCCGCCGCCAACGCCGCCGCAGAGCAATGCGCGCCCTTCCTTCTCCTCAAAACCCTGTAAGTCGTTCTCAGTTCCTCATCATCCGGCAGAACCCCTGCAGCAAAACCCGCGTACACGCTCCCCGGACACGGAAATACCGTAAGCGCCTCTTTTCCAAAGCGTTCTTCGGCTTTTTGCCGCTCTGCGTCACAGATAAATCCGTCAGCTACGATAATCCGCTTGAATACAGGGCCGGAATTCTCCCAGTCCGGTGCAAACACAACAGTGTTGAAACAGCGGATATCTTGTACATGTCCTGCCGCGTAGTCGACCCTAGCATCCATGACGGCCAGGCGTATGTTCAGCTGGCGCAGCACGCTCAGATGATGAACGCAAATCATCGTGCCCTGTATTTCGCCTGAAACCAGCGGTTTCAGCGTCTTCTCCAGCGCTTCAAAATCCACACTCTCCCGTAATTCTCCGCAGCCGGAGGCATTGGCAGCCAGCAAACGCAGGTACTGTCTGTCATACTGATCTGCATTTTTTGCACAGAGAGCCGCAAAAGCACGGCCAGGCATATAGGGGTTAAACTGCCTCAGCTCGCACTGTACGCTCTTTTTCCCCTGCCACTCGTTGATGGAGAGGTTAACCGTCGCCTCGATGCTGTCGGGGAAGTCTTCCGCAAACTGCCCCATACGGAATCCGATGGCATTGCAGGAAGCCCGGTCACTCGTCAGACGAAGCCTGAGGTGCGCGTTATCTCTTCCGATTGTCCGCAGATCGGCTGTCCGTACACCCCGCAGGCAGAATACCGGCTGCGGATTCCCAAATCCGGTGGGCTGCATCGCCGAGAAGGCGCTCACAAACTCTTCTGTGATATCCGATAAGTCCAATTCCAGGTCATACTCTTCCGTCGGGATAAACGCGTCCGATTCTGCCTGCTCCGCAATGGCCGCATTGAGCCGCTGCTTCAGGATGTCCATCTTGTCCGAACGGATTGTCAGGCCCGCCGCCTGGGCATGGCCGCCGAAACGTTCGAAGATATTGCCGCACGAGGAGAGCGCCCTGTGAATGTCAACCCCCGGGACAGAGCGGGCGGAGCCGACGCATAATCCGTCTGCCTCTGAGAACAGGATGACCGGCCATCTGTACTTTTCCACCAGCCGCGCCGCGGCCAGCCCGATGACGCCGGTATTCCAGCCCTCGTGCCAAAGAAGAATGATCCTGTCTCTCAGAAAGTCCACATGATCCCGGACCATCCGGTCCGCTTCCGTCAGCACACAGGCTTCCAGTTCTCTTCTCTTTTCGTTATCCTGATTCAGTTCCTCGGCAATTTCCCTGGCAACCGCGTCGTCTCGCGTCGTCAGCAGTTCCACGCTTCTGGAAGCCAGGGCCAGACGGCCGCCGGCGTTGATTCTCGGGGCGATCCGGAAAGCCACGTCAGAAGAATTGAGGCTCTCCGGATGACAACCCGCAGATTCCACCAGCGCCCTGATCCCGGGTCTGTCCGTACAACGCATAGCCTGCAACCCGTAGGTCACGATCACGCGGTTCTCGTCGACGAGGGGCACGATATCGGCTATTGTCGCCAGGGCCGCAAGATCCCAGTAGGGTTCGATCGCGCGCTCACCGCCCAGCGCCTGAACGACTTTGAACGCCACGCCTGCGCCACAAAGCCTGCTGAAAGGATAATCCCCGATCAGTGGATCCAGAACTGCTTCGCAGTCCGGAACCGTATCCGGCACGCGGTGGTGGTCTGTCACGATGATGCGCATCCCCAGTTGCCTGGCCAGCGCCACTTCGGCAGTAGATGTAATTCCGCAGTCCACGGTAATCAGCAAATTCGTATATTCTGAAATCTGCCTGACTGCGTCGGCGTTTAAGCCGTAACCCTCTCCATGCCTGTCCGGGATATAGTAGCGGACTTTTGCGCCGCATCCCTTGAGATAATCCGTGAGGATTGCCGTCGCCGCTACGCCGTCCACGTCGTAATCGCCGAATACCGTGATGCTTTCTCCTTTTGCCAGGGCATCCCTGATCGTCTCGACCGCCTCGCGCATGCCCTGCATCAGCATCGGGTCATACAGGTCCGTTTTCTTGGGATACAAATACCGGTCGATTTCCTCTTTTGTCCTGAACCCACGCTGGACGAGCAACTCCATCAGTCTTTCCGGCAGTGCACTCGTTTTCAGTTCTTCCGGAATGACCGCTTTCTCTTTCGTCTTTGGTGAAAACCGAAGCACAGTTGCTCCTCCTCGTTCTCTGGAAAACTTCAAAATGAGGGCAGGCACAGCCTGCCCTCATAAAGCGGTGATCAGATCGTCGCTTTCTTTGCAACAGCCCGCTTGTCAAGCAGCGCAGCCCAGACATAACCGTTGATCAGGTTGGATGAATAAATGCCGGACAGGATACCGATGATAAGCGGCAGCGCGAACAGCTTGATGGAATCGACGCCCAGGATATACAGCGTCACGATCGTAATGAGCGTCGTGATCGACGTATTCAGCGTGCGGGAGAGCGACTCGCTGACAGAGCGGTCGACGATCTCCACGCGCGAAAGCTGCCTCAGGGCCGACTTGTGGGAATTCTCGCGGATTCTGTCAAAAATGATGATCGTATTGTTGATGGAGTAACCGACAATCGTCAGCAGCGCAGCAATGTACGTCGTTTCAATCCGGATGATGCCGCGCAGGATGATACTGAACGAGAGCATGATCAAAATGTCATGCGCCAGACCGATAACCGCCGCAAGGCCCATGAAAAAGTCAAAGCGGATTGCGATATAGATGAGCATGAGGGCCGCTGCCCACAGCATGCTCTTTACGGCGTTGCTGACCAGTTCGCCGCCGGCGATCGCGCCGACGCGGGAAAGATCGACATACGCCATGCCGCTGTACTTTTCGGAGAGCTTGTTTTCAAACGCTTCTCTCAGGTCGTCGGTGTTGGTCTCGTCGCTGATGCGGATCTGAACGTTGGTTCCCTCGTCGCCGACAGCGGCGATCTGCGCGTTGCTCACGCCGTTTTCCGACAGAGCTGCCTCGATGTCGCTGACCTCAAACGGCTGTCCCATGTTGTAGGTCATCAGCGTGCCGCCCGTAAAATCGATACCCAGATTGAGGCCGTGCCCGGTAATCGTCATAACCAGGGCGACTGCCATGATGGCAAGAGAAATCAATGCGAAACGCGTCCAGCGGTTTCTGTTCTCAACTTTCATTTTCACCCCTCCTCTTTAACGCACATACATTTTCTCGTTCCGGATGCCCAGATCGATGAAAATGTCAAGCAGTTTATGGGTGATAAAGATCGCGGTAAACATCGAGGTGGCGACGCCGATACCGAGGGTCAGCGCAAAGCCGCGCACCGTGCCTGTGCCGAAAGCATACAGGACGATCGCCGCGATAATCGTCGTCACGTTGGAGTCGATGATTGCGGACATCGCGTTCGAGAAGCCCTTGCGTACGGAGGACTCAAGTGGCCGTCCCGCGTTCTTTTCTTCGCGGATTCGCTCGAAGATCACGACGTTGGCGTCGACGGCCATGCCGATGCCGAGCACGATACCGGCCACGCCCGGCAGCGTCAGCTGCGCGCCGGTGAGCGCGAGCAGCAGCACGACGATCAGCATATAAATCGTCAGCGCGATGTCCGCCACGACGCCGCAGAGGCGATACCGGAAGAGCATGAACAGCATGACGAGGATGACACCGATGATGCCAGCACGCACCGCTTTGTCCAGCGCTTCAACGCCCAGCGTCGCCGAGATCGCGCTGACCTCAAGCTGCTCCAGTTCGATCGGCAGCGCGCCGGACATGATGAGGCTGGCCAGCGTCTGCGCCTGTTCGGGCGTAAAGTTGCCGGTAATCTGTCCCCTGCCGCCGGCGATCACACTGTTGACGGTCGGGCTGGAAATGGTTTCACCGTCCAGGTTGATGGAGATAGGCTTGCCAAGGTTGGCCGCGGTCGCGTCGGCAAAAATCTTCGCGCCTTCCTCATTCAGCGTAAAGTCGACGATCGCCTGTCCGTTTTCATCCTGGGCAGCCTGCGCGTTCTGCACCATCGAGCCGTCCATCAGAACGATGCCGTTGGAATCCGTGAATTCAAGCTTCGCAGGCGTTCCGATAATCGAAAGGATTTCATTCGGATCGGAGACGTTGGGGATTTCCACACGGATGCGGTCCGTTCCCTGACGGGTGACATTGGCCTCGGTGAATCCCTGCCGCGTCAGCCGGCTCATCAGGATGCTGATTGTGGAATTCATCTTGGAATCCAGGTCTTCTTCATTCGGATTCTTCGCCTGATAAACCGTATAGACGCCGCCGCGGAGATCGAGTCCGAGGCTGATCGCCTCGCCCCACGGTTTCATGTAATTGATCATGCGCCCTTTACCAAAGCCAAAGAGCGCCAGATACCCGGCGACCACGATCAAAACGAAAACGATGCAAAGAGACAGCAGCGCGCGCGTGCGCGGATTGCCGCTCGCTTTCTTACCAGCCATAATTCTGTCCTCTCTTTTTCTTACTGATGATAATCCGCTGCACCGGGGTGGCTTATACGAACCCGGTTTCAGGCGGGAATGCCTGAAACACGACGGTTCTGTAATCTCCGCGAACGAACAGCGTATTGCCGTTCGAGTCTCTAATCAGGCGCTCCTGCCTGGCTCCGGAATCCGTTTTCTTTTCAATCCGGGCCTGAACAACCGCCTTTTCATGGCCTTCGCCCCCGAAGCCCGCCTTGTTCAGATCCGCTGTGTACGAACCCGCGGGCGAAAAAAACAGCTCCATCGCTTCGGGATGGAAACCCACCGCCTGCTGATCCGTTTTTTCGGCAACCATCAGGCGCCCGCTGCCGGACCAGAGCAGCAGCAAAAATAAAAAGGCTGCAGGGAGAACTGCACACGTTTTGAGCCCGTGTTTTCTCATTCTCCATGCCTCCTTCTCAATTCATATTGGATATTATATGCAGTTCAATCTTGGACGTCAAGCTTGCGCTTCCTCATCCATTCGGCTCCTGCTCTTCACCTTCGGATTCCCGGCACACTTCTTCCATACGATTCAAAATCTCCGCGCGCCCAGCTTTCGTTTTGGATGAGAACGGGATAATCTGCCAGGGCTGAACCTGCAGCGTCCGACAAATCATATTCAGGTTGCTCTTCTGCTGGCTGTAGCTGACTTTGTCGGCTTTGGTCGCAATCACCGTAAAAGCAAACCCGTTGGCCCGCAAAAACGCATTCATTTCCCGGTCTTCTTTCGAAGGTTCATGCCGGATGTCGACAAGATGAAAGACGTGCTTCAGGCAATCCGTATTGCCGAAATACCCGTCCATCATAGCCCCCCAAGACTGCAGTTCGCTCCGGCTGACCCGGGCAAAGCCGTAACCGGGCAAATCGACGAGGTTCATTTGCTGATTGATCAGAAAGACATTGATCAGCCTCGTCCTTCCGGGCGACTGGCTCGTCCGGGCCAGTCCGTTTCTGCCGGTGATGCAGTTGATCATCGACGATTTTCCGACATTGCTCCTGCCCGCAAAGGCAATCTCCGGCAAGCCCGCCGTAGCAAACGGACCATACTTGGACATGGAAGTCACGAATTCCGCAGTCTTAATAATCATTCTTTCTCCGCTCGTTCTGTATCCGGTTACCAGCCGGCCCGGCCGGCGTTAAGGCGTTAAACCGAAGGGGGAAAACCACAAAGCGCAACCGGCAGCACCTCATTGATGTTGCTGACGGTGACGATTTTCAATGCATCCAGCACATTGGCAGGCACTTTCTCAAGGTCTTTCCGGTTCTCTTTGGGGATAAGCACCGTATCGATACCCGCCCTGTGAGCAGCCAGCAATTTCTCCTTCAGCCCGCCGATCGGCAGAACTCTGCCGCGAAGCGTTACCTCCCCGGTCATGGCGACATTCTGCCTGACGGGCAACCCGGTCAGAGAGGAGACCAGTGCCGTCGTAATGGTGATACCTGCGCTCGGCCCGTCTTTGGGAACGGCGCCTTCCGGTACATGAATGTGAATATCCTGATTCTTGTAGAAATCCGCCGGGATTCCCAATTCGGCCGCATGAGCGCGCACCCACGTCCGCGCAGCCCTGGCGCTCTCTTTCATGACGTCGCCCAGGCTTCCCGTCAGTTCCAGTGCGCCCGCCCCGGGCATAACCGCCGCCTCGACTTTTAGCGTATCGCCTCCTGCCGGCGTCCACGCGAGCCCGTTTACCACGCCGACTTCCGCTCCCTTTTCAGCTTTGTCGAAACTGTAAATCGGTATCCCCAGGTATTGCTGCAGCTTTTCTTTATCGATTGTAATCTGCCCGCATCCGGAATCCACCATCTCCACAGCGCTTTTGCGGACCAGCCGGCCGATGGTCCGCTGCAGGATTCTGACGCCCGCCTCCCGCGTATACTCGTTGATGATGCAGCGGAGTACGCGTTCGCTCATCCGCACGCTTTTCGGCTTTAATCCGTGCTCTTTGATCTGGTTGGGCAGCAGATGCTGTTTGGCGATGTGCAGCTTGTCTTCTTCCGTGTATCCTTCAATCTCGATGACCTCCATGCGGTCCAGCAGAGGCCTCGGGATCGTGTCTGTCGTGTTGGCCGTGGTGATAAACAACACCTGGGAAAGATCAAACGGTATGTCGATGTAATGGTCTCTGAACGTGTTGTTCTGCGCGCTGTCCAGTACTTCCAGCAGCGCACTGGCCGGATCACCCCGGACATCCGAGCCGACCTTGTCGATCTCGTCGAACAGAAACACCGGGTTCATCGTCCCTGCCTGCCGTATGGAGGAGATGATTCTGCCGGGGATGGCGCCGATATAGGTTCGGCGGTGCCCCCGGATCTCAGCCTCGTCGCGCACCCCGCCCAGCGACATCTGCACAAAGCGGCGTCCCAGAGCCCGCGCAATGCTCTTTGCGATGGACGTCTTGCCGACACCGGGAGGGCCGACAAAGCAGAGAATCGGTCCGTGGATATCCTGACGTATCCTGCAGATTGCCAGATACTCGATGATCCTCTCCTTGACGTCCTGAAGGCCGTAGTGGTCCTCCTCCAGGATCCTGCGCGCGCGGTTCAGTTCATACTGGTCATGGGTATACTTTCCCCACGGCAGCGCCAGCAGCCACTCGATATAGGACTCGCTCAGCCCTATCTCCGGGCTGCCCGGCGACATCCTTTCAAGCTTTTCAAGCTCGCGGTTGGCCTTGTCGCGGGCTTCATCATTCATCGGGGTGTTTTTGATGCGCTCCCTCAAATCCTCTTTCTGGGCTTCGTCATCATCCCCCAGTTCGGTCTGTATGGCCTTGATCTGCTCCCGCAGATAATAATCCCGCTGGTTCTGCTCCATCTGCTCGCGGACATGTGCCTGAACGCTTTTCTCAGCCTCCGCGATCTCAGTCTCCCGCAGCAGCAGGGAAAACACCTTGCTGAGGCGGTCTTCGTCCTTCAGCATTTCCAGAATCTGCTGTTTCTCTTCCTGTTTTTCCAGCAGATTGGCGGCAAGGATGTCCGCCAGCTGCCCCGGATCGTCGATGGAAAGGATGGCCGCCAGCGTATCCGGAGAAATCCGGCCGGAGATCTTGGCGTAATTGTCAAGGGCATCGCAGACGCTGCGGACCAGGGCTCGGGTTTCGATCGTATCCCGCGCTTTTGTTGTCCTCAGAACCGTTATGTCGCCCATCAGACAGCTGTCGGTCGATTGAAGGTCCATCAGTCTGGCGCGCGCCTTTCCTTCGACGAGCACCCGCATTCTGTCGCCCGGCAGCTTGAGAATCTGCTTGATCGTCCCCAGTGTTCCGATGTTGTAAAGGTCTTCGCGCTCCGGCTCGTCTGTCTGCGGATCCTTCTGCGTAATCAGAAACAGCTGCTGATCCTTGTTCATCGCCGCGTCCAAGGCGTGGATCGAGCGGTCGCGGCCGACGTCAAAGTGGATGATGGTCTCCGGAAAAATCACGATGCCGCGGAGCGGCAGGACCGGTATATTAATGCTTTCATGCCTTTTCTTTACGGTATCGGACATGACGCATCCCTCCTTGCTCATGGGATAAAACGATTATAGAGTAAAGCCCCCCGTTTTGCAACAGAAGGAAAAAGGATGAGCACGCTCATCCTTCCCATTATGGCTTACGATACAGAAGACCGTTCGGCTTTCGCGGTGTTCTCGCGCCGGGCCTTTTCGGAAACCGGTTTGCGCTTCGGCTCGCCCGGAATCAGGAGCGGCTGTTTGCCTTCCGTAATGGTCTCCTTCGTCACGACGACGCGTCCAATGTCCGTCCTGGAGGGAACCTCGAACATCGTTTCAAGCAGCGTATCCTCGACGATTGCGCGCAATCCCCGGGCGCCGCTCTTTCTCTCGATCGCCTTGTGCGCAATCGCAGTCAAAGCGTCTTCTTCAAACTGCAGTTCGACTCCATCCATGTCAAACAGGCTGGCGTACTGCTTCACCAGGGCGTTCCGGGGCTCTTTCAGGATCCTGACCAGAGCGCTTTCATCCAGGTCCTGAAGCGTGACCAGGATGGGCAGCCGTCCGATGAACTCCGGAATCAGTCCGAACTTCAGCAGATCCTCCGGCCGGATGTCTTCAAGCGTCTCACCCAGGTTCTTTTTCCCCGCGTTCTTCACCTCTGCGCCGAAGCCCATGGTGCCGGATCCGTTGCGTTTCTGGATAATCTTGTCAATCCCGTCGAACGCGCCGCCGCAGATGAAGAGGATATTGGTCGTATCAATCTGGATGAACTCCTGGTGCGGATGCTTTCTCCCGCCCTGCGGCGGAACGCTGGCAACCGTTCCCTCGATGATCTTCAGCAGCGCCTGCTGTACGCCTTCGCCGGATACATCCCTCGTGATGGACGGGTTGTCGCTTTTGCGGGCAATCTTGTCGATTTCATCGATGTAGATAATGCCGCGCTGCGCAGCTTCGATATCGTAGTCGGCGTTCTGAATGAGCCGCAACAGGATGTTTTCCACGTCTTCGCCCACGTAGCCGGCTTCCGTCAGGCTCGTGGCGTCCGCAATGGCGAACGGCACCTTCAGAATCCTTGCAAGCGACTGTGCCAGGAAGGTCTTTCCGCAGCCTGTCGGACCGACCATGACGATGTTCGACTTCTGCAGTTCGACGTCTTCTTTTTTGTGCGGCGCATTGATCCTCTTGTAATGGTTGTAGACCGCAACCGACAGCGCGCGCTTCGCCTTCTCCTGCCCGATCACGTATTCGTCGAGCACCGCCTTGATTTCGGACGGCTTGGGCAGGCTCGCGGGAGACTGCGCAGCGGGCGAGGCCCCGATGTCATCCGCGATGATCTCGTTGCAGAGCGCGACACATTCGTCACAGATATAGACGCCGTTTCCCGCAATAATCCGCCTTACCTGATCCTGCGTCTTATCGCAGAAGGAGCAGCGGGCAATCCGCGGCGGTTTGCTGTTATTCCTATCATTGGCCATGTTTCTGGAATTCCTCACCTAATCGTCTTTAAACCGGTCTTCATTTGCTTCGCGGGGCAAAGATCTGATCGATGATGCCGTAAGAAAGCGCTTCCTCCGCCGTCATGAAATAGTCCCGCTCGATGTCCTGCCGGATCCGTTCCAGCGGTTGTCCCGTCATTTCGCTCATCAGCCGGCTCATTTTGTCCTTCGTCCGGGTCAGCCACTGTGCGTGCAGCTGCACATCCGTCGCCTGGCCGCTTGCGCCGCCGCTCGGCTGGTGAATCATAACCTCGCTGTTCGGCAGCGCGAAACGCATCCCGGGTTCGCCCGCCATCAGGAGAAATGCGCCCATCGAAGCGGCCATGCCGAGGCAGACCGTGCGGATCTTGGGCTTGACATAGCGCATCGTATCGAAGATGGCCATCCCGTCGGTAACGCTTCCGCCGGGGCTGTTGATGTACATGGAAATCTCCGCGTCCGGATCTTCCATCTCAAGAAACAACAGCTGCGCAACGATGCTGTTGGCAATCGCCTCGTTCACTTCGCCCCGGAGAAAAATCACACGGTCCCTCAGCAGCCGGGAATAGACGTCGTAGGCGCGTTCGCCGGAAGCCGACTTTTCGATTACGTTGGGTTCAAAGTAGTAAGACATACACCCTATCCCTTATTGCTCTTCAACCGCAGCCGCCGTCAGCATCTTGATCGCCTTTTCGCGGACGGCATCGCCCTTGAAGTACTCGCGATCATTCTCCGTGAACGTGGCCTTCAGCTCGTCCAGGGTCTTCCCAGTCTGCGGGGCCAGCTTTGCGATCTCCGCGTCGATCTCCTCGTCGGTAGCCTGGATATTCTCCGCCTTTTCAATCTCGCTGAGCACCAGATGCGCACGCACGCTCTTTTCAGCCTGCTCGCGATAGGTGTCTCTGAACTGCTTCTCGTCCTGGCCCGTATACTTCATGAAGTCTTCCATCTTCAGGCCCTGGGCGCGAAGGCGGTATTCAAAATCCCGCACCATGGAGTCGATCTGGCGTTCAATCATCGCATCCGGGATATCCACTTCGGCATTGGAGACGACCTTTTCGATGACGGCATTCGTGAAGCTGTCCTCATCGCGTGCCGCGGCCTCCGCCTCCAGCTTCTTCCGGATGTCTGCGCGATACTCGTCCAGCGTATCAAACTCGCTGATGTCCTTGGCAAACTCGTCGTCCAGCTCCGGAACCTTTTCCTCCGTGATCTCATTCACCTTCACGTGGAAAACGGCGTCCTTGCCGGCGAGATCGGACGCGCCGTAATCCTCCGGGAATTTGACCTGGAGATCCTTCTCCTCGCCCAAATTCATCCCAACCATCTGCTCTTCAAATCCGGGGATGAACGTGTGGGAGCCGATCTTAAGCGTCTGCCCCTGCGCCGTGCCGCCGGCAAAGGCGACGCCGTCAATTGATCCGGCGTAGTCCAGGTTAACCGTGTCGCCCTCCCGGACGGCCCTGTCTTCAACCTTCTCCTGCGTGGCCTGCTTGCGCCGCGCCTCTTCAACCTTCGCGTCCACTTCGGCGTCGGTGACAAGGGTATGTTCCTTCTTGACCGCAACGCCCTTGTATTCGCCCAGCTTCACATCCGGTACCGTGTACACGGTGCAGGTGAACTGCAGATTCTTGCCGCTGCCGATCTGCTGCACGTCGATTTCCGGATGATCGACCACATCGATCTTGTTTTCCTCTACGGCCGGGCCATAGACCTCGTCAAAGACCAGATCAAAAGCTTCTTCGTACAGAATTCCCTCGCCATAGTAGTTCTCAATCAACTTGCGCGGCGCGTGGCCTTTACGGAAACCCGGAATGCTGACGCGGTTTCTGACCTTCAGATATGCCTTCTCCAGAGCGGCATCAAAGCGTTCTGCTTCAATATCGAATGCAATTTTAACCCTATTGCTTGAGATTTTTTCCACTGTGGCGCCCATTTTTTGAATCCTCCTGCTTGTAAACTGTAAACGCTCGTTTTCTGAATGCGTTAAATCTGATTATATCATGATCTCTGATGCTCTGCAATCAAAAACTCAAAAAGATCTGAATTCGGAATAAAAAGCGACCGGTTTGCCGTCTTCCGTTCAGCTTACTTCAAATCCCGCCGCACGCAGTTCCTCCAGGACGCGCAGCGCATGCTCCCGGTCCTGCGTCTCCATGGTGATCTCCAGTATGGCGTCGCGGATATCCAGGTCCACATCCGTCCGGTCATGGTGAACGGCCATCACGTTCGCTCCTGCGGACCCGATAATCCGGCTGACGATCTCCAGCTGACCCGGGCGGTCCTGCATCACGATGCGCAGCTTGGATACCCGGCCGGCCCGCAGAAGGCCCTTCTCAATGATTCTGGAAATCATCGTAACGTCAATATTGCCGCCCGAAATGACAGCGGCCGTTTTGCCCTCTGCTTCGATTCTGCCGCAGAGGATGGCCGCCACGGGCGCCGCTCCCGCTCCTTCCGCAACCATCTTGCAACGCTCCATCAGGAAAAGGATTGCCTGTGCAATCTCGTCGTCATCAACGGTGACGATCTCGTCGACATAGCGCTTGCAAAGCTTGTAGGTCAACTCTCCCGGCTGCTTCACTGCTATGCCGTCCGCAATGGTTTTGGCGCTTTCCAACGACACGATGTGGCCCGCATCAAAGGATGCCTTCATACCGGCTGCGCCGGCAGCCTGGACGCCGATGACGCGGACGCCGGGATGAAGAAGCTTGATCGCGCTGGCCACGCCTGCCGCAAGTCCGCCGCCGCCGATCGGAACGATGACCGTCCCGATATCCGGCATTTCGTCCATGATCTCCAGCCCGATCGTCCCCTGTCCTGCGATGACCATCGGGTCGTCAAAGGGGTGGATGAAGGTCGCGCCCGTTTCTTCCTGAATCCTGCGCGCTTCGGCGTATGCGTCATCATACACCGATCCGTGAAGTACGACGTTTGCGCCCAGTTCCCGTGTCGCCTTCACCTTGGCCAGCGGTGCGCCTGCAGGCATGACAATGGTGGCCGGAATGCCGAAGCGCTTCGCCGCAAGCGCAACCCCCTGTGCGTGGTTGCCTGCGGAGGATGCGATTACGCCGGCCTTTCGTTCTTCTTCCGAGAGGCTCGCGATCTTGATGTAAGCGCCGCGCACCTTAAAGGAGCCCGTGTCCTGCAAATCCTCCGTCTTGAGAAAGACGCGCCGTTTGCCGTCGGAAAGGGAGCGGCATTCCACCAGGTTCGTACGCCTGGCGATGCCGCGCAGCCTTTCCCTTGCTTCCAGAATGCTGCCTAAGGAAAGTTCCATTCGGCCTCCTCTTATCCCTTAAGGCCCCTGGCCTGACGGTCCATGTCTTCGACAACGATGTCGTAGATTTCGCCGAGCGATGCGCAATACTCAAGGACCTTCCAGGGTTCATTGGTGTGATAATGGATTTTGATCAGTTCCTCGTCGCCAACGGCCAGCAAGCAGTCGCCCTTGAAGTGATCGACGAAATAATCATACACGACGTCTTCATCCAGGTCCTTCCCGTCAATCAGCAGCTGTGTGTCGTACCGGTATTCAAGCATTTTCTTTTTCTCCTTTCAGTCTTCTGGACAGTTCATAGATCATGATTCCTGCCGCCACCGCAGCGTTCAGTGATTCGGCACCGCCGCGCATCGGAAGTGCCAAATGATGGGTCGCGCAGGCGCGGACCGCCTGTGAAACCCCGTTTCCCTCATTTCCGATAATCAGTACGGACCGCGTTCTCGGCGACTGTTCAAAGAAGTCTTCACCGCCGAGTTCCGTGGAGAGGATTGAATACCCCCTGTCCCGCAGCTTCATCAGTTCCCCGGGCAAATCCCTTGACAGGCGCATCGGAACGCGGAAAACCGATCCCATCGTCGCGCGCAGCGTCTTGGCCCCGAAAGGTTCGGCGCAGCCTTCGCCGAGCAGCGCCCCGCTGTACCCCGCTGCATCGGCCGTCCTCAGAATTGTGCCGACGTTGCCGGGGTCCTGCACGCCGTCCAGTGCGACCAGCAAATCGCCCGTCAACTGTTCCGGCTGCTCCGGCAGCGCGGCCGCACAGCAGATCCCCTGCGGTGTGCCGGCACTGCAAACAGCGCCGATGACCGCCTGCGAAGTCAGAATGCATTCCGTCCCGGCTTTCTCCGCTTCAGCCAGCAAACCGCCGTATTCCGCTGCCAGGTCGGACTGCACGAGAATCAGCCGGGCCTTGCCCGCCTGAAGGGCTTCCTCCGTCATTTTCAGGCCTTCCGCCAGGAACAGGCCTGCCTGGTGCCGTTCCCTGGGCTTTGAGAGCAGGCGGAGCGACTTAATGGTGGGATTGTGGACACTGTTTATTTCTTTCAAAGGCTTCCCGTCCTTTATCCGGATTGCTCAGAGACAGCAAAACAACGGGTAAAACATCATACCGCCGCCGCCCATGCACAGGCAGCACAGGTTTGCGAGCGCCAGTCCGCAGCACGGGTTCTGCCACATGCCAATGTTCCGCCCGTAACGCTGCCCTTCGGCAGCGTACCGGTATCCGCCGCTTTCCAGTTCGGAATACAGCTGCCGGTACTGGATGTTTGACGGATCCATTTTTACTGCCTGCCGGGCATATTCCATCGCCTGTGCCGTATTGTGCAGCCCGCACTGCGCCAGCGCGTTCAGGAAATACCATCTGGCGTTCCGCTCTTCCATCGCAACGCCCGAGAGCGCGTTCAACGCTTCGGTGTAGTGACCTGCGTCAATATAAACTTTGGCGGCGCGTATCTGGCTCGACTCGTCTTCCTGCCTTTGTCTGCCATAATCATATCCGCCGTATCCCGGTCCGTAGGCGGAGCCCCAAAAGCCGCCGTACGGATTGAAACTGCTTGCCTCCGTACCACCGCCCTGCCTGGCTTTCATGATGTCCTGATAAGCGCGCTGAACCTCAAGGAAGCGCTTTTCCGCTTCCTGTTCGTCGGGTTTCCCCGTATGCAGATCCGGGTGATAGCGTTTGCAGAGCTTTCTGTATGCTTTCTTGATCTCTTCGTCTGTCGCATCGGGAGACACTTCCAATACGCGATACGGATCGGTCATCTTCGAGCCTCTCTTCTCCTATGGGTGGCCATTTCAAACCGTTGCCAGATTCCGGAGTACAATATATTGCGGAGAATCTCGCTGTCTTCAATCAGGGGCAGGCGTTCGAACGCAAGCGCTCCGGTTGAGAGGATGCTGCTGAGCATTCGCTCGCATTGGCCGGAAAACTCCGGATCCTGAGAGCGCGGCAAAAGCGGATTGTAGCTTCCCTTCCGGCCGTCGCGCTCTATATCTTCATAGCAGTCGCACAGGTAGATGAATTTGCCCAGTGAAAAGCCGAGTTCTCTCAAATCTTTCGCGTATACGTCCTCCCGCCAGTCGAACAGTTCCGAGAGCATGTTCCCCGTCAAGTTCGCCGCGGCATCCAGATTGCTCTCCTGCTCCTTTTCGAGGATATGGAGCTTTTGAACATACTCGGACAGCGCAGCTTCCTGGCGAGGCAACGACGCGCCCGCCCGCTGTGCCGCCCGCTTCAGTGCGGCGCTCTCCGCCAGGCGGTCCACCCGTCTTTCGTCCTCCCAGCCGTCCCGGAGTGCATACCAGGAAACCATCAGCGAAAGCCGGGCGCAATAACCGGTTTCAGGGCCGCGGATAACAGAAACCCCGCGCACCGGGTGGACCGCACACCTGCGCCGTGCTTCTGTTTTTTCGTCATCATAAAGGGAAGACAGCAAAATGGTGAGAAACGTCATCTCGTAACTGAGCGCCATGCGGGAAAGGGTTCCGCCCTGTTCTTTGATGGCATGGCACAGGCCGCAGTAGAACGCGCGGTACCGGTCAAATTCCCTGAATCTGAGTTCCGCTTTGCGGACCGTCATATAACCCAACACTCGTTCTTCCCCCGGGCGGCAGTGGTGGCTGGATTGATCCTAGTGAGACGGTGCCTGGACACCGTGGTTTTCTGTCAGTATTTCCCCAGGCCAAGCGGGGTGCGCTTGGTCCTGCTTATGATAACCATACGGGAGGGAATTGTCAATTATCCATGCCCGGGATGCGTTTCCAAAAAGCGAAACAATCTGTATTTACTCTTGAAAACATCCGCAGGGCCCGATACAATAATCCTATTCTACTCAAAGTGCTGAAGGAGCCCCCTATGCGAACAAAAAAGACAGCGGCGATGAATTCCCTGAGCGGGCTTTCCGAAGACCTTCTTCTGCTGCCCGCCTTATTAAAAAGAAAGCTGATCCATATCGATCAGCTTGAGGAATGCAGGAATCTCTCCCATTCACAGCTCAGCATCCTTGCCCTGCTGTACAGGCACCGCACGCTCTCCGTTTCGGAAATCTCCCGCCGGCTGAACCTCGCCAAACCCAACATCACCCCGGTCGTCGACCGGCTCTGCCTCTCCGGCCTTGTCACGAGGGAGCACGATCTGCAGGACAGGCGCGTCGTCAACGTAACCCTTTCGCCGGAAGGCAGCGCATTTCTGGAACGGATCTATTCCGCATTCGGCACCGCGCTGCGTGAGCAGACCAAGACGATCTCGTCCGCGGATCTGCTGGCTTTGTGCAAATCCATCGACCGTCTCAGACAAATACTGGAAAAGCTTTGACGCCGCACCCGGCCGCATCTAGTCCTTCCAGGGATGATAGGTGTCTACGACGGAGGCGACCGCTTCCACGACGCTTTCATCATTCTGATGAACCGCCTGCCTGAGAGTATCCAGCATTTCTTCGTATTGCTCCGCGCTGATCGGATCAACGTGCGCCATATAGATCTTTTTGTTCTCCGTCTTGACCATTTTCTCCTTCTCGGAGGACATCAGCAGTTCTTCGTACAGTTTCTCGCCCGGACGCAGTCCGATGATTTTAATGGGGATGTCCACGTTGGGCTCGTATCCATACGCCCGTATCAGCTTTTCAGCCAGGGACATAATCCGCACCGGTTTCCCCATATCGAGCACAAAGATCGTCCCCGATTCGGCGATGCCGCCTGCTTCCAGAACCAGTTGCGCTGCCTCGGGAATGGTCATAAAGTAGCGCGTCACATCCGGATGCGTCACCGTAACCGGACCGCCGTTCTGGATTTGCCGTTCCATGAGCGGTATGACGCTCCCATGGCTTCCGAGGACGTTGCCAAACCGGACCGCCATGCACTTCATCTCGCCTGCCTGACCGAAATGCTGAATCAGCATTTCGGTTATTCTTTTGGTGGCGCCCATCACGTTCGTCGGGTTCACGGCCTTATCCGTGCTGAGCTGGACAAAGCGCCCGACATGATGCGCGCTCGCTGTTTCCAGCAGGTTCAGCGTGCCGAAGACGTTGTTCTTGACCGCTTCCGCCGGGCTGACTTCCATCAGCGGCACGTGCTTATGGGCGGCCGCGTGGAACACCACCTCCGGATGATAAGCCTCAAACACCTCATCCAGCCTGTCCCTGTCGCGGATGGAGCCGATCAGCGTCAGCACCGGGCATTTTGAACCGTAGCGCTGTTTCAGTTCATATTCCAGCTCATACGCGTTGTTCTCGTAGATGTCGAAGATGATGAGCAGCCTGGGATGAAACCGCATGATCTGCCTGCAGATTTCAGAGCCGATGGATCCGCCGCCGCCGGTTACAAGGATCGTCTTTCCGGACAGATATTCCGCGATCCGGTCGACGTTGAGCTCGATTTCATCGCGGGAGAGGAAATCCGCGATATTCAGTTCTCTCAGAAACGGAACGCCCTCCGACTCCGTGGAATCCGTCGGCTCTGAAAGCATCCGGATATGGCAGTGGGCCTGGTTGCAGTAATCCAGGATCTGTTCCATCCGATGGCCGCTCCCCAGGGAAGGGATCGCGATGATGATTTCCCGGATCCTGTACTTTTGCGCCAGTTCCGGGATATCCCGCACCTTGCCGCGCACAGGGACGTTCTGAATCCGCAGCCCCTGCTTGTTGTCCGCGTCATCCACCAGCAAAACGGGTCTGCCGAGCCGGCCGGGGTTCTTGTTGCAGATGTTTACCGCATAGGCCCCGGCCTCCCCGGCGCCTACGATCATGACGGGCATGGCATCGCCCGTTCCCATGGGCATCCTGTCCTTTGCGATCAGCCGCCATCCCATTCTGCTGCCGCCTACGGCTATGGTGCTGAGGATTGCAGTCAGAATCAGGGTGCTGCGGAACAGGCCGAGCACCAGAAACTGATTGAGCGCCAGCGTCAGTCCGCAGGCCAGGATGCTGAGCCCCGCCAGCCTGGCCATATCCCGGACGCCCGCATACCGCCACATGATCCGGTAGACGCCGCCGATCGTATAGGCGGACATATAACAGACCAGAATAAACGGTATCGCGTGAAGCATGGTCAGGATATGCCTCAGCGGGATATACATTTCGAACCGCAGTTCGAGGCTGAGATAGATGGACAGCAGCACCATTGCGCAGTCCAGTAAAAACATGGAGACATTGCGGAACCGTATGCTGTTCCGCAGTTTCCCGATCATTCCCCTGTTCGTCTTGTTCAATCCTTTCCGATCATCACCGCGCCGCATGGCCTGACGCTGAGCGGTGTGCAGCATCCCCTGCCGAAGATTCTCTCCATATGGGCCATATAAGCGGTCAGCCTGTCTTCCGGTATATAGGCCTGTATTGTCCCCGCAAAACCTCCGCCGTGCACGCGCTGGGCGCCCTCTCCGCCGAGGAAGCGGCGTGTGACTTCGATGGCCAGTGCCATCTGTTCTTCGCCGGGCCTGGCGTATACGTTTTGCAGGAGCTTCCAGCTGCTGTCTCCGGAGCGGTTGACCAAACCGAAGAAGCCTGCGAGGTCATCGTCCCGTATGGCTTTCAGCTGTTCTTCAACCCGCCGGTTTTCATCATAAAAATGCATGGCACGAAGCACGGCACGGTCTCCCGCAGCCCGCCGCACGTCTGCGATGCTTTCTTCAAAGCGCGCCGGATCGACTTCGCGGAGGACGTCCGCGCCGAAGCAGGCTGCAACGCTCTCCATCTCTTTGCGGATCGCGGCATAGTCGTCCGTGAGGTCGCCGTGGCTTCCACCGGTATTGATGACGCAGAGGACGTACCCTTTCTTCCTGAAATCGTAATCAACCTGCGTTACGACCGCCTGCGGCTTCTCAAAATCAATCGCGACCATGCCCCCTACCGAGCACGCCATCTGGTCCATCAGCCCGCAGGGCTTGCCGAAATAGACGTTTTCCACCTTCTGTGCGATACAAGCCCGCTCTACCGGATCCAGATCGAACCGGTTATACAGCCCGTCCAGTATGGCAATCATCAGCACTTCAAACGCTGCGGAAGAAGAGAGGCCGCTGCCGCGCAAAACCGAGCTGGTCACCACCGCGCTGAAACCGCCGGTTTTCATCCCTCTCGCTTTCAGCAGCGCGGCGGTTCCGCGGATGATCGACCGCGTCGTGCCGAATTCTTTTTCCTGCACCGAAAGGTCGTTCAGATCCACCGTTATGCGCGGATAGCCTTCGCTTTCCACGACGATGCAGTTATCATTCCGCTTCTGCACACAGGCGACCGTGTCCAGATTCACCGCTGCCGCCAGCACCTTGCCGTTGTTGTGGTCCGTATGGTTGCCGCCGATCTCGGTCCTTCCGGGCGCAGAAAAAAAGAGCACATCGCCCTGTTCACCGCCAAAGCTCTGTCCAAAGCGGGCTGCCAGCTTCGCGTAACGTTCCCTCTGTTCCTTCAGCGTGTCTGCGTCCTCACCATACAACCTTTTTACCATCAGCGCAAAGGCTTCCGTAGAAATCAAATCACCGGCGTTCATCGTGAACCTCCTCAAAATCCGTTCCGTTTCATTGACGAAAGGTGCCGCATGACCAGCTTTGCCACAAAACCGGTCAAAACCCCCGTAATCACTCCCGAGACCATCAGCACAGGCAGATAGCTGAAGATGAGCTGCGGCGTATGCAGCAGGATCACCGCCATCAGCACCTGGCCGATATTAAAGCATACCGCACCGCCAACGCTTGCGCCGATCACGCTCATTCCTTTGATTCTGCTGATCAGCACCATGGCGAGGACGGAGAGCGCGCCGCCGGCGAAAGAATACAGCATGGCGCTCATGTTGCTGTAGATGAACCAGCCCATCAGCGTTTTGAGAATCATCAGGATGACGGTCTGCCGGATGCCCAGTATGTATACGCCGTAGAGCAAAACCGAATTGGCCAGTCCCAGTTTGATTCCCGGGATCCCAACAGGCAGCGGAAACTGCCGCTCGATAAGGCCGAGAACGAGCATCAGGCTGGTCAGGATGCCGGACAGGGCAATCCGCCACGCCAATCCCCTGCGCATGTACGCCATCTCCTTCCGTTACTCGGCATCGACAGGCACCATTTCAACCTGCACGCCGTTCGGCAGACAGATGATGTACGTGCTGAGAATGCGCGTCTTGTAGTTTTCCAGCGTAATCACGCCCTCACCCACGCAATCCTGGTTTTCACAGGTTGACGAATCCATTTCGACGGAATCCGGTGTGATGTGGATGCGGTTGATCTTGTCCGCGCCCTGCCTGACGGTGATGATCTTGTCCCTGTCCATGGGAATGGGATCCCCGTACTGCCGCCCGTTCAGCGTAATGACCACATATCCGCGGACCGCAGCCGGAGCTGCCGCCATTTGC
Organism: uncultured Eubacteriales bacterium; assembly: GCA_902781095.1. Lineage (GTDB taxonomy): Bacteria > Bacillota > Clostridia > Christensenellales > Aristaeellaceae > Ventricola. The sequence goes on from CACZHW010000005.1 coordinate 51,330, forward strand.
GGGCCCGCCGGTCCTGCTGCCGGAGCCGGCTTGGCAGGCCCCGCAGGGGCGGCAGACGCCTCCGGTGTTTCTTCCGGCTGTTCAGGCGCCGCTGTTTCCTCCTGTCCGTCAGAGGACGGGGAGGGCTGTTCGTCCGCGGTGCGGGCTGTCTCCGGACTTCCGGTCTGTTCCGGTCCGGTTGTTTCAAGCATGGCCTGAATCCGTTCCCGCCCATCCTGTCTGGGGCGCACAGCATTGATGATCAGTAAAAGGCAGGCGACAGCCAGAACGCCTGCAATCAGTACGACTTCTTTTTTTCTCATTCCTGAGGCTTCTCCTGATCCGCGTCCGACGGGCTGATCCACTCCGTCTCTGCAATTTCGTTCTCACCATTGGACCAGAGATGCTCCAGCTGATAATAGTCCCTGTCCTTCTCGTGGAAGATGTGAACCATCACGTCGCCGTAGTCAAGCACGACCCAGTGCCCTGCGCTGACGCCTTCCTTGCGTTTGACGAAGATGTCTTTCTTGGCCAGTTCCTCCTGCACGTGGTCGGCCAGCGCCTTAACCTGCGGGACAGATCTGCCCGTAGCGATGACCAGGTAATCCGTGATGACCGTCAGCTCGCTGACCGCCAGCACGACAATCTGCATAGCCTTTTTCGAATCCAGCGTTCTGGCTGCTTCCAATGCGATTTCTCTTCCGTTCATTGTTTCCCCTCCCGTTTAGTCTGTTTGCTGTTTGCTGTCTGCGTAAGCGTCAATCGCTCTCTGTGTGTCGGGGTGAACCGGTTTCCCCTGGGCCCGGACATGTCCGACGCTCATCGAAAGCCCCAGTTTCATCGCTTCGTCCAGGTCGGTGCGGCATGTGCGCCGCAATGCGTCCAGCCCCGGAAAGGGTTTCCGGTTTGGTTCGATCATATCCGCCAAATAGATGATCTTTTCCAGTTTCGTCATGCCCGGCTTCCCCGTCGTGTGCCAGCGGATTGCCCCCAGGACGTCGGGGTCTTCGACATGAAACTCGTCCCGTGCCACGCACATGCCGGCCGCCGCATGCATCAGCGCTTTGGACGTCTCTGCCAGCGGGTCGTGCGGCAAATCCTTCGCCGCTTTTTTCATTTCGTCCAGCGTCAGGCATTTGGCGCAGTCGTGCAGGTAAGCCGCCAGCCTGGCCTTTTCGGTGTCTTCCCCATAGCGTTCCGCCATTTCCACGGCTGTCTTCACGACACCGAGCGTGTGCCGATACCGTTCCTCGCTCAGTGCCTTTTTCATCCGGTGATCGATTTTTTCCCAATTCACTGTGGTTTGTCCGCTCCGTTCCCTTTGGATTCACTCTCATTATAGCATGATCCGGAAGCCGGGAAAAGATGCTCTTCCGGGCCGCCGCTGTTTTCACCGTAGATTCGTCTCATTTCGGGCGAAAAGCCGCCCTCTCCGTCATGCGTAATGAGCGGCGGCAGTATCCTGAGCCCCGGCCTTCCCTGTTTTCTGCCCTCCAGCAGGATCAGCTTGGCCTCTTTGTCCGGCCTAGCCAGCACCAGCCTGAGCCGTTTTGGTTCAAGCCCCGCAGCCCGCATGGCGTCACACAGGCGCATCAGCTGCGCAGAGGGAAACACCGTACAGATCCGCCCGCCGTTTCTCATCAGTTTGCTGCAGGCCTGCATCCATTCTTCGATCGGGCAGCCGGATCCGCCACGCGCAATGGCGCTGTGCTCGTCCGGGCTTACGAGCCCGTCTCCCTTTTGCAGATAAGGCGGATTGGTGACAACCAGATCCGTCTGCCCGTAACCGATCTGTCCGGCTGCCTGCCGAGCATCGCAATTGTGAATGCTGATTCTCTCTTCCAGTCCGTTGAGCCGGACGCTCCGCTGCGCCATATCCGCCAAATCCGTCTGCAGCTCGAACCCATGGATGCGTACGCTGTCTGTCCTGGCGGCGATCAGCAGGGGGATGACCCCGCTTCCCGTCCCCATGTCCGCCACCCGTTCCCCCGGATTTGCCGCACAAAAATCAGCCAGCAGGACAGAATCCGTGCAGAAACGGAACCCGCGCCTCTTCTGGATGATTTTGAGGCCGTTTCGCTGCAGGTCCTCCAGAATTTCGCCTTCGTGAATCCCGACCGGCATCGGTTCCTCATTCACGTCTTCTCCGTTTCCTTTCCGCACCATTGCTGCTCCGTTTGGCACCGTCTTCCGCTTTCCGCAGCGATCCCTTCCTTAAAGCTCTTCTCCCCGTTCCCCGGCCAGCTGGCGCAGCGCTTCGTCCACGGCTTCGTTCCAGGCCGCTATCGTCTCCGGCCTTTGCGGGGCGCCGCAGATCCCGCACGGGATCAGCTCGCTGTACGGATACTTCGAAAGGTCGCCATATGTAATCTTCGTCAGCGGCAGATACGTGCTCTTCACGCTCTGGCAGTTGGCGTTGCTGTGGTATTTCTTTCCGCCCTTCGGGTTGTAGTAAACAGGCGAACTGTCCGCCGTCAGCGGGAGTTTGCGCCCGTCATCATCCCAGACGATCAGCTTGATGCCGTAGATTCTGCGGAGATTCTCCCAGATCCAGAGGTGGCTGTAGCCGTCTTCATTGGGCTTGCGCTGGACGCGTATGCAGCCGTGGGACGCTCTCGTTCCCAAGGCGCTTTCGCATCTGGAAAAATCCTCTTTTCCGTCCTCGGTGAAAACAGACGGCACCAAGTGCAGCAAATCGCCTCCGTTGAAGCGTATAGCATAATTGCACCAGAGGTCTCCCGCCCAAAAGCCGCCGGTCGGACTGCACATCAGGTATTCTCCGGAAGCGGTTTCGTTAAAATCCTCATTGCTGCCTTTCGTCGTTCCCGTCGAGACCAGAAGGGACGTCAGCAGTTTTCCTTCTTTATAAAGAAAGAGCGTCTGTGTCTGCTTGTCGACCACGATGCCGTACTGCTGGTTGGGGGTGACCGTCTTCAGCCTGTACCCGCGGACCCAGCCGTCCTCCAGTTCGTCGCAATCGTTGTAAGCCTGGATATGGGCCCACCCGTCCGCCTCCTCCAGCACGCGGACTGCCACGGATTCCCCGTAAAAGTATCCCCGGTGCGCTTTCGTGGTCTTTCGCTTTCCATTCGGCCCGTCCGAAAGGTAGACCTTTTCGGTCTGGTCGACATCCAGAACGGTGATGGGCGCAATCAGCCTGTTCCACACCGTTTCCTCATCGTAAGGATCGAATTCTCCGAACCAGTTTGACGCAAGCGCTTCCTTGGCTGCGCCGATCTGTTTTTGCAGCTCCGACTCAAGCCGCTCCTGCATCTTCTGGGCAGCCGCCTCTTCGGCTTCGGCTACGTCTTCATAAAGCGTCCGCAGGGTCTCCGCATCCGTTGCGCCAAGCTGCTGCAGGCCCCGGTCTTTCTGGTAATTCTTCAGCGCGTCTTCCGTAGCCTTTCCGAATTTACCCACCGGTTCCTCGTCATAGAACCCGAGCAGCTTCATCGCCTTCTGGAGCGCGATGACCTCCGGTCCGGAAGCCCCCTTGGAGAGCGCATACCCGGCCAGCCCGCTCTCGCGGACGCCGTATCCCCGGATGGAAGCATCGTCCAGCCTGTAGGTATAGCGCTGGATGGCTGTCGGCGTCGGCCCCAGCACATGGTTGTTGCCCTCTATGGTATGCACCCAGCACAGGCCGTCCGCCCCCTTGGTCACGAATTCGACGATACCGACATGGTCCAGCCTGTTGTATTTGTACCATTCAAAATAGATGAGGTCGCCCGGTTGCGGGATATAGGGCCGCTGTTCCACGCTTACGCCGTCCGAAAGCCAGAACTGGCCTTCTTCGCCGTGCAGGCCGTTGTTTGCGGTTATGTACCTTCCGCGCTCCTTATACCAGGCCGCGCCATCCTCACAGCTCGTCTGCCGGGGGTAATCTTTCCCCAGCATCGCGGTGCCGTAGAGTTCATCCGCCCGGCTGACGCACCAGGAGACAAACTCGGAGCAGTATTCGCCGTAGGCCTTGCCGCCCCACTCCCCGTATTTCGTATAGCCGCCGTTGGTCGCCGTATACCCCAGTTCTCCGATGGCAACCGAGAGCAGCAGTTCCGGATTAAAGTCCGCCGTCCCCGCAGCTGCCGTACACATGATGACGAATCCAAACAGCAATGCCGTTATTATTCTCATGACCATCCTCCTATCACCGGTTTATTATAAAAGCAAGGCGGATTTAAATCAATCCTTCGGCATTGACGTTCATGATATAATTAAAGAGCGTCCATTATCTTTCCCCGCCGACCGGCTCATTCGGGTGATTTATGAAAAAGCTTCTTCCCGCGCTGCTGCTCGCCCTGCTGCTTCTCCCGCACGGCCTGCGGGCACAGGAGCGTCTGCTCATCGTCTCCGATCTGCACTTTACGGCAGATCCGTCGGCTTCCCGGAGCGTTACGGACGCAATCGTCCGCCTGGCTGCCGACTACGATGCGCTTCTGGTCCTCGGCGACTGCGCCAACAGCGGCCGACCGGAAGAGCATGCCCAGGTACGTGCCTTTTTCGAGCAAGCAGCAAGCGAAACCGGCGCCGCCGTATACGTGCTGCCGGGCAACCACGACCTGTCCGGCGGCTTTTCTCCGGCGGACTTTGCCGCTTACTACGACGGGTTCGGATATCACCGGTCTTTTTCCCGCGATCCCTCCGGAGCGGGCTACGCCGCCTGGACGGAAGGAGGTACCTGCCTCGTCATGCTGGACGTAAACCATTATGACGGGACGGCCAAGGCGGCCCTCCACGGCACCGTGCGGGAAGAGACTCTCCGCTGGCTCAGACACCTGCTCCCGTCCCTTCCGCCCGGCACCCGGGCCGTCGTGGCGGGCCATTATCCGCTGCTCCCGTTCTCCGGAAGCGGCAGCGACGATACGGAAAACGCCGCAGCGCTCGCGGAAGTGCTCCGGGAATTCGACCTTCCCCTCTATCTGTGCGGGCACCGGCATTCCAACTACACGCTCCACACCGATACTCTCCGCCAGATAGCCGTCGGCGTACCCTTCTCATATCCGGCATGGGCCGGAACACTGACCCCTCTGACAGACGGATGGGACTACCAGGTTGTGCCGATTTACGCCGAAGGGAGCCCTGAAAACGAACGGATGGCGAACGATTCGCTCGCTCTGGCCCGGCGTATGGCGAGCGGTTCCCTGGCCGGGACCCGGTACGAAGGCGACCTGGAGGCGGAGGACTGGTTCCTCCGGGTCTTTACCGCCAACATGACCGTCTCCTTAAACGATTGCCGGCAAGCTCTCCTTGAAGACGAAAACTGCCAGAAATGGAGGGACGCCGACGTGCGCTCCGCGGTGAAGCCCTGGATTCTCTCCCTGCTGGAAAACCCGCAGGAAGACGTGCGGCATGTCGTCGTCCGCACCGCACCGTGAACTGTGCTTTGCAACATTTGCAAAAGAAAAGCACGCCCTGCATTCCCCTCGCAGCGGACGTCCGGCAGCGCAAAAGGAACCCGGGCAGGCGCGGCGGTCTTCACATTTGCGCCCGTTTATTGTATAATACCCAAGCTTTAAATCTTCTCAGGAGGTATCGTTATGGCTAGAGGTGGCTTCCCCGGAATCCCTGGCGGGAATATGCAGCAGCTGATGCGTCAGGCCCAGAAAATGCAGCAGCAGATGGTCCAGATGCAGGCGGAACTGGACGAAAGAACTTATGAGGGCAGCGCGGGCGGCGTCGTATCCTGTGTGGTCAGCGGCAAGCGCGAACTGCTCTCGCTGACCATCAAGCCGGAAGCGGTCGACCCGGATGACGTCGAGATGCTCCAGGATACGATCATCGCAGCCGTCAACGACGCGCTGAGAAAAGGCGAAGAAACCCGTGAACAGGAGATGTCCAGACTCGGCGGCGCGGGAATGGGCGGGTTGTTCTGATCATGTCTGAACTGATAGAACCCATAGCGAGGCTCCAGCAGCAGTTTGCCCGCCTCCCCGGAATCGGCAGCAAATCGGCGCTGCGCCTTGCTTATTACATCGCTTCAATCCCCGTGGAGCAGGCTGAAGAACTGGCTGCCGCTATTGATCAGGGCCGCAAATCCATCCGGTATTGCAGCATCTGCGGAAACTATACCGTTCAGGATCCCTGCCCGATCTGCCGGGATGACAGCCGGAAAAACGGCATCCTGTGCGTGGTCAAGGATCCCCGCGATGTGGCCGCCATCGAGCGGATGCGGGACTTCCGCGGCCTGTACCACGTTCTGCACGGCACCATCTCCCCCATGAACGGCATCGGTCCGGACGACATCCGCATCAAGGAGTTGCTCAGCCGGATCGAGTCCGAGCACATATCCGAAGTGATTCTGGCGACGAATCCCGACATCGAAGGCGAGGCGACCGCCAATTACATCGCCCGGATGCTAAAACCAACCGGTGTTCTTGTCACGCGGATCGCCCACGGTCTCCCGGTTGGCGGCAATCTGGAGTATACCGACGAGGTCACGCTCGCCAAGGCGCTGGAAGGCCGCAGAATCATGTAAAACATCCCGCCGAACAGAACTGAAAAACTCTCCGGCATCCCGCAAAGCCTGCACGATGCCGGAGATTTCTTTGTATTGTGCAAGGCAGCCGCAAAGAACTCCTGTCGCACCCTTCCGCTTCCGCCGCCTGATCCACCAGCTGCTGGGCCGTGTCAAGGTCGTTGCTCTCAATGGCCTGCAGGTACCGATTGTCGGTCTCCGGCAAAGAATAGCTTGCTCCGCTGTCGTCCGTCTGGATCTCAGCTACCGGTGCAGTTTGCTGCTGGGGGTTGACAGCAGGATCACTTTGGTGTAGTATTCCGCTATCGCTTTGACTGGAGTTTGCGGGGCTGTCAGAGATGTCAGCCTTCGCGTATTCGGTCAGGCGATTTTTTTTATCTATCAGATTAATTCTTGTTATGTCATATACCTGATTACGTTCTTTACCCATACCAACAAGGAAGGTTATTGCGTACTGCTTATTGTTGGATGCTTCAAATACTGCAGTTCTTTCTCTGAAACCTTCTGGTGCTATCCGTTTATTATCGTGCAGTAGGTGTTTCCCATCTTTAGAAAGTTCTGGTGTAACAGCAATATTACCCTCTCCAGGATTAGCATCAGTAGAAGCTTCTGATAGTTCATCAATATGTGTGCCTGATTGAAGCTTTACGCCGAACTTTAGCCCTGCTTTGCCATTACGTTTGAATCCATTTTTTTCAAGAAGATGCCTGTTGAATTCCCTTCCGATAGTCAAGGGCAATCCATCAGTAGAGATTACTACAAGGTCTTTTTGCTTCCGAATGGTATCATAGATAAAACTCTTAACCTGACTCTCCCATTTGGTAGGATTGGCAAAATCTATATCTAAGAAGCGGTCAGCTACTACATATTGTACACCGGTCGTCGAGGTTGCTATCCGATAACGTGTGCCTTCTCCCCTATTATTTGTTTGTTCCTTCAGCGCCTGCTCGAAAAGCTCCTGTGCTTTCTGCAGGCGCTTTTGCATTTCATTGGGCTCCTGCGTATTGCCGGTCAGGGTGGCGATGAACTCTTTGATCTTTTCAAGGATCCGCTGGGCAAGGTTAGGCTCGGCACGCACGAAGTCGCTGATGGCCTGCTGGTCACCATTGAACATCTTGTAGGTCAGGTCGGCGACGATCTCTTGCACGGCGCCGTCCTGATCCTGTTGCCCTCCTCGTCCTGGCTTACCCAGGTGAAGTGGCTGCCGGCCTCCATGATGCCCGGCGTGATCGTGCCGTCGTCTTCCTTGGCGGGCACTTCGTTGATGAGCTCCGCCCATCCGGTGGCCTCGCCGTCCTGCGTGCTGAAGAATCCGTCGAAGGCCTGCATGGCTTCCGCCTGCTTGGCCGTCTCCATGTACTGCTGCATCTGCGTGACCAGGGAGACCATCGGGTTGCGGATCGTCTCCGCGCCCATGGCGCCCAGCCTGCTCAGACGGTCCGCCGTGATGTTGCCGTTCGCGTCCTTCTGCTGGAGGGCAATGGGCACAAGGCTCTGGTCCACCGCACGGAAGGCCGGCAGGTAATGCGGATACATCCGGCGGAAGTTGTCGAAGGTGGACTGCCGCATGCCGGCAGCGCCGGAGTCGATCGACCAGGTCTGCACGAACTTGCCGTACCAGTTGGACAGCTCGTCCGCCGCTTCCCTCCAGCCGGGATGCATGGCCTGCGCGTCTGCCACGTGGGCAGCCAGGTCTTCCATGGTGTCGCCCTCGAACAGGGGATGCCCTGCGCGCAGCCGCTCCATGCCGTAGAGATCCATGACGTAGAGCATGAAGTCCTGCTCCTCGCTCTGCTTCACCCGGTTCTTTGTGATGTCCGCCAGGCTGCCGTAGTACTGCCCGGTCTCCTCGTTCATCACCCGCTCGCCGTGCGCGTCCACCATGTAGCCGTCCACGCAGGTCCGCAGGTAATTGGGCACGACGTTGCGCTTGGCCAGCATCAGGTCGCGCGGATCCAGACTGCTGTCGTAGCCCTGCACGCCGCGCTTGATGACGGCCTTCTCCTCTGCGGTCAGCGTCTCTCCGTTCTTCTGCTTCTGCTGCAGCGCTTCGATCCTCTGCTTCTGCTGATCCATCAGCCGCTCGGTGATCTTGAACAGCGGCAGCGTATCGTCAAAGAGATAGGTGGCCGCGCGCTCGGCGCTGGGCGCCTTCAGCCCCTTGCGCTTCTCGTAGGTCTCCACCCTGCGCATGGCATCCTCGGCGCTGCGCCGGACGTCGGCGTCCAGGTTCTGCGCCCGCTTTGCTTCACGCTCGGCCAGCGCGCGCTGGACTGCCGCGTCGATCTCCTGCTGCAGCTGGCTGTCGATCGGCAGGGCCGTCTGGCCGGACTGGTGCTGATCCGTGGGCAGGCTGTAGCGGATGTCTTTGCTCTTCGGGTTGAATCGCTGGGAGAGCGGGATCACGTTGCCGGCATCGTCGTAGGTGACGGCGTCGCCCCGCTTGAACTGATCCGATTCAAACGCCACATATACGGTAGCACCCGGATACTTGCCCTCTACCTTATAACCGTCAAAGCCCAGCTGCCGGGCAGCTTTGGTAACCTCTTCCGTACCGGCGCCAGAGTTTGCGATCTCTGCCAGAATGTCGGAGTCCGTATCATTCCCTTCGAAGATTGCGCTGACCGCATCGTTCAGCGCGCGCGCCTTCCACGCCGCTCCCGGGTAACCGGCGCCGCCGGTCTGCTCGTAATTGATGCAGACGTCTTCGCAGGTCGGGTCAACAGCCTTGAGAATATCGCGCAGCTGCTTACGGGTTAACGTCTTCTCACTGTCGGAAAGGGTTTTCTCCATCCGCAGATAGCCGTCCAGAATCTGGCCCTGTTCGCCGCTTGCATAGCCGCTGGCCATTTCCTTGCTGTCCGTGAAGTAGAAGCCCTGCCCTTCAGCGCTTCCGTTCTTGCCAAGGAAGTCATACGAGAACTCGTTGAACTGGGCGCCGGTTCCGTGATACACATGCAGATTGTACCCCGCATCCTTGGCCGCCTGATCCACCAGCCGCTGGGCTGCTTCCGTGTCTTCATGTCTTACAGCATGTTCATATGCCTCTTCAACCTTGCCGCGTTTAATCAAGTCTTGGCGTTTCTTTTCCCTTAGTTTTGCTTTCTTCTCATTTTCTTCTTGTATAGCTTTACGTTTACTCTTTATCTGTTCTTCATTTAGCATTCCATCCGGAATGTATTTCAAAAAGAAACCATTTTCTGGGTTGATTTTCGAAACGATATCTGCTATATTAAATTCAAGAACAGTGGTAGGGTTGCCCAACTCATCGGCTTTTGCCGAGTTTTGCACAGCCCCAAGATCCTCTGTTCTTATTTCATTTAGCGTTACTGTCGAATGTAGACTGTTAGGTTCACTCCCTTTGAACTGTTTTACTTCTATCTCGACCGGGATTATTGATGAACCCTTTTGATAGATAGATAGGAGAACATATACCCTTTCGAGACGATTATCCTCTCGACTTGTATCGTCATATATATCTGTATGAGTTTCAACCGGTTTAGCATTTTTAATAATTGCGTCAAGGTTCGCATACATCTCAACTAGCTCAATCAGCTTATGGCGGTATTTGGTCTGGTAGTGAGCGCTTTCTTTTGCTTTACCTCTCGAAAACTCAAACTCTATATCAATTCGCGAATTAACATAGGATTTAAAGGCGTCAAACCTTCCTAAGATGCTGATTAAACTCTTCTCCGCTTGGCTGCGGCCTTGCTCTGTAAGCTGTTTTGCCTCGTCCTCAGTGAGCGTGTTCGGCGCAGATTCTGCCGGCACAATCTGTAGCGTCTCCTGCCGGAGCAACTGCTCTCGCCTGGTATCATCTACTTCGATCAAATCCTGTCCGGTGATGTCATACTGCACCCTGCCTTCAACCTGTGTCTCCTGATTCCTCAGCGCCTGCTCGAAAAGCTCCTGTGCTTTCTGCAGGCGCTTTTGCATTTCATTGGGCTCCTGCGTATTGCCGGTCAGGGTCTGAATGAACTCTTTGATCTTTTCAAGGATCCGCTGCGCAAGGTTCGGCTCGGCGCGCACAAAGTCGTTGATGGCCTGCTGGTCACCGTTGAACATTTTATAGGTCAGGTCGGCCACGATCTCCTGCACGGCGCCGTCCTGATCCAGGTGCGCGTCCGCGATGCCGCTGCTGTTGTACTGGTACATCTTGGACTGGATGCTGGCCAGCAGCTCCTGATCCGCCTGCGTCATCGTGCCGGCCTTCATGTTGTCCAGCATCTGCTTGTAGGTCGTATGGAAGGCCATGCTCAGCATCAGGTCCTGGAACTGCTGGTACTGCCCGGTCGCCTCGATGTGGTGCGTCAGCTCATGGAACAGCACGCGGTTGAAGATGTCCGTCTGCCCGGCGTGCTGCAGATCAATGTAGACCGTTCCGCTGCCTTTGTCATATTTGCCGTTCGGCCCGCCAAGATCAGTGAAAACAACTTTAAGCCCGGGGAACTTCGCCTCCAGCTGCTTCGCATAGTTGCGTGCACGCTGCTCGTTCTGCGCTCGCCATTCCACATCCAGCGCCGCATTGCGCTCGTTGAAGCGCTGCCGCTCCATCTGCTCATAGCGGTCCATGAACTGCCGGCGCAGATCCTCGCGTTCCTCTCTGGTCGCATCCGGATGCTCCGCTGCAAGCCAGCGCTCCGCGTCTTCAGCTGCTTCGGTGTGCACGGTCTCAGCATCAAAGCGCATCTGTCCGGGCGCAATGCCCGCAGCCCTGTCGGCCATCGCCTGCTCCGTGTTCCGGATGCTGCTGGCGATGATGCCCTGCGCCGTCGGGATCATGCTGCCCAGTCCGTCCAGCATCTGCTGGTTCGGATCACCGTAGCTCTCCACCGTGGAGACGATCCCGTCCAGGATCGCCGACAGCTTCACCGCGCTGCGGTTGTACTTCTCAAAGACAGGCAGCAGCAGCTTCGCCGCGTCGCTCGTCGGGTCCATGCCCTCAAAGCTCGGCTGCTCCAGGTACTCGTTTACACTGGTGCCGGCGCGCCGCAGCTGCCGGTACTTCTCCGCAGCCTGGGCGATGATGTCGTTGATGCCCACGTCATAGCGCGTGCCCTCCTGTACGCCGCTGCGCAGCTGCGCCAGCCTGGGCGCTACGCTCGTCAGTGCGGAGAGCAGCGTGCGCACGTTCTCGTCCGTGCTCTCGGCCAGGGCAGAGGTCATCTGCGTGCTGCCGAAGGCTGCCTGATCCACCAGCTGCTGGGCCGTGTCAAGGTCGTTGCTCTCGATGGCCTGCAAGTATTGGTTGTCGGTAGCCGGCAGGGATAACTTTTGAGAATTATTTGAGCTAGAAGCTTGACTGGGCTGCTGTGTCTGTGCTATGATTTGCCCAACAGGTGATCCGGTGGATTGGACTGTAACATTAACGGTCTGATTCGTTGGGGCACCTTTTTTGATTCTCGGCGGTAATGGTTTATCACGTTTTCTTGCTTCATAGAAATAAGTCCAGTCTTGCCCCTGCCCGTTCTCCTTCAGCTTCAGCCACATTGTCATAGGATACTCCTGCCCGTCACGTGCATCCTTGTACGTGATATCAGTAGCAAGTGTCCTAAATAGTTTTATTCCCTTATGTGTATCCGTCGTTCTATGTCCATCATCCAGTTCTTCATACCGTTGCGTCATGTCTTTTGACATGTCATATAAGTCCGGCCCAAGTTCAAGAGTTGCTCTTCTTTGAATTCCTCTTGTGTTCTTTTTACTTCTAACATCAATCATCTCTCCCAAATCTGTGTTCCTTATTCCAGGAGCATAATCAGGATCAAATTGCGCTATGATATGTCGCTTGTTGCCTGCCTCATCAACGATATCAATCTCCAGTGGCTTCTTGCTAAGGATATTCTGCCACAGGTCTTTCGTTTCTGTTATTAAGTCATTTGCAGTAAGCCCTGCCGGGAAATTGGTTGTATATATACTCGTCCCATCCGAACTTTTTCCGACCAGCATATACCGCAGGTCACCGTTCTGTTCCTGTCCCTTCTCCTGCGTCCTGCTTTCAAGCGCCTGCTCGAAAAGCTCCTGTGCTTTCTGCAGGCGCTTTTGCATTTCATTCGGCTCCTGCGTATTGCCGGTCAGGGTCTGGATAAACTCTTTGATCTTTTCAAGGATCCGCTGCGCAAGGTTCGGCTCAGCGCGCACGAAGTCGTTGATGGCCTGCTGATCACCGTTGAACATCTTGTAGGTCAGGTCGGCCACGATCTCCTGCACGGCGCCGTCCTGATCCAGGTGGGCGTCCGCGATGCCGCTGTTGTTGTAAAAGAAAAACCAGCAACCAACATGGTTACTGGCTTATTTCACATGGTCGAGGTGACAGGATTTGAACCTGCGACCTTTTGGTCCCGAACCAAACGCGCTACCAAACTGCGCTACACCTCGAATGGAGCCAAAGAGGGGACTCGAACCCCTGACCTGCGGTTTACGAAACCGCTGCTCTACCGACTGAGCCACTTTGGCACCCAAATCAGGCTCGCACCTGACAAGAACGTATTATACTAAATTCAAACAATCCTGTCAAGCATTCCCGATAAAATAACGCACGTATATCTTCTCCTTTTACGTGTTCTAGACCAGTGCTCTAATATTGTGCCGTTTAAACCATACTGTCCTCGTCCCTGTACCAGGCACAGCAAGCCGAGAGCATACCCACGCTCAAAGCGCCGGCACTTTTCAGGGCGCGGGCTGCTTCTCTCGCCGTGGAGCCGGTCGTATACACGTCGTCGACCAGCAGTATCCGGTGTTCTGCCGCGCCCGGTTTTGCGGCCATGCAGCCGTTCAGATTCACAATCCGCTTTTCACGGCTCAGGGCGGACTGTTCCTCCCCGTCATCCGTCCGTACGAGCAGGCATTCATCCGCTTTCATGCCGTAACGGCGGGCCAGCTGCCCGGCCAGCAGCGCCGCCTGGTTAAATCCCCTTTCACGCCGCCGGCGCCTCGTCGTAGGCACCGGTACGATCAAATCCTCTTCGCCGGCGGGCAATGCCAGCATACCGAGGACGAGCGGCCTGGCCGCGTCCCTCAGGCGGCCGAATTTCAGCCGGAGAACGAGCGCTTTGGCCTCTTCTTTATACGGAAAGGCGCAGTGGATATACGAAAGCCCCTCTGCCGGCGGGATCGGCTCCTCCCGTTCCCGCTCTTCCTGTTCCCGCGAGAGCCTCTCCAGCGCCTGCATGCACCCGCCGCACAAACGGAGGTCGTTTGAAACCTTCTTCAACTCCGTCCCGCAGCAGATGCATGACATCGGCTGCGGAAACAGCCAGTCGTCCAGCAGCCGGCCGACGCCGTGCAGGAAATCTTTCACCCTTCCTCATCCCCATCATGATTGCAGAGTGCACGCAGACGCTGGTCCAGCGCCGTATACCGCTGCCGCACATACGTATTGCCGACCATCTGGCTGATGACCGCTTCCCGGCCAACCAGCATGACAAAACGCTTCGCCCGCGTAACCGCCGTATAGAACAGGTTCCGGTTCATCAGCATGGGCGGCCCGCCCACGACGGGCATCACGACGACCGGGAACTCGCTGCCCTGGCTCTTGTGTATGGAGATGCAATAAGCCAGCTCCAGGTCTTCGATGTCGTCCGCTTCGTAGACTGTCAGCCTGTCGTCGTCGAACAGCACGGTGATGGTGGACTCCTCTGCGTCGATCTCCTGAATGTAACCGATATCGCCGTTGAAGACGCCTTCGCCCTCCTCCCAGGCGAGAAGGCCTTCCCGTTTCCACTGCAGCGTATAGTTGTTCTTGGTCTGCATCACCTTATCGCCGACCCGGAAGAGCGTATCGCCGCGGAGCTTTTCTGCCTTTCCCGCCTCCGGCGGGTTGTAGGTTTGCTGCAGGCGGCGGTTCAGTTCGTAGACCCCGCAGTCTCCTTTTTTGGTCGGCGAAAGGACCTGGATCTGCCGCACGGAATCCAGCCCGAGAAAGGACGGCAGCCTGCTCTCACAAAGCGACAGCACCTTTTGCACGGCTTCCCCCGGGGTTGCCGCCCGCTCAAAGTAAAAGTCGCCGTCCTTCGCATTCAGCTTCGGCAGTTCTCCCCTGTTGATCCGGTGCGCGTTATAGACGATCATGCTCTTTTCGTCCTGCCGGAAGATCTCCGACAGGCAGACGGAGGGAACTGCCCCGCTGTTCAGGATATCCCGGAGCACGTTGCCCGCACCGACGCTGGGCAACTGGTCCGCGTCCCCGACCAGGATAAGCCTCGTTCCCGCCGGAAGCGCGTCCAGCAGCGACCGCATGAGAGAAATATCCACCATGGACATCTCGTCCACGATGAGGGTCTCCACTTCGAGCGGATGATTCTTGCCGCGCAGGAACTGCCCGCCTTCCCCGTTGTATTCCAGCAGCCGGTGCAGCGTCTTCGCCTCTGCGCCGCACGCCTCGGACATCCGCTTGGCGGCCCTGCCGGTCGGTGCCGCCAGTGCGACGCCCGCATCGTCCCCAAGGGTGTGCAGGATGCACTTGATGATGGTCGTCTTTCCGGTACCCGGTCCGCCCGTGATGACGGAGACCCGGGAGTGGACGGCCAGGCGCACGGCTTCCTTCTGGGCCGCATGAAAGGTCAGTCCTTCGATGCGCTGCATGGAGTCGATGCTCTGTTCGATCTCCTCGTCCGTAAACTCCCGCTGGCCGCCGGCGTTGAGCAGCCGGATGAGTTTTACGGCCGTCTGCTGTTCGGCCTGCCAGCTGAAGCGGTCATAGACGGCGACGAATTCCTCGCCCTCCGGGCTTTGCAAGATCTCCGCCTTTACGTATCCGTCCAGGATCAGCGAATCCAGCGTGTGGTCAGCCAGATCGGCCTCACAGCCCAGCACGCGCACGCTTTCGGCAATCAGCTTCTCTCTCGGCAGATAACAGTGTCCGCCGGAGACCGATGCCTCCCGGATCAAATACCGTATGCCGGAGGAAATGCGGAACGCGCTGTTTTTGTCTATCCCGGCCGCGACGGCGATCTGATCCGCCGTCTTAAAGCCGATGCCTTCGATGTCGTCGACCAGACGGTACGGATTGGTCCTCAGGATTTCGCGGACGTCGTCCCCGTACTGCTTGTTGATCTTCATGGCCAGGGAAGGCGGGATATGGTACTCCTGCAGCAGCAGCATAATCTCCCGCTGCTGGTGATGCTGTGCATAGCTCTCCGTGATCATCTGGACTTTCTTTTTGCCCAGCCCGGGAACCTCCAGCAGCTTCTGCGGTTCCTCCGCCATGATATCCAGCGCGTCCTTGCCGAAAGTGCGCACGATCAGCTTGGCGGTCGCCGGTCCGATCCCCCTGATGAGCCCGCTGGCGAGGTAGCGCTCGACCGCTGTCACCGTCGTCGGCGCCTGGATTCTGACGGAAGCAACCCGGAACTGCCTGCCGTAGACCGGATGCTCCTGCCAGTTTCCTTCCAGCTCCAGTTGTTCGCCTTCCGCAACCTCCGGTATGGTTCCGATCGCCGTCAGCCGGCTTCTCCCGGATTTGGCGATGAGAACCGTATAGCCGTTTTCTTCATTGCGGTAAACAACGCTTTCCGCCGTCGCTTTGATCGTTTCCACTGTCAACCTCCGGCCCGGTTCGTCCCGGCCCTATTCCGCCTTACGCCTCTCAGGAGGTCGCCGGCTTCCAGCGGAACGCTGCAGGGGATCCAAACCTTCTTCTGCGGCGCCAGCACGCTGTCAACGTGCCCGCCCTCCTCTTCCGGGACGATGTCCGCGACGGTGAAGGACCGGCTGCCCGCCGGCGTTACGGTCTCCAGCTCATCGCCGACGTAAAACCGGTTTTTGACCTCTAGCAGGACGTCCGGACCCCTGCGCTCCAGCACAAAGGCGATATACTCCTTTTCCTCGGCATATCTGGGCAGCGGCTCACTCTCGGCGTGCGCGTCGAAGTAGAAGCCAGTATCGTACGGCCTGTGGCTGACCTTGTCCAGCT
The DNA here is from genome assembly GCA_902781095.1 of uncultured Eubacteriales bacterium. Classification (GTDB taxonomy): domain Bacteria; phylum Bacillota; class Clostridia; order Christensenellales; family Aristaeellaceae; genus Ventricola. The sequence continues at coordinate 67,694 of CACZHW010000005.1, forward strand.
CCCGGTGACAATCCAGCAGGATCTCTTCCGCCGCCTTCCGGTCCTGCATGCGCAGCGCATCCAGCGCCCGGCGGTATGCGCCGGTGACGGTGGCGATGTAATACTCGCTCTTCGTCCTTCCCTCCACCTTGAGGCAGGCGATCCCCGCTTCGGCCATTTCCTGCAGGTGATCGACCAGGCAGAGGTCGTTGGCGGAAAAGATTTCGGTCCCGCCCGCCTCTTCTTCCGCCAGCAGTCGGTTATCCGGTTTGCCGCTCTCCGCGACCTCATACGCCCATCTGCAGGGCTGCGTACAGGCTCCCCGGTTGGCGCTTCGCCCCGTCAGCTTCTTGGACAGGAAGCAGCGCCCGGACCACGCCATGCAGACCGAGCCGTGGACGAAGGTTTCCACTTCCATCTCTCCCCTCAGGCGGCCGGCAATCTCCCCGATCTGCCGGAGCGTCAGTTCCCGGGACAGGACGACCCGGGAAGCGCCGAAGGAATGCCACAGCAGCGCAGCGGCGCTGTTGGTGATGTTCGCCTGCGTGCTGATGTGGATCGGCATCCGCGGCAGCGCGCCGTGCACCAGCGCCGCCAGTCCCGGATCGCTGATGATCAGCGCATCCGCTCCGATCTCATCCGCCGTTCTCGCGTCTTCCAGCATCCCGTTCTCTTCGCCCTCAGACATGAAGCTGTTGAGCGTCAGGTGCACCTTTACCCCCCGGGCATGCGCGAAGGCGATCAGCTCCGCAAGTTCGTCTGCACCGAAATTAGACGCTTTCGCCCTGAGGCTGTGCTGTTTAAAGCCGCAATACACGGCATCCGCGCCAAAGCGTACGGCTGTTAAAAACGCCCGCTTGTTACCTGCGGGCGCCAGCAAGGATGGAATCTGAGTGGGAATCATTTCGCACCTCTCCGCTGATCATATTCTTCCCAAAGAGGTCTGTACATGGCTACGGCCGCCTCATGCTCCTCCAGTGTCCTGGAGAAGTGGAGCGCGCCTGAATTCGGATCCGTCGAGCAGAAATACAGATACTGGTCCTTCACGTAATCCTCATCCGGGTACAGCGCAGCCATGACCGCGTCCATCGACGGATTGCAGATGGGGCCTGCCGGCAGTCCCTTTCGCCGGTAGGTGTTGTAGGGCGAGTCCACAGCCAGATCGGACGCGTTCAGCGCCATTTTGACAGAACCGGACACGTATTTCACCGTCGCGTCGGAGTCCAGCGTCATCTGCTTCTTCAGCCTGTTGTGGAAGACGGCGCTCACCTTGGCAAAGTCGTCGGTTTTGGCTTCCTTTTCAATGACCGACGCAAGCGTAAACACGTCGCTCATCGAAAAGCCCAGCTCCTCCGCCCGCTCTTCGTAGGAAGTGAGATAGACGCTCTCCGTCTGCCGCAGCAGCCGCCTGATCAGGCTCTCTTCGTCTGTGCTGGTATAGATCTCATAGGTGTTGGGGGACAAATATCCCTCCAGTGCATAGGTCACGTCTTTCCGGCCGCTCTGCTGCAATACGGACTGCACAAAATAAACGTCTTTAAACGCGTCGCCTGTCCTGCACAGGGAGAGAAACTGGTCTTTGGATGCAAAAACCTTGTTTTCCACCAGATAATCGGCCGTGTTTTCAACCGTCCAACCAGGGATGATGGTAATGCGCAGGGTCTTCGGCCGTCCGTCGCCGGAGACGAGCCGCTCCAGCAGATCTGCGGCGGACATGGCCCTGCTCATTTCGTAATTGCCGCTCTGTATGCGCTGCCCCATGCCCATCAGGTCCGCATAGTACTTGAAAACGGTGCTGTTGCGGACAAGCCCCTTTTCCTCCAGCTGCCTGGAGACGAGGGAGAGCGAGCTGCCGGAAGAGACCGTGACAGCCACCGCCGCGTCGTCCGCTGGATCCATAGGGGCCAGAAAATACTGGTTCAAGGACTGCCATCCGGTGCTCATCAGCCCGACGAGCGCAATAAAAGCGCAGCCATACACGATGGCCGGCCTGATGAGTTTCCAGATTCCCGCATAAACCGCAATCTTCTCTTTGCGCCGCTTATGCCATTGTTTCTCCGGGTTCGTCTTCTTTCCGGAAGCCCGGTTTTTCTGTGTCTTCGACACCTTTGCCTCCGATCCGTGCGGCTTATATTCCGATAATGATGGGCAGAATCATGGGCGATCGCTTCAGCAAGTCGGAGATATGCGCATGCAGCTGATCTTTGATTTCGTTTTTGATGGAAGTCCAGTCGCTCGGCGCGATTGTCGGATACCGATCCAGCACCCCCTGCGCAACCGCCTTGACGCTTTCAATCAGTTCCTCGTTCTCGCGCACGTAGACGAAGCCTCTGGAGATCAGTTCGGGGCCGCTGGCCACTTTCCCGCTCTCCTGGTCGATGCCGATAACGACGATGATGAGGCCGTCCTGCGAGAGGTGCTTCCTGTCTCTCAGCACGATGCTGCCCACGTCGCCTACGCCGAGCCCGTCGACCATGACCGTCCCTGTCGGGATCGGCCCGGTGATGTTGGCCTCCTCTTGAGAAAGCTCCAGCGCCTGCCCCAGCTCCAGGACGATCGTCCTGTCCGCCGGCATGCCCAGCGACTGGGCGAGCTCCGCGTGCATCTTGAGCATGCGGTACTCGCCGTGGACAGGGATAAAATAGCGCGGCTTCACCAGGGTGTGCATCAGCTTCAGTTCCTCCTGGCACGCATGGCCGGAGGTATGGACATCCGCGACGCGATTGTAGACGACCTTGGCGCCGCAGCGGTAAATCTGGTCGATGACATGCGCCACCATGAGCTCGTTCCCCGGGATGGGCGCAGCGGAAATGACGACCGTGTCGTTGCTCCGCAGCTGCATCCGCTTGCGTTCGCTGCTGGCCATCCGGGTCAGGCCGCTCATCGGTTCGCCCTGGCTGCCTGTCGTCAGGATGACGATTTGATTGTCGTCATAGCAGCCTATGTCCAGCGCGTCGATCAGGATTCCTTTGGGAATCCTCAGCTCGCCGATTTCCATCGCCAGCCTCGTGACGCTGACCATGCTGCGGCCGACAAAGCAGATTTTTCTGCGGAACTCGATGCAGTTGTCGACGATCTGCTGGATTCGCTGGAGGTTGGAGGCGAACATCGCGATGATCAGCCTGCCCTGTACCTCTTTAAAGAGATTGCGGAACGTCGCGCTGATCTGCCGCTCGCTCATGGTATAGCCCGTCTTTTCCACGTTTGTGGATTCGGCGAGCATCGCCAGGACGCCCCTGCTTCCCCAGGCGGCCAGCGTATTGAGATCGGTCACCCTGCCGTCGTTCGGTGAAAAATCCACCTTGAAGTCGCCCGTCACGATGACCGTGCCCGCCGCGCAGGAGATAGCCAGTGCAAAAGCTCCGGATATGGAGTGGCTGACGTGAATGAACTGGACTTCAAAGGCGCCGCACCGGACGACGTCCAGGGCCTTGACGACGTTCAGTTCCACATGCTCGATGCCGTGGTCCTCCATCTTTGCCTGGATGAGTGCGCACGTGAGACGGGAGCCGTAGATGGGCGCCTCTACATGCGGGTAGATATAAGGAAACGCGCCGATGTGGTCCTCATGTCCGTGTGTGACAAAATAGCCCCGCATACGGTCGCGATTGCGTTCCAGATAGGTGATGTCGGGAATGACCAGGTCGATCCCCAGGAGATCCTGTTTGGGGAAGACCGAGCCGCAGTCGACGACGATGATATCGTCATCGCATTCGAATGCGGTCATGTTTTTGCCGATTTCCCCCACACCGCCAAGCGGTATAATTCTAAGCTTTGACATCTTATCCCACCCTGCGGTCCTGGTTCTGTGCGCCCCTGCTTCTCACTCACAAAAGATTATATCATAAATCGCCATGGTGTCAAACAAATCACATCCGGTATACGGCTGTCAAACCTTGACTTTACCCCGCAATTTCGCGATAATACAGTCGAATATCAGCCAAAGGAGTCGTTTATGCCGCAGCGCATCGTAGAGGTCTCTCCCGGATCGATCGGCGAACACGCCGGTATCCGGGGCGGTGATACGCTCTTGCGTATCGACGGCGTGCCCGTTTTGGACCTGGTGGACTATCAGTTTCTGACAGCCCGCTCCTCTCTTACCGTAGAGCTCGTTCACTCCGATGGCACCCGGCGCGAGGTCCTCATCCACAAGGCTGCCGGCGCGCCCCTCGGCCTGGTGCTTGAGTCCTCCCTCATGAGCAGCCCCAAGACCTGTGCCAATCACTGTATCTTCTGCTTTATCGAGCAGATGCCGCCCCATATGCGTGAAAGCCTGTACGTCCGCGATGACGACTGGCGCCTTTCCCTCATGGCCGGCAACTTCGTGACGCTGACCAATCTCCCGGAAGCCGAGCTTCAGCGCATCATTGACCGCAAAGCGAGCCCCATCTACATCTCCGTCCATACGACGGACGGCGCGCTCCGCCAAAGGATGCTGAACCACCGGCACGCGGACAGGATACTGGATCACCTGAAGCGCTTTTCGGACAATGGCATCAGTTTTCACTGCCAGATTGTCCTGTGTCCGGGAATCAACGACGGCGAACACCTGGACAGGACGCTCCGCGATCTTGCTTCTTTCTCGCCCCACGCGCTCAGCGCGGCGCTGGTCCCGGTCGGGCTCACCAAATACCGCGATCATCTCTATCCGCTCCGGCCTTACACCCGGTCCGAAGCACAGGCGGTCATCTGGCAGGCCGAGGCTTTTCAGCAGATCATGCTCAGCAAAGCAGGAACGCGATTCGTCTTCCCTTCTGACGAGTTCTATCAAATCGCCGGCTTTCCGATACCGCCGGATGAAGCCTACGAGGAGTACCCACAGTACGAAAACGGCGTGGGGCTGCTGCGGCGCCTGCAGGATGAATTCGAAGCCGCCTGTTCTTTGGAAGAGCCCCTTCAGGCACAGAGAAAACGGCGTGTCATCGTTGCGACCGGCACTTCTGTGGCGCCGTTCATGGCAGCGCTCCTGTCCGCCCATCCCATCGAAGGGCTCGCCGTCACCGTTCAGCCGATCCGAAATCGGTTTTTCGGAGAGACGGTGACCGTCTCCGGCCTGATCACCGGCCAGGATCTGGTCTCCCAGCTGAAAGGCTGTGCAGCAGATGAAATCCTGATCACCGAAAACATGCTCCGAAAAGGAGACGACGTCTTTCTCGATAATCTTTCCCTCCCGGAAGCGATAGAGCAGCTCGGAATTCCGATCCGTCCCGTCCCGGACGACGGCGGCGCTTTACTGGATGCCCTGCTCGGTAAGGAGTTGTCATGACAGATCAACTGGTTGCTATCGTAGGACGCCCGAAAGTCGGGAAGTCCACCTTCTTCAATAAAATCGCGGGCCGCAGGATTTCCATCGTCAAGGATACTCCCGGCGTGACCCGCGACCGCATTTACGTCGACTGCGAGTGGCTCGGACGGCAGTTTACGCTGGTCGACACCGGCGGCCTGGAGCCCAAATCCGACGATATGATCCTCAGGGAAATCCGGAAACAGGCGCAGATTGCCATCGACACCTGCGACGTCATCCTCTTCTTTCTGGACGGCCGGATGGGTCTCACCGCTGACGACGAGGACGTCGCTGCCCTCCTGCGGAAAAGCGGAAAGCCGATCATTCCGGTGATCAACAAGGTCGACTTTTCCGGCCTGGAGGATTCGGTTTACGAGTTTTACGCGCTCGGGCTCGGTGATCCCGTCCCCATCTCCTCCACGAACATGCTCGGCCTCGGCGATCTGCTGGACAAGGTTCTTTCGCTGCTGCCGCAAACTGCAAAAGACGAGGAAGAAAAGTCCCTCATCGAGATTGCCGTGGTCGGCCGTCCCAACGTGGGAAAGTCCAGCCTCGTCAACCGCATTCTCGGCCAGGAGCGGACCCTGGTGTCCGACATCGCCGGAACGACGAGGGACGCGATCGACTCACAGTTCGTCTTCAGCGGCCAGACCTACAGCATCATCGATACCGCCGGCATCCGGCGCAAAAAGTCGATCGAGGAGGAGTCCATCGAGCGCTACAGCATTCTGCGTTCGCTGGATGCCATCCGGCGGGCGGACGTCGTGCTCATGCTGCTCAATGCCGAAGACGGCGTCACCGAACAGGATACGAAGATCGCCGGCTTCGTCCACGAGGCCGGAAAGCCCTGCATCCTGGTCGTCAACAAATGGGACCTCGTCGAAAAAGACACCAACACGATGGAGCAGAAGCGCCGAGAGATTCTCTCCGGCCTCAAGTTCATGGATTATGCGCCCGTGCTCTTCATCTCCGCGCTGACAGGGCAGCGGGTGCAGAAGATTCTGGAACTCGTCAATTCGGTTTACGGCATGGCGCACAAGCGGGTCAGCACTGGCGTGCTCAACGACATCCTGCAGGACATCCAGACTGCGCAGCAGCCTCCGTTCATCGGCGGCCGGCAGCTTAAAATCTATTACGCCACCCAGCAGGGCGTCGCGCCGCCGACCTTCGTCCTGTTCGTCAACAGCGAAGAACTCATGCATTTCACATACGAGCGGTACATCGAAAACCAGTTCCGAAAGGCCTTCGGTTTCGAAGGGACGCCGCTTCGTTTCATCCTGCGCAACAAAAAAGGGAGTGAGTCTGCTTGAAGTATGTGATTGCGCTGCTGCTCGGGTATCTGCTGGGCAGCCTGTCCGCCGGCATCATCGTGATGCGCGTCTTCGGCCATAAAGACATACGGACGATGGGCAGCGGAAACCCCGGAACGACCAACGTCCTGCGCGTCATGGGCAAAAAATACGCCCTGCTGACCTTTCTCATCGACTTCCTGAAGGGCGTTCTGGGCGCGTACCTGGGCCTAAAGCTTACCGGGTCGCTGAACGGCGGCCTGCTCGGCGGTTTGGGCACGGTCATCGGGCACAACTATCCGCTCTACTTCGGCTTTAAAGGCGGCAAAGGAATCGCGACCAGTTTCGGCGCGCTGCTCTGCCTCTTCCCGCTGCAGACGCTGGCTGCCTTTCTCAGTTTCATCATCGTCGTTGCCATCACCCGGTATGTCTCGGCCGGGTCGGTCACTGCAGCCGTCGTTCTGCCTCTGGGCGTGCTTCTGACTCCTTCTGCAAGCGTCCTGGCCAAGGTCATGGTCGTCGCGTTCGGGCTTCTGGCGATTTACCGCCACCGGCAGAACATCGTCCGCCTGATCGAACACCGCGAAAACAAACTGAGCTTCAAATCCAAAGGATAAAGAAAGACGCCTGTAAAAACAGGCGTCCTTTTATCACAGAATCGGCTCTCCGTCCGGCGTGAAGAGCGGAAGCTCTCCGAGATAGGTGATGTCGTCGCGCTTAATCGCGTCTCCTTCGGCCAGGATGCACATACGACCGCAGATCGTTCCGCCGGCTTTTTCCACCAGCGCTTCCAGCGCCGCGAGCGATTCGCCCGTCGAAATCACGTCATCCACGATAAGGATCCGCTTTCCCTTCATCAGGGCGGCGTCCTCTCCGTCGATGTAGAGGTTCTGCATGTGGTCGGTCGTGATGGAGCGCACCTCGACATGCAGGACATCGCGCATATAGAGCTTGACGCCCTTGCGCGCGAGCAGCCACTTCTTCGCCCCGATCTGTCTTGCCATCTCGTAGGCCAGCGGGATGCCCTTGCTCTCCGCCGTCAGGATGTAATCGAATTCCGGCGCCTTCTTCAGCAGTTCGCCGGCGCAGGCCACCGTCAGCTCGCAGTCGCCGAAGATGACAAACGCGCCGATTGAAAGCTTCTCGTTCAGCGGACAGATCGGGAGATCCCGCTCGCATCCCGCAATCGTCATATGGTATGCCTTGTTCATGGTGGGTCCGTCCTTTCATATTCGTTTCCAAAGAGATTATACACGCATTTCCGATAAAAACAAGACGCTATTGCAGAAAGGTCGCCAAGCAGATGAATACAGTCGCCCGTTTCGAGCACGTGTCTACGCATATCTTCGCTGAAGCCTGGCAGAAAGCCGCTTCGTCCTTCTCCGGACCCGAACCCGACCCGTCACGGATTCCCCTTCCCCGGCGCGCAACTGCCGGTTCCGCCGGATACGACTTCTTTGCACCCGCCGCCTTTACGCTGTCCGCCGGCGAGTCCATCCTCATCCCGACCGGCATCCGCGCGATCATCAGCGAGGGGTGGTTTCTTGCGCTCTTCCCGCGCAGCGGGCTGGGTTTCCGCTACCGTCTCCAGCTCGACAATACCGTCGGCATCATCGACAGCGATTACTCCCATTCCGATAATGAGGGGCACATCCTGATCCGGCTGACCTGCGACAGCAAAGATCATAAGACGCTTTCTGTGCCGGCGGGCGCTGCCGTAGCCCAGGGGATCTTCCTGCCCTACGGCATCACCTCCGACGACGACGCGACGGCAGACCGGAACGGTGGCTTCGGATCTACCGATTCCCGGAAGGTCCGCTGAGGAGTCTTTCGAACGGAAAAGGAACCGACAGCTGCAGCCCGTACAAACCGGCGAGCCTGCCGGTTTTCATTTCGAAGCGCAGTCCGGTTGCCCACAGGCACTGGACCGTCCGGTTCAGCGCCCGGTTCAGGGCGCGGTCTCCGTACTTGTCATCCCCAAGAATCGGGTGCCCGATATGTGCAAGGTGGGCACGGATCTGGTGCGTTCTTCCCGTAACCAGATGAACCTCCAGCATGGACACCGCCTCCCCCGGCCGGACAACCCGGTACTCCGTAACAATCGGCACGCTGCCGTGCACACTGTCGTCGGTTACAGAAACCCTGGACAGCGCCGCGTCTTTGCGGAGATACCCTTTCAGCACGGCTTCGCGCCTTGCCGGGCATCCCTTGACGAGGCAGGCGTACGTCTTACGGATTTCATGCGCCTCAAAAGCGCTGCGCATGGCGTCCCGGCTCTCCTCGTCCTTGGCCAGGATGACCAGACCGCCCGTCTGAACGTCCAGCCTGTGGCACGGATAGACACTGCCCGTAAATCCGCGCGTGCGCAGCATGGCTTCCGCGCGTTTTTCCAGCGTATCCCCGTCTCCGGCGCATGCGATTCCCTGAGGCTTTTCCACAACCAGGATCCGCTCGTCCTCGTATTGAACGGCATGCCCGTCCAGCCGCTGCGCCGAAAGCACGGCTTCCTTCGGGAAGAATGCGCGCACCGTCTGGCCCTCGGTTACGCGGAAATCCTTTTCCGCCCGCTTCCCGTCCACCTTGACCTCTTTGTTTTTGAAGGCCGCCTTAACCGCCCAGCGCGGGACGCCCTGGGCATGCCCGGCAACGACGGAAAACAGCGGCAAACCGTCTTCTTTCCCGGAAACGACAAACTGCATGGTTCCTCCTTATCGGCCGCCCGGCATCAGCCGCTGCGCTTTCAGAGCGCGGCGGCGCTTTTTTCCAGCTTCCGGATCAGCCACTGCACGGCATACTCGAACAGGGCGCTGAGCAGCAGGATCAGGACCGTCCAGGAGAAGAGCTCCGCCGTATCCAGGTAAAGCTTGGCCATATGCATCTGCTCGCCGATCGAGTGTCTGGGGATGCCGATGATCTCCGCGGCGACGGCTGCCTTCCAGCAGACACCCGTCGCCGTCCTGCAGCTCGTGGAGAGTCCCGGCAGAATCTGCGGAAGATCGATCCGCCAGACCCGCTCCGGCCAGGGAATCCCAAAGACCACGGATACTTCTGCCAGCGCTCTGTCCCGGTTGCCCAGCGCGGCAAGCAGTTCAATAAAGAACAACGGAAACGATACCGTAAAGGCAATCAGAATCGACAGGTATTTCGAGGAGATGAAGACCAGCGCCAGGATGATGAACGAGGCGACCGGAACGCTCCGCATAGCTCTCACCGGCGGCATCATCAGCCGCCGGAAAAACGGACAGTGGTATGCCGCCACCGCGCATGGAACCGCCAGCAACAGCGAAAGCGTGAAGCCGAGGAGTACGAAGGCCGTGCTGTTCACCATGATCTGCCACGTCTGCCCCTTTTGCAGCATGCCGATCAGATGGCGCGCAACCTGCAAAGGGGAGGCCAGCAGAAGGCTGCTCCCCAGTCCTGCCGACACCGCCTGCCATATCCCGATCCAGACGAGGGGCGGCAGTATCCGCTCCCTGACCTTTTCCATCAGCTGATTCTCCATTCCGGCATCTCACACTCCAAAGGGCGCTTTCGCGAATTTGTCCGGCAGGCGCAGTACCCTGCACGCGTTTTGCCATGTTTCACGCGCGATTTCTTCTTCCGTCAAGCCCCTCAGGGCGGCAATCGCCCGGCAGACCGTCCGGACCGTTTCCGGTCTGTTCCGCTCCCCCTTCATCCCCTGCGGCGGAGAAAACGGACTGTCTGTTTCAAGCAGCAGCCTTTCCAGGGGGATGTTGGCCGCGACCTTGCGGGGCTTAACCGCGTTATCCCACGTAACGGGGCTCCCGAGCGAGATCATCGTACCGAGCGCAAGATACTGCTTTACGCTCTCCGGGCTGGCCGAACAGCCGTGGAGGATGCAGACCGGCAGCCGTCCTGCGTTCGCGCTGAGGATTTCAAGCATCCGTCCGTGCACCTTCCTGACATGCAGGATGAGCGGTTTTCCCAGCCTGCCGGCCATTTCCATCTGCGCACAGAAGGCGTTCTCCTGAATTCCGCGGGATACCGGCACCAGGCGGTCCAGCCCACATTCTCCGACGGCCACCACTCTGGGCTCGTCTTGCAGCCATTGTTCAAGCTGTTTCAGTGCGTCCCGGTCCAGCGTTTCTGCCGCCATCGGATGAACGCCGACGGCCGCAAACAGATGGTTATGCCTCCGGGCCAGGCATATGGCCGCCCGGCTCGAAGGCATATCATACCCGACACATAGGCCGGCTGTTTTCGTTTCCGCCATCCGGACAGCGACCGCGTCCCTGTCCTCGTCAAAGCGGCTGTCGTTCAGATGCAGATGCGTGTCGAAGCAGGCCTGCGTATACGGGCGCAGTCCGGCATCAGCCGATTTCGCTTCCATCTTCGATGTCTTCGTCGACGGTCAGGAGCGTAAGCTTGCCTGCCTGCTCGTTGACCGCGCAGAGGAGCATGCCGCTGGATTCGATCCCGCGGATCTTCCTGGGGGCCAGATTGGCGAAGAGGACCACCTTTTTGCCGATCAGCGCTTCCGGTGCATAGTGCTTGGCGATGCCGGAGAGCACCGTGCGCTCCGTATTGCCCACTTTGAGCCGCAGCTGCAGCAGCTTGTCCGCCTTGGGAACCTTCTGGCACTCCAGGACCTTGGCCACCACCAGCTGGACCGGCTCGAAGCTGTCGATCCCCACTTCATCGGCCTGCGTAAAGGTGACCTCTGCCTCCGTCTGGGGTTCCGCTTTTTCCTGTACGGCCGGCATCGCCGTCTCCTTCAGCTCCTTTTCAATATCCAGCCTCGGGAACAGCGCCTCTCCCTTGTGCACGGTCTGTCCGTCCATAGCGCCGAAGTGTTTGATCGACTCCCAGGTCATAAGCGCTTCGTCGCGGATTCCCAGCTGCTCGAAAATTCTGGCTGGCGTCCTGGGCATCACGGGTGAGATCGCAACCGCTACGATACGGGCGCACTCCGCCAGCACGTAGAGCACGGTTCCCAGCCTCCCCCGGTCTTCCTCACGCTTGGCCAGCACCCACGGCATCGTCTGGTCAATGTAGCGGTTGCACTCGCCGATCAGCTTCCACACCTCGCTGAGCGCGGACGAGAACTGGAGCGCGTCCATATCCGTGGAATACGTCTTCCAAAGATTCTCCGCCTTCGCGATGAGCTGCCGGTCGATCTCCTGATATGCAGCCGGCTGCGGAACCTTGCCCGCAAAATACTTCTCGATCATGGCGACGCTGCGCGAGACCAGGTTGCCAAGGTCGTTGGCGAGATCCGAATTGATCCGTTTGACCAGCGCTTCGTTGCTGAACTCGCCGTCCGCGCCGAAGGGCATCTCTCTCATGAGGAAATAACGGATTGCGTCCGAACCGTACCGCTCGCACAGCTTCACGGGATCCACGACGTTCCCCTTGGATTTGCTCATCTTTCCGCCGTCGATGACCAGCCAGCCGTGACCGAAGACCTGCTTGGGCAGCGGAAGCCCCAGCGCATGGAGCATGATCGGCCAGATGATGGTATGGAAGCGGACGATCTCCTTGCCGACCAGGTGCAGATCCGCGGGCCAGTACTTGCGGTACAGTGAATCGTCCCGGGAACCGTAGCCCAGCGCCGTGATGTAGTTGGTCAGCGCGTCCACCCACACGTAAACGGTGTGTTTCGGGTCAAAATCCACGGGAATGCCCCATTTGAGCGAGGTTCTGGAGACGCACAGATCCTGCAGGCCCGGCAGGAGGAAGTTGTTCAGCATTTCAGCCGTACGGGAGCTGGGCTGGATAAACTCCGGGTTGGCTTTGATATAGTCGATGAGCCAGTCCTGATACTTGGACAGGCGGAAGAAATAGCTCTCCTCGCGCGTCTTTTCGACCGGCCTTCCGCAGTCCGGGCAGCAGCCGTCCTTCAGCTGCAGCTCCGTCCAGAAGGACTCGCAGGGCGTGCAGTACCAGCCCTCGTATTCACTCTTGTAAATGTCCCCCTGGTCATACAGCTGACGGAAGATCTTCTGCACGGATTTCACGTGCCGCTCGTCCGTCGTACGGATGAAGTCGTCGTAATCGATGTCCATCATCTTCCACAGCTCTTTGATGCCGGCGACGATCTTGTCGACGTACTGCTGCGGCGTCACGCCGGCGTCCTTCGCTTTGCGCTCAATCTTCTGTCCGTGTTCGTCCGTCCCGGTCAGGAAAAACACGTCATACCCTGTCAGCTTCTTGTACCGGGCGATCGTGTCCGCCGCCGTCGAACAGTAGCTGTGCCCGATGTGCAGGTTGTCGCTCGGGTAGTAAATCGGCGTCGTAATATAGAATTTGGGCTTGTTCTGCATGGTGCTGCCTCCTGTGTCAGTCAATGGCATTCATTATAAAAACCGGTTACGGGCTTGTCAAGAAACCGGTGTTACACGCCGGTCATAAAGGGCTTCCCGTCCGCTTTGTAACAGAGCGTTCCGAATTCATCGAAGACGAGCGGCGTGGGTTCCGTATCGATGTATTTGAGGATCTCATCCATCCGCACGCTTTCGGAAAACGTGACAAACGAAAAGCTGACGCCCTGCCGCTTGGCGCGGCCCGTTCTGCCGATTCTGTGGACATAGTATTCCTTTTTGTCCGGCAGGTCGTAGTTCATGACGGCTTCCACGTCGTCCACGTCGATGCCGCGCGCCGCGACATCGGTCGCGACGAGGATTTCATATTTTCCCTTGCGGTATCCGCTCATCACCTTGTCGCGCTGGGACTGGCGGATGTCGCCATGCAGGCACTCGGCGTTGTAGCCCGCCTTCTGCAGCCGCGAACAGAGTCTCGCCGTCATATCCTTTGTGTTGCAGAAGATCATGACCCGCTTGAACTCGTCGGTATCCAGCAGGTAGAGCAGGTCCTCGTATTTTTCCTTCTGCTCGCACTCAATGATGTACTGCGTGATCTTCGGCCGGTTTTCCGCCTCCGGCTGAACCACGATCTCGATCGGGTCTTTCTGGTACTTCCAGGAGACCGTCAGCACGTCCTGGTTGGTCGTCGCGCTGAACATGACCAGCTGTCTGGCCGGGTCCGCGCTTTCGATGATCTTCTGAACGTCCTCGATGAAGCCCATCTTCAGCATTTCATCGGCTTCGTCCAGGACCATCGTATGGACGAACTTGAGCGTGATATTCCCGCGCTGCATGTGGTCCAGCAGCCTGCCGGGCGTGGCCACGATGATTTGCGGCCTCTTTTTCAGCGCGGCCATCTGCTTTGCAAACGGCTGTCCGCCGTAGATCACCGCGATCCGCACGCCCTTGATAAAGTGGGCCAGGTTCGTCAGTTCCTCCGCAATCTGCTGCGCCAGTTCCCGCGTCGGGGCCAGGACGACCTCCTGAATCTGCGGGTTGTCCAGCCCGACATACTCCAGCATGGGGATGCCGAAACCCAGCGTCTTTCCCGTACCTGTCGGCGCAATCGCGATGATGTCGTTGCCCTGCATCATCGGCGGTATGCACTTCCCCTGTATGGCGGTCAGCTCCTTAAACTGCATCCAGTCAAACGCTTCGACGACCTCTTTGCTGATGCCCATCTGAAGCAGCGCCTCGTGTCCCCCGGAATACTCCATCGTTTTATCCTCCACTTTTTTTCCGTATGTCCGCTTCAGGCAGTCCCTCAGCCGTACTGCAGCGCCGCAGCATCTCTGTAGACATGGGCGGACTTGTATCTTGTGACGTTGAGCACCAGTCCGATTCCCGCCATATTGGCCACGAGGTTCGTGCCCCCGTAGCTGATGAAGGGAAGCGGTATGCCCGTGATCGGCATGACGCCGATGCACATCCCGACATTTTCAAACACATGGAACAGCAGCATCGCCATGACGCCGTTGATCACCAGACGGCCGAAAGGGTCCTCCGTGTGATAAGAAAGCAGCAGCATCCGGTAGATGATGAACGCATAGAGCGCCAGCAGAATCATCGCGCCGCGGAACCCCAGCGTCTCCCCCACCACCGTGAAAATAAAATCTGTGTGGTTCTCCGGGACGTAGTTGAGGTGCGTCAGCGTCCCCTGTGCCCAGGGGCCCGTCCCGAAGAGCCCGCCGGAGCCGACGGTCACCCGGGAGTTGATGATCTGGTAGCTGCTGCCCGTCGGATCCGACTCCGGGTTGATGAAGGCGACCAGCCGCAGCCACCGGAAGTTGTTCGTCCGCGCCAGATAGAGAATCACCGGCGTGATCAGCAGCACGGCGATGATGCCCATGATCATCATGTTTTTTATGCTGTAGCCGGAACTGAACAGCAGCACGATAAAGATGAACACGAACACCAGCAGCGTGCCGATGTCCGGCTGCGCAAAAATGAGCACTGCCGGGATACCGAAGTGGATAAAGACATAGATCAGGTATCTCGTGTTCGGCACCGGATTTCCCGGATACCGGGTAAGCGCTTTTGAAAGCGTGATGATCAGCGCGATTTTAGCCACCTCGGAAGGCTGGAAGGTCCTGTCCAGAAACTGGAACCAGCCGCGCACACCGTTGATCTTGCTGGTAGCCAGAACGAAAGCCAGCAGCAGAACGTCCACGATATAGATGATGGGCCACATGCGTCCGATCATCTCATAGCGGACGGTCATCATCATCGCCACGACGATCATGCTGATGATAACCCAGAGCAGCTGCAGCCTGCCGTTGTTGGCGTCCATGACCAGGTCCTGCATGGAGCGGTCCACGCCCAGCGACGGATTGTAATTGGCGATCGTAATCGCCAGCACACCGTACAGCGCCAGCGCATACGCTCCGAAAAGCAGCAGCCAGTCGAAATGGGGCCTGGCCAGATAATCTCTGCGGAACAAAGATGCTCTCCTTTCTCAGCTGTGAAGCAAGCTCGCTGCCAGTTTTCTGGCAGCCGCGCCGACGCTCGTGCGCATCAGCGAATGCCGGTCATACGCCGCTGCCGGCAGGGAGGTGTCCCTTTCGATGAAAACCGGCGGCTTCTCTCCGGGCAGGTTCCAGGGTTCTTCCCCTCCGGCGCCGCGCTTGTCCCTGCCCCCTCCCGCCGTATCGTTGGTCAGGATGATGACTTCCGCAGCGCCCTGTTCCAGTTCTCCGCAGAGCGAAGAGAGACCCCTGTAAGACCAGCGGTCCGCCCTGGACACCAGCAGCACCCTGTCCTCCTCGGCGAACGGCGTCCTCCGGATTCCCCGGTCGAAAGCGGGCACGTCGATGATGAGGAGCCCGCAATCCTGCTCCAGCATCCGGATCTCCCTGTCATAGTCCTCGATGAAAGCCGGGTCTTCATGCGAAACCAGGGCATACCGCAGGTTGGGCAGCTTTGGGGGACGGTAGCAGACCGCTCCGGCTTCCGCCTCTCCCGCGGCCACGTCCGTCAGATCCAGCACGTCCACCTCGTGAACCCCCAGCATTTCGTCCGCGACGCGGCCGCTGCCGGAAGCATCCAGCAGGATCGTATCCTTCCCGGACTCCGCGGCGGCGAGCGCCAGCGCGACGGCGAGGGTCGATTTGCCGACCCCGCCCGCGAGCGAGTGTACAAACCATTTCATGCTTTTCCCTCAGTTGGCCAGCCAGTTGGAAGGCGGCAGATAATCGTCTCCGCCCAGCGCGCGGTGCTCCAGATAGTATTTGCAGATTTCGCGCACGGTAATCGAGCAATAGGCGCCGCTGTACCCGTGCGGGATGTATACGCAGATGGCGATTTCCGGGTTTTCATAGGGTGCGAAGGCCACCATCCACGCATTGTTCTCCAGGTCGACGTCGGTCTTCTCGGCCGTTCCCGTTTTAGCGCCGATCTGCTCGCCCAGCGGCCGCCCCAGTGCGGTCTGTCCTTTGAAGAAGCGTGTCGCTGTACCTTCTGCCTCCGTCACGCCGTACATCCCCTCGCGTATCTTGCCCAGGTATTCGTCCAGATGCTCGTTTTCAAGCTGGGATGCCAGGATCGGCTGGCTCTTGCTCAACACCTCGCCGTCAGGCGAGATGATCGAATCCACGAGGCGCAGGTCGTAAACCCGCCCGCCGTTGGCGACGGCGGCCACGTATCTGGCCAGCGCGACCGGCGTTACCGTCGTAATCGACTGACCGACGGCGCACATGATCGCCTCCGATCCGCCCCATTTAATCTCGTTCAGTTTCAGGTAGGTATCGCCGGCTACGATCTGCAGGTATACCAGTTCGCGCGGCATATCCAGTTCTTCCATCAGGATGGTACGGATGTTGGGCAGCCAGTCGCTCTGGTTGTAATCGACCGCCATGTCCATGAGGCGCTTGCAGCACTTGTCCAGCTTCGCCTCTTCAAACGTCATGCCGTAATCCTCGCCGACGTCGATGAGGATTCGTTTGATGTTGTTGAACACAAGGAAGGGACGCCACGTCGCCTGCTCAGCTGCGCTGATGGCCTTGTTCTTGTCGTACAGGGTCGTCTGGCTCCCGACGTATCCCTGCAGTTCGCCGGGAAGATCGATGCCCGTCTTCGTCGTAAGCCCGTACAGCGCCGCCGTCTTGTATAGCTGATCGTCCGTGTTTTCGTACAACCGGGAGCCGACCGTGTAGAAGAAGTAGTTGCAGGAATGGGTCAGCCCCTGCACCACTGTCTGGTCCGCGTGTTTGGACAGCTGCCGGATATTGATCCAGCATTTCGGCGGTGCGCTCTTGTCGTACTTGTCAAAGTAGCCCTCGTCGCTGATGAGTTCCGTCGTCGTCAGTTCGCCGGAGATCAGCCCCGCCGTCGCCGTGACCAGTTTGAAGATGGAGCCCGGCGTGTCGCGGGAGCCGATGGCGTAATTGACCAGCGGGTTGCGGGAATCCAGCAGGATGTTTGCCGCCGTCTCCCCGCCGATGATGAACGCGTTCGGATCGTACGGCGGATAACTCGCCAGCGACAGAACCCGTCCCTCCATGTCGATGACGACGACCGCGCCCTTCTCCGCCAGTTCGATCGGCTGGGAGTCGAAATCGCGCGTCGTCCCCTGCAGGACCGCCTTGTTGGTATCCAGCCAGGTGTCGGAGTTCAGCAGCACTTCCTGTGCGTCGCGAATGTAATTCACGTTTTCCTGCAGCGCCGATTCAGCGATGCGCTGCAGGTTGGAATCGATCGTCAGCTTGATGTTGTTCCCGTCCGTCGCTTCCGTCGTGGAAAGCGTACGGCTGACCGCGCCGTAGCGGTCGATTTCCACCACACGCTTGCCCACGCGCTGCGTCGTGCAGGAGCTCAGCCAGTCCTCCATCGTCTTTTCGATTCCGTCCAGACCGATCAGGTCGGACAGCGCGTAGCCCTTGTCCCGGTAGGACGCGTAATAGGTATCGTAATTCTGGATCTTTCCGATGTAGCCGATGACGTGGGCCGCCAGCGTTCCGTTCGGATAGACGCGCTGCGTGCTGACCGCGACGGTGATGCCCTCCAGCGTCAGCGCCTTAGCCTCGAGCTCGATCACCGTTTCCCAGCTGACATTGGACGCGATCGTGATCGGCTGGGAGAGGAACGCGTTGTTCTGCATGGTCTCCCAGACGCCCAGCACCTGGATTTTCTTTTCGTCGGTCAGCTCGTCGGGCACCCTGTAGCGCCGGCACAGCGATGCGAACAGCTGCTGTTGGTCCACGTTCTGGACGTAGAAGTTGCTTCGCCACATGCGCTCTCTGGCGTTCTGCTGTGCCTGCGTGTAATCGTTGTTGTTCCAGGAGAAAATCCACAGCCCCGTCATCTCGTCCCGCACGAGGGAGAAAGAAGTGTCCATCTTTCCCCCGTTGCGCTCCACGATATCGATGACGCTGATGATGGAATTGGTGTAAACCTGGCTCTGGGACAGTGTCCTTCCGTTTTCATCCGTCGTGGCGGGCACGAAGTTCGGATCCCGGTAAAACTGGACATTGTAGACCTGCTTGTCGTAGGCAAGCGTCAGGGAGTTGACGTCCATAATGGTACCGCGCGAACCCCTGCTGGTAATCGTCTTCGTCTTCTTCGCGTCTGCCGCGGCACGGTTCTCCTCGTAATCGACGATCTGCAGCTGAAAAAGCCTCGTTGCCAGCACGACGAACATGAAGGCCACGATAATCGCAATGGTTCTGTATCTGCCCAGATAATGATTGTTCATACCCGAAACCTTTCAAACCGGTCAGTCCTCTGTCGCCGTCTTTTTGGGGGCGCGCAGAAAACGGTCCACCAGGATCAACGTCGGAATCGTCCAGACCGCCGTATAAGCCGAACACATCAGCATGCGCACCAGGGTCACGAATCCCTGCTGCGCGCCGATCAGGAACAGGTACCCGATGTCCGTGATTTCCCGAATCATCGTCATGATGAAGCCGAGGATCAGCGCCTCCAGCCACTTTCGGCGCCGGCGGACGGGCACCTTCCCCTGCAGCAACGCTTTCCCGGCCGGCGCTGCGTAACCGATAAAGGTATAGATGATGATGTTCAGCGCCAGCACGTACCCCACGGCCGAATCGTACAGCAGCCCCATAACGGCGCCGGCACAGAAACCGCCGTAGGTTCCGTAATGAAAGGCCAGCGCAACCAGTGCCGCGATCATAAAGTCGGGGGCGATGCTCTGCAGGCGGACCAGCGCCGAGAGATTCGTCTGGCACAGAACCGCGGCTATCACGACTGCTAGTATTTTAAGCGCTCTCGTCAAAACTCGCTCACCTCATACAGGTCAGAAACCCTCCGGGAAGTCAGCCGGTTCATCTTCCGCTTCCGGCGCTTCCGCAAAAGAATCGCCTTGCGTGTCCTCTCCGGCGCCGGGCTCCTGCGTTTCCACCGGCGCCGCCTCCTGGAAGCGCTCCGCCATATCGCCCATCGCTTCCTCGTCGATCGCAAAATCGACAACCTCCGGCGCAGGGGTCGGGGTCGCACGCCCGGGGGCATCCGGCAGCGGAACCGGCGTGGAGGCCATGAGCCTCTCTTCTTCGATAACAGCCTGCGGCCTCGCCGTTGCAATCGGCGCCACGATGATTTCCGTGTTGTTGTAGTTGTCCGGCATCGCTTCCACTTCCGCATAGTAGCGGAGGACGAGCACGTTTTCGATATGTTCAAAATCCGCTGCGGGTTCCACAACGATATAGTGTTTGTTGTCTTCGATGGCGCGCGTGCTTTCCCGCACGTAGCCGATCACCAGGCCCTTGGGGAACGAGACGCCGACGCCAGAGGTGATGACCCGGTCGCCCGGCCTCGGCACGCTGTCGGCAGACAGGTAATACATGCGGCACAGCGCCTCGCCGCTGCTGCCCAGCGTCCCCTTGACCGCGCCCTGGTCGCGGCTGCTCTCGATGAGGGCCGCGAGGCTGGCCTGATCGTCGATGATCGTGATGACCTTGGAGGTCGTATCGAACACCTCGTAGACGTAGCCGACCAGACCGTCCGCCGTGATGACGGCCATCTGGTTGTCGACGCCGTCTTTGCGGCCCTTGTTGATCGTAAAGGTAGAAAAGTAGTTTCCGGTTTCGCTGGCGATTACCCTGGCCAGCACCGGATTCATCTCCGCCCTGGCCTCGTATTCGCCGAGCAGCGCCCTCAGCTGCACGTTCTCCTCGACGACCTCGTCATAGAGGAGGCTCTTCAGAATCAGCTCATCGTTCTGAGCTTTCAGCTGATTGTATTCGTATTCGATGTTGCTCCTGAGTTTGACCCTGTACAGATAACCGCTGACGTACTGTGTAACGCCCGACAGAGCCCGCTGGGCAACGGTTATCCCCGTGTTCAGGATGGCCTCCGGCGAAAAGAGGCCGCCGGTTGACTGGTGATAGATCGTCAGCGCCATCGCGGCGATCAGGATCAGCACAAAGGTGCGCCGCAGGAACCGGAACAGGATGGGATGTTTGTTTCTCATGCGCGTCATCCTTCAGATGAATTACAGCTTTTTGTTCTCCGCCGGATTGTTGTAAACCTCAAAATGATCGGCCATATAACCCGCGCCCAGCACGGCGCACTCCCCCGCTTCCCTGGCGATGACAGCCGGAACGCCGAACGCCGCGCTGATCATTTCGTCCAGCTTGGGGAGCTGGGAAGAACCGCCGCAGACGATAATCCCATTCTTGAGGACATCCACGCACATCTCCGGCGGCACCCGGGAGAGCACCCATTTAATTGCCTCCAGAATCTGGTCCAGCATGGTGCACACTGCGCTGCGGATTCCCTCGATGCGGATTTCCGCCGTCGTCGGCATGCCTGTGGCAATATCCCTGCCGCGCACGACGATATACCGGCCGGAGGTGTCCTCCCGCGAAATGTCCGTCAGATCGAACTTGATCTGCTCCGCCGTGCGCCCGACGATCGACATCTCGTATTCCCGGCGGATGTATTCCACAATCTCCCGGTCAATCTGCGCCCCGGCCACCGGTATGCTGTGGCTGAGGACGATGCCGCCCATGGAAGCCATCGCAATTTCCGTCTTGCCTGCGCCGATATCGACGATAAAACTGCCCTGCGGCTCGAAGACCGTAAGGCCGGCCCCCAGCCCGGAGGCTATGATCGAGTCCGCGAGCACCATCGCCCTGCAGCCGATGGTTTCCACTGTACGCCGGAAGATGCTCTCCTCCATGCGCGTGCAGCCGATGGGCTTGACCGCGATGGCCCGCGGCTTCAGCCGGACAGAGCCGATCGCCTTGTTGACGAAATACTGGATCATCAGCTGCGCCGTCTCAAGATCCGTAATCTTGCCCTGCTGGACCGGGTGCAGCACCCGGATCCGCTTGTCCGAACGGCCCGCGACTTCTTCCGCGCTGTCGCCGATTGCCACGATCCGGCCGTTTCGTTCGGAATCCATCGCGACGACGGAAGCCTCGTTGACGACAATGCCTTTCCCGCGCACGTAAATGCGCGTATGATCCGTTCCCATGTCAATCGCAAGATCTGCGGGTGAAAACTGTCCCAGCGGCAAAACCTACACCCCCTGCTGTCCTCAGGCTCCAAGCATTTGCCCGATCATCCGTTTGGCAACGTGCATGGGCAGCCCTACGACGTTTGACCAGGATCCCTCGATCCTGTCGATATAGGCGCCGGCGCGCCCCTGAATCGCGTATCCGCCCGCCTTATCGTACGGTTCGTCGGTGGCAAGATAGGCCTCGAGCTCGTCTTCCGGTATGTCGAGGAAATGAACCTTCGTCTCTTCCACGGCCGTTTCGCTGCGGCCCGTGACGGTGCTGATCACCGTCACACCGGTCAGCACGGAATGCCATCTCCCGGAGAGCAGTTTCAGCATCCTTCTGGCGTCCGCTGCATCCGCGGGTTTGCCAAGCCGCAGATCATCCGCGAAAACCAGCGTGTCCGCGGCCAGGACGATCGCGCCCGGATGAGCCGGCGCCACCGCCTCCGCCTTCCTCCGCGAGAGAACGGCGACAGTTTCCGCCGGGGTGCCCGCATAGTGCTCGTCCGCTTCCGAAACAGCCGTTTCGAAGCGGAGCCCCAGCATCTCCATCAGTTCTCGTCTCCTCGGCGATCCGGACGCCAGGATGATCGGATAAACCTGTTTCATGGTCTTCCCTTCGTTTCCAGACAACAGTAATGAAAAACAGGCTCACAGCCTGTCTGCGGTTTCAGTGAAAAAGAATCTGCCCTTCCTGCATGGAGGCGATTCTCGCCAGGGAGTACAGCTCGATGCCTTCTTCCCGGAGACGCTCCGGCCCGGACTGGAAGGACTTCTCGATGACGATGCCGACGCCCGCCAGCACTGCGCCGGCGGAGTCGATCAGTTTCTTCGCCCCGATGGCCGCCTCGCCGCTGGCTAGAAAGTCGTCGACGAACAGCACCCTCTCGCCCTTCGGCAGGAAATCGCGCTTCACGGTGAGTTCATACTGGGTGCCTTTTGTAAACGACCGCACCGTCGCGGCCAACAGATCGCCCGTCAGTATGCGTGACGCCTGCTTTTTCATGATGACCAGCGGGGCCTCCAGAAAGAGGGCCGCAAACGCCGCAGGCGCGATGCCGGAACTCTCAATCGTCGCAACGCGGTCGATCTGATTCTTTTTGAAATGCGCAGCGAACTCCTTTCCGATCTCCTGCATCAGAAAGACGTCCACCTGGTGATTGAGAAAGGTGTCCACGAGCAGGATGTCGCTCCCGATGACCCTGCCCCGTTCCATAATAGCCTGTTCCAACAGCTTCATATTCAGCACTCCCCCTTTTCGGTGCCGCGCTCCGGCCCTTCCATGTCCCTTACGACTGCTTCCAGCACGGCGCTGCACAGCGCTTCCTCGCTGTCGTAATCCTCCCGGTTAAACCACCGGATTCCAGGTTCTCGCAGAAACCAGGTCATCTGCCGCTTTGCGTATCTTCTGGAGTTCCGTTTGATCAGCCTTACGGCTTCCTCCCGGGTATAGAATCCGTCCCTGAGGCCTTTGATTTCTTTATATCCGATGGCCTGGGCAGCGCCCGCCCACGTGTCGAAAGGATGCCGCTCATTCAGCCTGTCCCATTCAGAGAACAAGCCTAACTTTATCATTTCATCTACACGCTTGTCAATCCGTTTATACAGCTCTCCCCGGTCCATCGTGAGGCCGTAGGGCACCACGCGGAAATCCTCCTCTTCCAGCCTCTCTGCCTTGGGCAGGGGCTGTGCGTCCTCGTCGGCGGTTTCCAGCGCGCGGATCACCCTGCGCACGTCGTTGGGATGCAGCCGTGCCGCCGCCTGGGGGTCTCTCTCTTCCAGCATCCGGTACAGCACCGTCCTGCCGTCTTCCGTCCCGGCGATTGTCTTCAGTTTCTGCCGGATTTCGCTATCCCCGGGTTTGCTCCCCATGCTCATACTGTAGCGGACGGCGTCCAGGTAGAGACCCGTCCCGCCGGCCAGCACCGGCGTCTTTCCCCTTGAGAGGATGTCCCGGATGACCGTCTTGGCCCGGTTTGCGTAATCCGCCGCGGTGAAAGGCTCCGTTGCCTCGCAGATGTCGATCAGATGGTGTCTGACCTTCCGGCGCTCATCTTGGCTGACTTTGGCCGTCCCGATATCAAACCCCCGGTAGACCTGCATGGAATCCATGGAGACGATTTCCGCCCCCAGCGCCCCGGCCACCTGCAGCGCGACACCGCTTTTCCCGCTGCAGGTCGGCCCGACGATCGCCGGTACAATCGGCCTGTCCTTCATCCTGTCTTCCTCAATGGTTGATCCGTTTAAACCGCTTTTCGATTTCGCCGCGGGTCAGTACGACGACCAGCGGTCTTCCGTGCGGACAGGTCGGCGGCGTATCCTGGTCCATGATGTCGCCGAGCAGGGCCGCTATCTCGTCCATCGAAACCCGGTCGCCTCCCTTGATCGCCTTCTTGCAGGCCATCTGCAGGATTGCATCCCGCCGTTTCTGTTTTGTCGCCAGCACGCGCAGTTCCGCCAGGCTGTCGACCAGGTCCATAAAGGCGCCCTTCCCTTCCGGTTCGCCCAGCACGCACGGCACCGCCCGGATCTGGTACGCGTCCTCGCCGAACGGCTCGGCGTCGTAACCCGCCTCCCGGATCTCGTCGGCATATTCCTCTATCCTCGCCTTGTCCTGCGGCGTCACATGCACGATCTGCGGAACCAGAAGCGGCTGGCTTCCGTGTCCCACGTCAACCTGCCGCATCAGCCGCTCGTACAGCACGCGTTCGTGCGCCGCATGCTGGTCGACGAGCAGAACCTGCCTGTCGTTCTGCAGGATGATGTACGTGTCAAAGATTACGCCCACCACGGTATACCCGTGCCAGTTCTTTTTTGTCCCCGCAGGTTCCGGGCGTGCAGGTTCCGGCGAAGGCTCCCTGTCCGGCACTGCCCGCGGCGGCTCCGGCCGGGCAAACAGTTCCGGGGCCGGTATCCCCGCTGCACGGACCGGCTGCTCCCGGAGCGATTGATTCTCCCTGCCGTAGCCGGCGTGCGTCAGGGGCGCGAACAAGTCCCTGACGGCTTCAGTTGCCGGGACAGAAGGCGCCGGCTTGGCGGGTTCCGCCGGCAGCACCGTGTCCAAACGCTGCTGTTCGGCGTCCTGTTCCGTTTCCCGTACGGCCAGCTGCGCTTTCAATGCGCCCTCCTGCGTAGAGGTGTCGATCACGCGGATTGCAGCCTTCGGCGCGGGCGGCGCCGCATTGCCCTCGTCCAGCACGATCCTCGGCGCATTGTCGATGGGGTCCGGTGAAAAAGCATCTGCGACCGCCGCACGGATCTTTTCGAAGACGGCGTGCTCGTCGCTGAACCGCACCTCCAGCTTATTGGGGTGCACGTTGACATCCACCATTGTCCCCGGCATCTCGATCAGAAGGACGCAGATCGGGTAGTGGCCGATCGTGACCCGCTCGCGGCAGCCCGCTTCCAGCGCCTGCGAAAGCAGCATGCTGCGGATGTTCCTTCCGTTGACGATAAACGTCTGCCTGCTCCGGCTGGTCCTCGCCTCGTCCCCGATGCCCACATAGCCGCTGACGGAGACGGCGCCTTCCGCATGGACAGGGACGACGCTGTTTGCGGTATCCCTGCCGTATATGCTGAAAACCGCGCTTTTGAGGTCTCCGTTTCCGGAAGAAGCGTACACCTGCTTGCCGTTGTTGATGAAGCGGAAGGAAATGTCCGGCCTGCCGAGGATGAAGCGGGCCACAACCTCCGAGACCTTGCCGGCCTCCGTGTTGGCCTTTTTCAGGAATTTGAGCCGGACGGGCGTATTGTAAAACAGATCGCGGACCACGATCGTCGTCCCTTTCGGGCTTGCCGCATCCGTGATTTCCTTAAACTCGCCGCCTTCGTTCACGGCGCGTATGCCGCCGGTCTCCTCCGCGGCGGACGTGGTCAGCGTCACCTTCGCAACCGCGGCGATCGAAGCCAGCGCCTCGCCGCGGAAGCCGAGGGTATGCAGGTCGTAGAGGTCCCGCTCGTCGCGGATCTTGCTCGTCGCATGGCGCTCAAAGGCCATGCGGATGTCCTTTCTCCGTATCCCCCTGCCGTTGTCGCTGACGCGCATATAGCTGACGCCGCCGTCCCGGATCTCGACGGTAACCGAGGTCGCCCCCGCGTCCAGGCTGTTCTCGATCATCTCTTTGACAGCCGACGCCGGGTTTTCCACAACCTCTCCCGCCGCGATCATGCCGATGACTTCATCGCTCAGCCGCGCGATAGGCCTGTACTCTTCCATATCCGCTCCTTATGCCCTGCGGGCCTTCTCCTTGTAAGTGAACAGCAGATTCAGGGCCTCGATGGGCGTAAGGGACAGTACGTCCAGGTTTTGAATCTCCTGCACCAGCTGAAGCGCCGGCGTCTCAAAGAGGTTGACCTGTTTGGGCTGCTGGTTTCTGCCGTCGTCCAGGATGTCCTGCCCCAGATTGTTGTGGTATTCGTCGTTCGTCTCCAGTCTGGCCAGGATCTCGTGGGCTCTCATGATCACCTGCCGCGGGAGCCCCGCAAGGCGGGCGACATGTATGCCGAAACTCTTGTCCGTTCCGCCCCGCTCAACCTTGCGCAAAAAGACGATGTCCTCTCCGTGCTCCAGTACGCTCACGCGGTAATTGACGACGCCCTGCAGCCGGCCTTCCAGTTCACTCAGCTCGTGATAGTGCGTCGCAAACAGCGTCTTGGCTCCGATTTTCTGTCTGTCGACCAGGTACTCCACGACCGCCCAGGCGATGCTCAGGCCGTCGAACGTGCTCGTTCCCCTTCCGATCTCGTCCAGCACGATAAGCGAACGGGATGTCGCGTTGTTCAGGATGTGCGCCATTTCGTTCATCTCAACCATAAAGGTCGACTGCCCGCCTGCCAGATCGTCCGAGGCTCCGATGCGCGTAAAAATCCTGTCGATCATGCCGATTTTCGCGCTGTCCGCCGGGACAAAACTGCCGATGTGGGCCATCAGCGCGATGAGCGCCGTCTGCCTCATGTAGGTGCTCTTACCCGCCATGTTGGGGCCCGTGATGATCATCATCCGGTTTTCATCGGTATCCATCAGCGTGTCGTTGGGGATAAACGGGTCGTCCGACGGCATGGAGCGTTCAACAACCGGATGTCTGCCGTTTGTAATCTCCAGCGCGCCGTCTTCCGTAATCTCCGGCTGCGTGTACCCGTTCCGGATAGCCGCCATCGCAAGCGAACACAGGGCGTCCAGCATCTTCAGCCCGTCGGAAAGGCTCTGAAGCCGCGGAATCTGCTCCACAAGCCGGTCGCGGATCTCCGAAAAGAGCTGCTGCTCCAGCCGTACGGCTTTCTCCTGCGCCCCCAGGACGGTCTCCTCGATCTCGTGCAGTTCCTGCGTCGTATACCGCTCGCAATTCGCCAGCGTCTGCTTCCGCGTGTAGCGGTAGGGCACCTGGCTGTAGAAGGACTTGGTCACCTCGATATAGTATCCGAAAACCTTGTTGTACTGAATCCGCAGGTTCTTGATGCCCGTTAGTTCCCGCTCCTTGGCCTCCAGATCCAGTATCCACTGCTTACCGTCCCGCGAAGCGGAGCGGTAATGGTCTAGGTCTTCATTGTATCCTTCGCGGATAAAGCGGCCGTCGCTGAGCAGTGCCGGCGCATCCGGATCAATCGCTCTCTCCAGCAGCGCCCTTACGTCCTCCAGCGGGGAAACTTTTTCCCGAAGCGCTTCGAGCGTCGGCTGCCCGGGAAGAGCCGCCATCGCCTCCCGGATCGCCGGGATATGCGCAAGGGACGCGCACAGCGCCAGGCAGTCCTTCGGCATGACGGACCGGTAGGCGACGCGGCTGAGGAGGCGCTCAATGTCATAAACCTGTTCCAGCTCCGCCCGGATGCCGTCCAGCGTAATCTCCTGTTCCTTCAGGGTCCGCACCGCATCCAGCCTCTCGCGGACGGCCTGTGCGACGGCCAGCGGCTGCTCGATAAACGAACGCAGCTGCCTCGCCCCCATGGAGGTGCAGGTGTAGTCCATGACCCCCAGCAGGGAGTTTTTCTTCTGTTTTGTGCGCAGCGATTCCGTCAGTTCCAGGTTCCGCCGCGCCGTCTGGTCCAGCACCATGTATTCGCGGCTGTGGTACGGGTGGATCTGCGTGATGTGCACCATCGCGTTTTTCTGCGTGTCCCGCAGATACCGGATCAGCGCGCCGGAGGCGCGGACCGCGGCTTTCTGTTCCTCCAGCCCGAATGCGGCCAGGGACTGCAGATGGAAGTGATCCAGAAGGTTCCGTCTCGCCTTCGCCAGCGCGTAGTTTTCCTTGTCCAGAACCGATATCTTCGACGTCCACTCGCTTCCCTCGGGTAGCTCGTTGGAGAGCACCTCGCTGGGCATGATCCTAGCCAGTTCGTTGGCGAGCGTCTCCGGGCTGTTTGCCGCTTCATAAGCGTAAAACTCGCCGGTCGAAACGTCGGCGAAAGCGATTCCGGCCTTCTTCCCGTCCAGGCAAAGCGAAAGGATGTAGTTGTTCTTCCGCTCGCTCAGCATGGAGGGCTCAATCACGGTACCGGGCGTCACCACACGGATCACGTCCCGCTTGACCAGCCCTTTGGCCGTTGCCGGATCCTCCATCTGCTCGCAGATGGCCACCTTGTAGCCCTTTTCAATCAGCTGGTTGATATAGGTTTCCGCGCTGTGAAAAGGAACACCGCACATCGGGGCGCGTTCCTCCAGCCCGCAGCTCTTGCCGGTCAGCGTCAGATCCAGCTCTTTGGAGACGAGCTTCGCGTCGTCAAAAAACATCTCGTAGAAGTCGCCCAGCCGGAAGAAGAGAATCATCCCCGGATAGGCTTTCTTCATTTCCAGATACTGGCGCATCATCGGTGTCATCCCGGACATCTGGCAACCTCCATCCCGTTCAACGGCTGCCAGAGGCAGCGCATCCCGCACAGGTGGAACAGCTGCCGCTGCAGCCGCCGTTTTCCCGCACCTCTCCGGTGATGGCAAATTCAAGCACCTGGTTCACGCGGTTCATCAGTTCCGAAAACGCCTCACGGGCTTTCATCGCCCGGCTGACGGACGGCAGTTCCGAAAGCAGGCGCTGCAGGTCCTCCATCTCGGCATAAATCACAGCCGCATCCCCGTTTCCGGAGCGGACGGCTTGAAGATGCGCCGTCTTCAGCGTGTCCAGCCGCTCACGGTAAGCCGCCGCGGCCGGATCGCCGGCCATCCCGTCCTCCGCAAGCTTCATTTCCGCAAAAGCCGGGGAGGCGGTAATGGCCTCTCCCAGGGCGCGGGTGCACTCAATCACCTTGTCCATTTACATTCCTTCTTCCGTTCGCTCTCCCGTAAGGGTGCTTTCTTTGGCATCCACAATCCGCACGCTCACAAACTGCCCGATCAGGGACGGATCCGCCGGGAAGTTTACGGTGACATTGTACTCGTTCTTCCCTGAGATCTCATGCGGGCTGCGCCTCGAAGGGCTGTCGGCCAGCACACGCTGAACCTGGCCTATCTGACGCCGGAGCCGCTGCCTCGTGCTTTCCTTCTGCAGTTCGATCAGCTTCTGTATCCGCGCGGAGGACACTTCAGCCGGCACCTGGTCCTTCATCGCCGCGGCAGGCGTGCCGACCCGCGGAGAGTAGATGAACGTGAAAGCGCTGTCGAAGCCGACCGTACGCACCAGATCGCAGGTTTCCTCGAAATCCTCCTCCGTCTCTCCGGGGAATCCCACGATTAAGTCCGTGGAAAGGGCGATATCCGGCACCGCCTGCCGCAGGCGGCTCACGATGTCCAGGTATCTCTCTTTCGTGTAGCGCCGGTTCATCGCCGCAAGAATCCGGTTGCTGCCGTGCTGCGCCGGCAGGTGCAGGCTGTGGCAGACCGTCTTCGCCTGCGCCATAACCCCGATCAGTTCGTCCGAGATGTCCTTCGGATGGGAGGTCATGAACCGCAGCCTGGGGACGCCGATCTTGTCCGCCTCCGCCAGCAGCTGCGCGAAGGACAGTTCCCCCTTCCTGTCCAGCCCGTACGAGTTGACGTTCTGGCCCAGCAGCATGACTTCCCGGATGCCGGACGCCCTGAGTTCCCGGATTTCCGAAAGCACCCTCTGCGAATCCCTGGAGCGCTCTCGCCCGCGGACGTACGGAACGATGCAGTAGGAGCAGAAGTTGTTGCACCCGTACATGATCGTCACGTAGGCCGAAATCGCGCTGCTGCGCACGGCAGGCAGTTCCTCCGGTATCGCGCTTCTGTCGTCCTGCAGCACCTCGATGACCCGCCTCTCTTCGGTCACACAGCGGTAAAGCAGTTCCGGCAGCCTGTGCAGGTTTGCCGTGCCGAACGCCAGATCCACAAAGGGATACTGGCGGAGAATCTGCTCCCCCATGCCCGGCTGCTGCATCATGCAGCCGCAGACCGCGACCAGAAGATGCGGCTTCGTCTTTTTCAGTTCTTTCAGCCACGTCACGTTTCCAAGCGCCCGCCGCTGTGCGTTGTCCCTTACGCAGCAGGTGTTGAACAGCACGAGGTCGGCGTTTTCCCTGCAGTCCGCCGCCGTGAGGCCCATCGCTTCGAAGAGACCTGCCAGCGTTTCGCTGTCCCGCTCGTTCATCTGGCACCCGTAGGTTACGATGCAGTAGGTCTGCGGCCCCGTCCCAAGACTCCGGACGGCATCCGCGTAAGCCTTCTGTTCTTCAAGTTCCTGCCGCGTCAGTTCTCTGGCCGGTACTCTCTCCATCATCCATCTATTCCTTCCCAGAAACGTTCGTTGGGTATCGTTCCCTTCCCCTTGCATCGCGGGCAAACCTGCCTTTTGACCTGCCGCAATTGCAGGCCGGAGCGCTTTCGGGTCATCTCCATGAGCCCCAGATGCGTGAGCCCGAAGACGTTGATCCTGGCACTGTCCCCCTCACAGGCGCGCTTCATCGCCCGTACCAGTTCCTGCCGGTGCTCCGGCAGCCTGAGATCGATGAAATCGATCACGATCATGCCGCCTGTGTTGCACAGCCTCAGGTGGCTTGCGATTTCGGCCGCAGCCTCCAGATTGACTGCAAAGGCGGTCTCCTCCTCATCGCCGGACGACGCGGTTTTTCCGGAATTCACGTCGTACACGGTCATGGCCTCACAATAATCAACCGTAAGATACCCTCCGCAAGGCAGCCAGAGGGTCCGGTTCAGGGCTGCCTGCTCTGCCGCGTCCACGCCCCAGCTGACGCCCGGAGAAGGTTCCTCCGGCCCTGTGAGCACCAGCTCCGTCTGCGGGTCAAACCGCCCGCCGGCTCTTCCTTCCAGCAGCGTCCGGTAACAGTCTTCGTCGGACGTGATGACCTTGCCGGCCGGCCTGTTCAGAAAACGCCCGATGATCTCGTCCTCAAAACCGTAACGCCTGAGCACGCACGGCCGTCTTTCCGTTTCGGCTTTCCGCTGCAGCGCCTGCCACTCTTCCCGGAACGCTGAAAGTTCGGTTTCAATCTCCGCCTCCGCTGCCGTTTCCGCTGCCGTCCGCAGAATAACGCCCTCCCCCTGCCGAAGGAGGCGCTCCGCAAGCGCCTTCAGCCGCTGCCTGTCCGCCGCATTCCCGATGGCCGAGGAGACGCTCACCCGGGCGCGGCCCGGCTGGTAGACCAGGGTTCTGCCGGAGAGCTGGACCTTCCGGCTTACCCGGTACCGCTTGTCCGGGTTGGTCTGCGTCGCAAACCCCTGTACGATCAGATAGTCGCCCGGACGCAGTTTTTCGCCTTCAAGGGGCAAAAAAGCCTCCGTTTCGCTGCCGATGTCCACAAACGCAGCGTTCAGCGCCGGGCGGACGGTCTGCACACGGGCGAGGTAGAGCGCGTTTGCCTGCTCTGAACTGCCCGCGTCAAAATAGTGGATTTCACGGACAGCCTTCTCTTCCAGCAGGGCAATGCGCGCGGCCGCCCCTTTCCGTTCCGCGATGATAATCCTGTCCACGGCCTCAAGCCTCAATCAGCGGAACCGGGCGGTTTTCCTGCAGCGTATACAGTCCGGTTCTGCGCACCTTGAAAGGTACCGCGTCCATTCCGGTCTCTCGCACTAGGGTAGCGAACAGCAGATCCGGCTTCAGCGTCGCCGCTTCCGTAAAGGAGACGATTGCGTCGATCACTGCTCCGCTCTCCGTCTTTCGTCCCTCCAGTCTCAAAACCATCGGCCGGATGTTGACCAGCGTTTCAGCGCTCTTGCTCTTGCGCACCGCCATGATCTCCGTTTGGTTCAGGAAGGCCTCCAGGCCGTCGACAAGCCTGCCCCCGTCCGGGCCGGATACCGTAAAGCGGTAACCGGCGTGGGTCAGCAGCCTGCCCAGCTTGGGAAACCGGTCGTCCACCAGGCGGACGCGGGAGGGCTGCATGACGGGCGGCAGCGCCCTTTTCATCGCGGCGAGGCACTCCCCTGCCTCTCTGTCTTCGCTCAGCGTCACGTCGACCAGTTCGGCGTCCCCCGGGATTCCGCTGGACAGCGCCGAGGCAAAGGACATCAGGATGTGCGGATTGAATCCGTTCGAATAGGCGACCGGCAGTCCGCTCCTGCGCAGCGCCCGCTGCATGGTCCGCTGCAGGTCAAGCAGGCCCAGATGCCGGATCGTATCCCCTTTGCAAAACTCCAACAGCATTCTCATCTGTCCACGCACGCTCCCTCAAACCGCTTCAGCCCGCATCCGCGGCAGCCCTTGCGGCAGTCCGCCGTCGTAAGCGCGGCGTCCGCACGTTCTTTCTCCCTCCAGAGAAAGTCTTCCGTCACGCCGGCGTCAATAAAGGCCCAGGGCAGAATCTCCCCCTTCTCCCGTCGGCGGTTCGCGTAAAAGCCCGGGTCAATTCCGCAGCTGCGGAAGGCTTCCATCCAAGTCTCGAAGCGGAAGCAGTCCGTCCAGCCGTCAAACCGGCAGCCGCCCCGCCAGGCTGCCTCCAGCACCCGGGCCAGCCGACGGTCCCCGCGCGCGAAACAAGCCTCCAGGAAGGATACCTCCGGGGTGTGCCAGTTGAATTCCACCCCTTTGATCTTCATGATACCGCGCAGGTACCGCTGCTTTTCGTCAAACATCTCCAGCGTGTCCTGCGGTTCCCACTGGAAGGGGGTAAACGGCTTGGGCACAAAGCAGGAGGCGCTGCAATGGATCCGCAGCCCCTTCGCCCGCAGCGGTTTCGGGGTGTTAAAATAGCACTCCGCGACCTTCCGGCTCACCGCCGCCATCCCGTCCAGGTCTTCTTTCGTCTCCGTCGGCAGACCGAACATAAAGTACAGTTTGACCGAACTCCAGCCCTTCGCAAAGGCGCCTGACACAGAGGAAAGGAGATCCTCTTCCGTGATGCCTTTGTTGATGACGTCGCGCAGCCGCTGCGTACCTGCTTCCATCGCGTAGGTGAGGCCGGTCTTGCGCACCTTCTGCGTCTCCTCCAGCACGTCCTCCAGATCGCTGTCCAGGCGCAGCGACGGCAGTGAAATGCCAACCTTCTGCGAGGAGAACTCGTCCATCATCTCCCGCGTCAGTTCCTTGAGGCAGGAGTAGTCGCCGGTGGAAAGCGAGGAGAGCGTCACTTCCTCGTAACCCGTATTCTGCAGCTGGGCGCGGATGAGCTCCATCACCCGCTGCCGGCTGCGCTCCCTCACCGGCCGGTAAATCATTCCCGCCTGACAGAAGCGGCATCCCCTTGTGCAGCCGCGCAGGACTTCGATGTTGATCCGGTCGTGGACGATCTCCATATACGGCACGACCGGCGCAAGCGGGTAGGCCGCGCTTTCCAGGTCCGCGATCATGTTCTTGCGCACGACGGCAGGCACCTCCGGCTTCAACGGGCGGAAAGATGCGATTGTCCCGTCTTCGTTGTAAGCCGTTTCATACAGCGAGGGCACGTAGACCCCCGGCAGCTGCGACAGCCGCAGCAGGCACTCTTCCCGGGATACGCCTTCCTCCTTCGCCCGGCGCACGACGTCGATCGTCTGGAGGATGTTGACCTCCCCGTCGCCGATGGAGAACGCGTCGATAAAGCAGTGCAGCGGTTCCGGATTGAACGCGCAGGGGCCGCCCGCGATCACAACCGGATCGTCCCAGGTGCGCTCCCGGGTGTGCAGCGGTATGCCCGCAAGGTCCAGCATCTCCAGGATATTGGTGTAGCTCATCTCATACTGGAGGGTGAAGCCCAGCATGTCGAAGCTGCGGACAGGCTTGCGGGTTTCCAGGGAAAACAGCGGCACCTTCCGTTCCCGCATCAGGTCAGTCATATCCGTCCAGGGCATAAAAACCCGCTCGCAGAGTGCGTCTTCGCGCCTGTTGACGATGTCGTAGAGGATTCTGGACCCCAGATGGGACATGCCGACCTCGTACACGTCCGGAAACGCGAAAGCGTAATGAACTGCCACGCTGTCCCAGTCTTTCAGGGTGCAGTTCAGTTCCCCG
Source organism: uncultured Eubacteriales bacterium (assembly GCA_902781095.1). Lineage (GTDB taxonomy): Bacteria > Bacillota > Clostridia > Christensenellales > Aristaeellaceae > Ventricola. The sequence continues at coordinate 101,362 of CACZHW010000005.1, forward strand.
CCCATATAGCGGGCGGGCTTCTGTACGCTGTCCAGAAGGTTGTCAATCTGTTCGCTGATCAAAAGCTTCTCCCCCAACCGTTTCGGTATCGGTCTCAGCCGGATAAACTGACGAGAAAGGCGCACCAAACGGTGCGCCAGAGCCCTTACTTCGTTCCGAAGAGTCTGTCTCCGGCATCTCCTAAACCGGGCACGATGTAGCCATGCTCATTGAGTTTTTCATCCACGTGGGCGACGAAGATATCGACATCCGGATGGTCCTTCTGCACCCTTTCGATCCCTTCCGGCGCGGCAATCAGGCTGACCAGCTTGATGTTCTTGCAGCCGCGCTTCTTGATAAAGCCAATGGCCGCAGAAGAGGAGCCGCCCGTCGCCAACATGGGATCCACCAGGAGGATTTCCCGCTCCTCGGCGTCAGAGGGCAGCTTGCAGTAATACTCCACGGGCTCCAGCGTCTTAGGATCCCTGTACAGGCCGATGTGGCCGACCTTGGCCGTCGGCACCAGCGCGCGGATGCCGTCCACCATCCCCAGCCCGGCGCGAAGGATCGGCACGATAGCCAGCTTTTTGCCGGCGATCTTGTTGGTCTGGGTTTCGCAAATCGGTGTCTTAACCGTCACCGTCTTCAGTGGGAGATCGCGGGTTACTTCAAAGGCCATGAGCGTGGAGATCTCCGTGAGCAGCTCGCGGAATTCCTTCGGGCCTGTTTTTTCATCGCGCATGATGGACAGTTTGTGCTGAATGAGCGGATGATCAAAAACATGTACCGTAGACATGGGCTTTCCTCCTTTAACAATACGTCTGTACGCACCATTTTTCATTATAGCATTTCGGCGCCCCGCGAACAAGCATTTTACAAAAAAGGAGAGAATTGCTTCTCTCCCTTTTCTTTATGCGTTGGCCAGTTTCTGAAGGAGTTCGACACGGTCCGTGTGCTCCCACGGTAGATCGACGTCCGTGCGGCCGAAGTGGCCGAACGCGGCCGTCTGCCGGTAGATCGGGCGCCGCAGGTCGAGCATCCGGATGATGCCGGAAGGCCGCAGGTCGAAGGCCTCGCGGACGACGGCCGTCAGCTTTTCCTCGCTGACCTTCCCCGTCCCCTTGGTGTCGATCAGCAGGGAGACCGGCTCCGCCACACCGATGGCATACGCCAGCTCGATCTCACAGCGGTCCGCCAGGCCGGCTGCAACGATGTTCTTGGCCACATACCGCGCGGCATATGCCGCACTGCGGTCCACCTTCGTGGGATCCTTCCCGCTGAAGGCGCCGCCGCCGTGGCGCGCGTATCCGCCGTACGTATCGACGATGATCTTTCTGCCCGTCAGGCCGGAATCCCCCATGGGGCCGCCGATGGTGAAGCGCCCCGTCGGGTTGACGAAAAAGCGCGTATGCTCGTCCATCAGTTCCGCGGGAACAGCCGCCCGGATGACCTGCTCGATGACGGCCCGGCGCAGTTCTTCGTACGCAATTTCAGGCGCATGCTGTGTCGACACCACGACCGTATCGACGCGCACCGGCTTGTGCCCGTCGTATTCCACCGTAACCTGGCTCTTGCCGTCCGGCCGCAGCCAGGGCAGTTCGCCGGAGCGGCGGGCCTGGGAAAGCCGCCTCGTAATGCGGTGCGCCAGCGCGATCGGCATCGGCATCAGTTCCGGCGTCTCGTTGCACGCGTAGCCGAACATCATGCCCTGATCGCCGGCACCGATGTCCTTCTTTTCCTCTTCCCGGCTCTCCAACGCCGCGTTGACGCCCTGGGCGATGTCCGGGCTCTGCTCGTGCAGCGCCGTGATGACCGCGCAGGTGTTTCCGTCGAAGCCGTATTTCGCCCTGTCGTAACCGATATCGCAAATCGTCTGCCGCACGATGCGGTCAACCGAGATATTGGCCTTGGTCGCCACCTCGCCCATCACCATGACGAGGCCGGTCGTCGTACACGTCTCGCACGCAACGTGCGCCTCGGGGTCCTCCGCCAGGATCGCATCCAGCACCGCGTCGCTGATCTGGTCGCAAATCTTGTCGGGATGCCCTTCCGTAACCGATTCGGAGGTAAACAGTGTTCTCATCTTTCTCTTCCTTTCCGTCGTGCAAAAAAAAGCGCCCTCTCCTGCACAGAACAGGCGGCACTCTTTCTCGCAACCTTATCTGTCGGCAAAGCCGTGGGATTTGGCACCGGAAGGTTCCGGTTGTCGGGTTTCATCGGGCCCATTCCCTCAACCACTCTTTATAAGGCTTTTAGCGGGGGTAGACTATCAAACAAGTCTTTAATTGTCAATACTCTCGTGTCATAATGGTCAAAAACCGTATGGCTGTCGATTATCAGGTCAGGATCTGTATGCCCATGAAAGTCAGCACGCCCATGATGATGCCGGCGAGCAGGACGCCCGCGACCACTGCCAGCACGCTCTTCTTGAAATCCATGTGCAGGATGCTCGCCGCAAAGGTGCCCGTCCACGCGCCCGTTCCGGGGAGCGGGATGCCCACGAACAGCATGAGCGCGACGTACAGCCCCATGCCGGCAGAAGACTGGAGCTTCCTTCCCGCCCGGTTCCCTTTTTCGATGCAGAAACGGCAGAACCGGCCGATCACCGGCTTCGTTTTGCCCCAGTTCAGTACGGACGTGGCAAAAAAATAGATGAAGGGCACCGGCAACATATTGCCGACGATGCAGATGATATACGCCGGCAGCGTCGGGATGCCGCTGGCCAGCGCATACGGCAGCGCCCCCCTCAGTTCAATCAGCGGCAGCATGGCGATGAAAAACGCCACAATCGATTTTTTAAGCACAAAAATGCCTCCGTTCCTTTACGCTTACAGGTTGATCCGCATCTGGACCAGCCCCGCTTCCCTGCGGATTCTGTCCTGCACGATCTGCAGCCCGAGGCGCAGCAGGTCGTCCGCCTCGAACAGGATGATGCTGCCGAACGGCGCGATCAGAATCCGTTCGATCGCGCCGCGGTAGACCCACAGCTTCCGGGTCAGCGCTTCCCCAAGCCGGCTCACGTCGTCTTCCGCCGCCAGCAGGAAGGCGATCTCATCGGTAAACTGCATGTACAGCCGCAGCAGCATCTGCGCCGTCGCCGGGACGTCCGTTACGGTGAATTCGCCGCTCTTCTGTCCTTCCGTCAGCAGTTTTTCCATGATATCCTGCATTCCGTTCAGCTGGCAGGCTTTCATCTTTTCGCGCATCAGCGCGCCGTCCTCCCGGTACGCGACGCCGATCAGCAGGGACACGAAGCCCGCATTGCCGCTGTGCCACAGCGTTCCCTCCCGGAAGACCCCGTTCAGCTTCTCCGCTGCCGCGAAATCCTCCCGGTCCAGCCACACGCGGGCCGCTTCACACGTCTCAGCGGCGCGCGTTTCACAAATCGCCTCCAGCAGTGACAGCTTGCTGTCGAAATGGTGGTAGAAACCGCCCTTGGAGAAATGCATCTCATCCAGGATATCCTGAACGGACGTCTTCTCGTAACCGTTTGTATAGAACAGCCTTTCCGCCGTTTCAATCAGCTGGATGCGCCGCGTATCCCCTTTTTTCATGTTCTGCCTTTCATCCGTCAATGATACAGGATTTCGTTCTGCGTCGCCGGGTACTCCGTCGTCCAGAGCTTGCTCCGGCGGATTTCGTTGCCGCCCGCGTCCCTGTAGATCTTGTACGTGTCGACGATATACCCGGTGTGTTTGCTGTGTCCGGCCTGTCTCGTTCCGACCGGGAGCGACTCGTCCAGGGTGTAGAGCGTGTCGTTGGAGGGCTTGATCGTCTTGACCGTCTTGGATTCCAGGTCGATGGACGCCCATGCATCCGGCAGCCTTCCGTATACCTCAACCGTAACCGTCCTGTCCTCGTACCACGAAAGGAGGAAGACCGGGTAAGCGCTGCTGTTGCGGAAGATGAAATCGCGGGACGGCCAGTTCACCGTCGCGTCCTCTCCCTTGGGCACATAGGAAGACGGCCAGCTGTGCGCGTACCGTTTCACGATCTCAAGGTCAGCGCGCACGACCGCGTTGAAGAGCGTGGACGAGGTCTGGCAAACGCCGCCACCCGTATCGTCCACCAGCACGCCGCCGGCGATCGCGCCCGCCTCGCGGTAGCCCTTTTCGCCGGTCCGCTTCCCCGTGCAATTGTTAAAGGACAACTCTTCGCCGGGCGCTACCACCTTGCCGTTCAGCGCGGCCGCGGAGATCGAAATGTTGGTGTTGCGGTCCCTGTCGGCCGTCGTCTGTGTCGTAAACGTGGAAACCAGGCCAAACCGGCCTTCCAGATCCTGCAGTTTCACCGCCGCCTCCACGCGGTTTCCGCTTCCCTGCACCGTTTCGCCGAAGTTGCGCGCGTCCAGCGCGGACAGAATCTGCTGCGCCAGCGCCTGCCTGTCGAGCTGCCAGCCGTCTTCCTCCCTGCGGAAGGAGAACGTTTTGCTGACGGGATCAAACGCGTCCAGGGCCGCATCCTTCGGTTCCCTGTCCACATTGGCGGCGATGATGTTCACCAGATCGTCGATGGCCTCCCGGTCATATTCATAAGAAGAAGAAAACGCGACGCCGGATGTCCTTGCCGTCTCGATCTCGGACAGGCGTCTGTCGATCGTCCCCGTATGGCCGATCCGGTATGCGCGCTCCAGCTGCCGCCCCGCATTGAAGACGAGAGGCACGACTTCGCTGCTCAGGCGCCACTGGCGCCCGTCCACGGAGACGGTCAGCGTAAAATCCGCCGCCTGCTGCTGCTGTCTCCCGTCGAAAAGCGCCTTCGCCTCCGCCTGTGTCATGCCGCCCAGATCGACACCGTCCAGCGTCACGCCGCTGCAAAAAACGCCTTCCGCTGCTTTCAGCAGAAGCGTTTTTTCCCTGTATGCGTCGTATTGCGCCCGGATCCGCATCGCCTCTCTGGCACCAAAGAGCCAAAGCACCACACAAAACAAAAGAAGAATGACAGCCCAAAAAGGGAAACGCTCGGTTTCCCTTTTTGCATTCTGATGTTCACGCGGCATTAAATCTGCTCCTGCCCGCCTGTCCGGGCATTTTCCTCAATTGATTTGAACAGCGCTTCCTCGTTCATCCGGTAGGTGAGGATGTGGAGACTGTCGGAAAGATGGACGTGGTTGCTGACCACATCCTCCGGCAGGTGAAGATCCACGGGCGCGAAGTTCCAGATCGCCTTGATTCCCGCTTCCACGAGCGTATCCGCGGTCTGCTGGGCCTGTGACGCAGGCACCGAAAGCACGGCGATGTCCGCGCGGTGTTCCCTCAGCCAGCCGTTCAGGCTGTCCATCGGCTGTACGGGGATGCCGTGGATGTCCATGCCGATCAGTGCAGGCGAGACGTCAAAAATCGCGCGCACGAAGAATCCCTCTTTGGTGAACCCGTCGTAATTGGCGACCGCCCGGCCGATATTACCGGCACCGACGATGATCACCTCGTAATTCTTCTCCAGGCCGAGGATTTCGCCGATGTGCCACCGCAGTTCCGAAACGCGATAACCGTATCCCTGCTGGCCGAAACCGCCGAAGCAGTTGATATCCTGACGAATCTGCGAGGCGGTCAGGTTCATCCTCTCGCCCAGCTCCCGGGATGATATGCGCTCCACGCCGGCCCTTTCCAGCTCTTTCAGGTGCCGGTAATACATGGGCAGCCGGCGGATTACGGCATCCGAAACATGTGCCTTACTCATCAGGAAAACACTCCGTTCTAAATTGCATATATTTCAGTATAGCAGTTGAAACGCAAAGGTGCAAGCAAAGCTTGCCATCTCCCGGGCTTCTTTGCCGCCAATCCGCGCAAGGAAGAACGCACTCCCCGTGCCCGCCCGGCCGTTCATTCACGGTAGGGTTCCACTTCCGCGTTCTCGTCCAAAGACTGGACGTTCAGCGTATAGCGCCGGACGTAACCGTGCACCTTTCCGGAAGTCGTCTCCACTTCAAACCATTCGATATCCTGGTAACTGACCCTGCCCACGATAATCAGCTGCGTCCCTTCCGAAACCTGCTTGACGATGCCGGCATTGGTGATGGGTTTCTTGCGGATGTTGGCCGGACGGTTGGTCCTGGCCCGGCCGATTTCCGCCTTGCCGGAAGCGGTCACGGCCGCAGCCGTCTCCTGCGGTTCCGCCGACGCCGCAGGCGCGCCGCCGAGCGCGTCGGGCTGCGCGTCTGTCAGTTCAATCAGATAGTCCCTCATCCATCCGGTCGTTCCCGTGTCATCCAGCGTGATATAGTACCACTTGTGCTCCTGTGAATCCGTCACGGCGTCATGGACGGTCAGCGCTTCCCCTTTTTTGACCTTCTTGCGGACCTTGGCCGAGCCCGACGCGCTGGTCCGCAGGTTGGCCGACTTCAGCGTCACGCCGTGTGCCAGATCAGGCACGGGGGACGGCGAAGGCGTCGGAGTCGGCTCCGGGGTCGCGGTCGGCGTCGGGCTTGGGGTCGGGGTGGGCGTATTGGTCATGATGATCGGCAGCGTCTCCTCCGGCTGCTCTATCACCGCTGCGGCCTCCATCTGCCCGGCGGGCAGTGCGCCTTCCGTCTCTGCCGCACGGCTTTCCGCCGCAGGACTCGGGAAAAGCGCCGCGCCCCCCGTATTCTCCGCCTGTCCGCGGACGCTCAGGCGCTGTTTGAGCATCCGTTCCGCAAGCAAAAGGGCACAGAGAATCAGGACCAGGACGATCAAGACGCCGATCAGCGTCTTGATCTGCTTGGACAGGCCTTCGTTCGATTGTTTCGTCTTTTTGCGGACAGTGCTCGTTCTTTTTGCGGGCTGCTCAAGCCCCGTTTGCTGTCCCCTTTTCGGCATAGCAGACAACTCCATCCCGCCATGATAAAACCATACAGCGACATTATACCGATTCCCCGTCCTTTTTTCAAGGTACGCCGTATATCTCGCCCGGTGCGGGTGTTGCGGTGCCTTCTCCTCCCGGGTTGTCTTCCGCCTGCCTTTGGGCTATAATCTATGCACCAAATCAGGAGGACTTGACGATGAGCAGACTGGGCGATTTATTGTTGCTGGAAAGAACGCGTCAGAAGATGACCCGCAAGCAGGTGGCTCGGATGTGCGGCATCTCCGAGGGCTATCTCAAAGACGTGGAGGAAGGACGCCGCATCATACAGGACGATCAGGCGCGGCGCATTCTCAAGCGGATCGGCATCTCGCAGCATCAGGAGGCGGAATTCTCGCTGGACGAAATTGCGGCGACGGTCGATCTGCAGACGCTGACCGCCCCGCAGAAGGCGGAAGAGGCCGGGGAGCGCTCATCCGAGCCGCCCAAAGCCGAGCCCAAAGCCGCCCCCTCACCCAAGCAGGAAACAAAGGGCGGCTCTCCGTCCGGAATCTGGCTGGACGCGCTGAGCAGCGTCTTAAAGCCGGTCCCGATCATGAACGCCGCATGGATGCAGACCGGGCGCAAGCTCATGCCCGTACAGGAAGGAAAGATCTGCGGAGCCAACCCGGACAAGGTCGTCTGGTTCCAGGCACCGGACAATTCCATGCACAGCATGCGCATCGAAAAAGGGGATCTCGTGCTGATCGTTCCGCAGAACCTTCCCGTCAACGGCGCCATCATGCTGCTGGAATACGGTGCACACCGCTGCCTCCGGAAAATCATGCTGCTGGGCAACTCGCAGATTCTCATCCAGAGCGGAGACCGCGACGTGGAACCGGAGGCTCTGCACATCAGCGACGTGCGCATTGTCGGCCGGGCTGTCCGGGTCGAGATCGCGCTGGATGACGTCAGATGAGCGGCCGCGCTTCCCGGGCGCTGCCTTTCCCCTTCCCGCTGGCCCCCGGACAGATCAGCGAGAACCGGCGGCAGATCCTCTCCGCGCTTGCCGCGTCCGACCCGGGATTTGCATCGCTGCCGATCCGATCGATCCGTACCGCCACCCTCCTAAGGATGCGGGACGAGGTCGATCGCCTTTGTTTAGGCGGCTTCCTGCTGAGAACCTACGGAGACCTCCCCGTAACGGTCTCCTCCCGTATGACCAGCGCTGCCGGCAAATTCGTTTACAGCCGGCAGCCCGGCTCTTTTTCGGGGTGTGAGATCCGCCTGTCGACCGATTTTCTCTTTCGCCTGCGCAAGGGGCCGTTCCACCTGAACGGGCTCACGGTCCAGACGCCCCAGGAGGCCTTTCTCATCGTCTTCGAGCACGAGGTTATCCACGCGGCAGAGTACGCGCTCTTTGGCCGTACGGGCCATTCAAAGCGTTTTCTCACCCTGGCCCACGGGCTGTTCGGGCATACCGAAACCGTTCACGCGCTTCCGACCCGGTCAGCTGAGGCGGCTGCCGCCGGCATCGTTCCGGGCGCACAGGTTCGCTTCGTCTTCGAAGACAGGCCGCTTACCGGTACCGTCGCCCGCGTGGGCAAGACCGTGACCGTCATGGTGCCGGATCCATGGGGCGCCTACCGGGACGCGAGAGGGCGCCGTTACCGCAAATTCAGGGTATCCCCCGGCCTTCTCATCCCGTAAGATGGACAACACCCTGCATTTCATTTTGACAAATTTGTCTATTTTTGACCTTTACTGACCTTTAGCGCTGTGTTATACTTCAGCTGCCGAAGGACAAAGAAAGTATATTCGGACTTCACAGTAAAGAAGGTCGATCATATGGATATGAACCGTTTTACCCAGAAATCCATCGAAGCCATCCAAAGCGCCCAGAGTACTGCGCAGCAGTACGGCAACAGCCAGCTTGAGCCGGCGCATCTCCTCTTCGCGCTTCTCTCGCAGGAGGACGGCCTCATCCCCAACCTCCTCACAAAGATGGGCGTACAATCAGGCGCGTTCCGGGACAGCGTCGAGGCGCTGCTCGCCCGCCTGCCCAGGATCAGCGGATCCAATCAGCAGCCTTATCCCTCTTCCGCTTTTACCGCGGCGCTCTCCCAGGCCGAATCCGAGATGCGGCAGATGGGCGACGAGTATATTTCGGTAGAGCACCTGTTTCTCGCGCTGCTGGCCCGTCCGGACACGCAGACGCGCGCCCTGTTTGACGGCAGCCAGATCACGCGTCCCGCCTTCCTGACGGCGCTCCAGTCCGTCCGCGGCAATACGCGCGTCACCAGCGAAGACCCGGAATCCACCTACGACGTGCTGAAGAAGTACGGCCAGGATCTGGTGGACCTCGCCCGCAAGAACAAGCTGGACCCCGTCATCGGCAGGGATCAGGAAATCCGCAACACTATCCGCATCCTGTCCCGGAAGACGAAGAACAACCCGGTCCTCATCGGCGAGCCCGGCGTCGGCAAGACGGCCATCGCCGAAGGGCTCGCGCAGCGCATTGTCCGCGGCGACGTTCCCGACAGCCTGAAGGACCGCACGATCTTCTCGCTGGATATGGGTGCGCTGATCGCGGGCGCCAAATTCCGCGGCGAGTTTGAAGAGCGCCTCAAGGCCGTCCTGGGCGAAATCAAGGCGAGCGACGGACAGATTATCCTCTTCATCGATGAGCTGCACACCATCGTGGGCGCCGGCAAGACCGAGGGCAGCATGGACGCCGGCAACCTGCTCAAACCCATGCTGGCGCGCGGCGAGCTGCACTGCATCGGCGCCACGACGCTGAACGAATACCGCAAGTACATCGAAAAGGACGCCGCGCTGGAGCGCCGTTTCCAGCCCGTCTTGGTTTCGGAGCCGACGGTCGAGGACACGATCAGCATCCTGCGCGGCCTCAAAGAGCGCTACGAGGTGTATCACGGCGTCAAAATCCAGGATCAGGCCCTGATCGCCGCCGCCACCCTCTCCAACCGGTACATTTCAGACCGTTTTCTCCCCGACAAGGCGATTGACCTCGTCGACGAAGCGTGTGCGACCATCCGCACGGAGATGGATTCCATGCCGCAGGAGCTGGACGACATCCGCCGGCAGATCATGCAGCACGAAATCGAGGAGGCCGCGCTGAAGAAGGAAGATGACCCCCTCTCCAAAGAGCGGCTGGACGTTCTCACCCGGGAGCTGGCCGACATGCGCGAGCGCTTCTCGTCGATGAAGGCCCGCTGGGAGGACGAGAAAAACTCGATCAGCAAAGTACAGAAGCTGCGCGAGGAAATCGAGCAGATCGGCGCGGAGATTACCGCGGCCGAGCGGGATTATGACCTGAACCGCGCCGCCGAGCTGAAGTACGGCCGCCTGCCCCAGCTGCAGGAAGAACTGAGCCGGCAGGAAAAGCTGGCCGAAGAGGCGCGCAGCGATCATTCCCTGCTCCGCGACAAGGTCACAGAGGAAGAGATTGCCCGGATCATCGCGCGGTGGACCGGTATCCCCGTGGCCCGGCTCATGGAAGGCGAACGCGAGAAGCTGCTCCATCTGGACGAAACGCTGCACCAGCGCGTCATCGGTCAGGACGAGGCGGTCTCCAAGGTCTGCGACGCCATTCTCCGCAGCCGTGCCGGCATCCAGAACCCCAACAGGCCGATCGGGTCCTTCCTGTTCCTCGGCCCCACGGGCGTCGGCAAGACGGAACTGGCGAAAGCACTGGCCGAAGCGCTGTTCGACGACGAGAAGAACATGGTGCGCATCGACATGAGCGAGTACATGGAGAAACACAGCGTCGCCCGCCTGATCGGCGCACCTCCGGGATACGTCGGTTACGATGAGGGCGGACAGCTGACGGAGGCCGTTCGCCGCAAGCCCTACACCGTCATCCTCTTCGACGAGGTTGAAAAAGCGCACCCGGACGTCTTCAACGTCCTGCTGCAGGTTCTGGACGACGGACGGATTACCGATTCCCAGGGCCGCACGGTGGACTTCAAGAACACGATCATCATCCTGACGAGCAACCTGGGTTCCTCCGCCATTCTGGAAGGCATCGACGCCGACGGGCAGATTACGGAGGGCGCGCGCGCCCAGGTCGATGCGATGCTCAAGACGCAGTTCCGCCCGGAGTTCCTGAATCGGCTGGACGAGATTGTCTTCTACAAGCCGCTGACGCGCGATGAAATCGACCGCATCGTCGATCTGCAGCTTTGCGACCTGAACCGCCGCCTGAAGGACAAGCAGCTCTCCATGCGGCTGACCCCCGAAGCCCGGAGCCTCATCGTCTCGCAGGGCTACGACCCGGTATACGGTGCGCGGCCGCTCAAGCGCTACATCCAGCGCAACGTGGAGACGCTTATCGCCAAGGAGATCATCTCCGGCGATCTCGCGCCCAGGACGGTCATCACCGTCGACGCTGCCGGCGGCAGGCTGACTGCCTCGGGCGAACCCGAGTATACGGTTCAGTAAAGAAAACCCGTTTTTCCGGCAAGGGGCCTGTCCCCTTGCCTTTTTCAATTGCACAAACCTGCAGCAAATGGTATGATGAGCCATCCTGATTCTTTATGCGGAGGGACACCCATGAGCCTCGCAGACAACCTGATCGCTCCGTCGGCGGTGCGGACGAACAACAACACCGGCCTCATCAAATGGATTGCCTTCCTGTCCATGCTGTGCGACCACTTCGGCAAGATGGTGTTCCCACAGGTCCCGGCGCTCCGGCTCATCGGCCGGCTCGCCTTCCCGCTGTTCGGCTACTGCATCGCGGTAGGGGCCGCCTGCACGCGCAACCCGGCGCGGTATCTGGAGCGGGTCGTCCTGCTGGCGCTCGTCTCCCAGCCCCTGTACGCGCTCGGCCTGGCACACGAGAACGCCGCCATATACAGCGTTCCTTTCCCGCAAAACCCGGTCCTCTCCGCCTGGAATTTCTATGTGCAGTCCTGGCAAAAGCCCAGCATTCTCCTCACGCTGGCGCTTTCCCTTTCCATCCTTCTCGCCTTCCGGCAGCGCCGCTTTATCCTGGCCGCCGGGCTCTACATCCTCTGTGAGCGCTTCGCGTCCTCTCTGGATTACGGCATAAACGGCGTGCGTTTCATCCTTTTGTGCTATCCGCTGCTGCAGTATCCCGTTCTGTACGCGCTCTGCGTCACCTCCTTCTGGTATGCCTGGTCGCGGGACGGCAGCGGCTACGTGCTCTTCGGCCAGTCCTTTGCCATGCGGGTTTATGCGCTGCCCGCCGTGCTTTTTACGGCGCTGCCGCTGAAAAAGCGGCTCTCCCTGCCGAAGTGGTTCTCCTACGGGTTTTATCCCGCGCACCTTCTCCTTCTCGCCCTGCTTTCTCATCCGCAGTGGCTTCACCGTTAACCTACAGAATTCCCGGAACTGCCCATCAACGCGAAATTGTGTTTGACCACCCACCTGTCAGATGGTAGAATAGTGAGAAGTATAATTTGAAAGGACGGGTTTATAAATGTCCTCCAAATGGAAAGTCGGCATCATCGGCGCTACCGGTATGGTTGGGCAGCGCTTTATTTCCCTGCTGGCCGGGCATCCCTGGTTCGAGATCGCCGTGCTGGCCGCATCCGGCAGAAGCGCCGGGAAAACCTACGAGGAGGCCGTCGCCGGCCGCTGGGCGTTCTCCTGGCCTGTTCCGGAGAGCGTCCGAAGCATGCCGGTGCTGGACGCCTCCGATGTGGAGGCCGTTTCCTCCCGTGTGGATTTCGTCTTTTGCGCGGTGAACATGCCCAAGGGCGAAATTCGTGCCCTGGAGGAGGCGTATGCACGCAGCGAAACGCCCGTCGTTTCCAACAATTCCGCCAACCGTCACACGCCCGACGTGCCGATGATCATCCCGGAGCTCAATCCGCAGCATGCCGAGATCATCCCCTTCCAGCGCAGGCGGCTGGGCACGCGCAGCGGGTTTATCACCGTAAAGCCGAACTGCTCCATCCAGTCCTATGTGCCCGCTCTCACCGCGCTTTTGCACCTCTCGCCGACACGGCTCGTGGTCTCCACGTACCAGGCGATTTCCGGCGCGGGCAAAACCTTTGAGCGCTGGCCGGAGATGGTGGACAACGTCATCCCCTATATCGGCGGAGAAGAGGAGAAGAGCGAGCAGGAGCCGCTCAAAATCTGGGGCCGCATTGAAGACGGCGCCATCGTCCCCGCAAAAGCCCCGCTCATCAGCGCGCACTGTGTGCGCGTCGCGGTCGCCGACGGGCATCTGTCCACCTGCTGGGCCAGCTTCGAAAAGAAGGCTTCCAAAGAGGAGATCATCGATTGCTGGCGGAGCTTTGAAGGCCTGCCGCAGAAGCTGAACCTGCCCAGCGCCCCCCATCCCTTCCTTCAGTATTTCGATGAGGATGACCGGCCGCAGACGAGGCTCGATCGGGACTTTCAAAACGGCATGGGCATTTCCCTGGGCAGGCTCCGCGGCGATTCGCTCTTCGACTGGCGTTTCGTCGGCCTCTCCCACAACACCGTGCGCGGCGCGGCCGGCGGCGGCGTTCTGATCGCCGAGCTGCTCTGCCATGAGGGCTATATTCCGCACAAGTAACGCATCACCCTTTATTGCGAGGTTCTTTCTATGTCCGATTGCTACCGTCTGGGGCTGGATATCGGTTCCACGACCATCAAGTGCGTCCTGCTGGATCAGGACGACCACATCGTTTACAGCTGCTATGAGCGGCACTTTTCCCTCATCACACAGAAAACGCGCGAACTGCTGACCAAGATCGACGCCGATATCGTAAAGGGCAAGCCGGTCCAGCTGTGCATCTCCGGTTCCGCGGGCATGGGGCTCGCCCTGGGCTCCAACATCCCCTTCGTGCAGGAGGTTTACGCCACCAAGGTCGCCGTCGACCGCTACCGGCCCGGGACGGACGTCGTCATTGAGCTGGGCGGTGAAGACGCCAAAATACTGTTCCTGAAGGGTACGCTCGAAGTCCGCATGAACGGCTCCTGCGCCGGCGGCACCGGCGCTTTCATCGACCAGATGGCGACGCTGCTCGGAATCACCCCCGACGAAATGAACCGCCTGGCCGCCAAAGCGGAGCGGACCTACACTATCGCGTCCCGCTGCGGCGTCTTCGCCAAGACCGACGTGCAGCCCCTGCTCAACCAGGGTGCCAAGCACACGGACGTCTCCCGTTCCATCTTCATGGCGGTCGTCAACCAGACGATTGCCGGCCTCGCCCAGGGCAGGCCGATCGAAGGGAACGTCGTCTACCTCGGCGGGCCGCTTACCTTCCTCTCGGAGCTGCGCAGCTGCTTTGACGAGACGCTGAAGCTCAAAGGCGTATGCCCGGAGAACTCCCTCTACTACGTCGCCATCGGCGCGGCCTGGCAGCCCTCGCCGCTGCTGCTTCTCTCCGACTGTGTCGAGGCGATCGACGCCTTCCACAGCACGGAGAGCTACCGGGCGCTTCCGCCTCTGTTCTCCTCCCAGGAGGAGCTGAACGCTTTCCTCAGCCGGCACGCCTCGGCAAAGGTCAAAAAAGCCGATCCCGACACCTACAGGGGGCGGGTTTTCGTCGGCATAGACTCCGGCTCCACGACCATCAAATCCGCCGTCATCTCGGAAAACGGCGAGCTTCTGTTTACCCGGTACCAGTCCAACAGCGGGGATCCCGTCCCCCACGTGCGGGATTTTCTCCTTGATCTCCGTTCGAAATACCCCCAGTGGGAAATCGCGTCCAGCGCCGTCACAGGCTACGGTGAGGACATGATCCGCAGCGCGTTCGGCGTCAACCTGGGCATCGTCGAGACCATCGCGCACTATACCGCCGCCAAATCCTTCATGCCGGACGTCGACTTTATCATCGACATCGGCGGCCAGGACATCAAATGCTTCAAAATCCGCGGCGGCGTCATCGACAACATCTTTTTGAACGAGGCCTGTTCCTCCGGCTGCGGCTCCTTCCTGCAGACCTTTGCCAACGCGCTCGGCTATGACATCGGCGAGTTTGCGAAGCTGGGCCTGGCCTCCAGAAAGCCCGTCGACCTCGGTTCCCGCTGCACCGTCTTTATGAACTCCTCCGTCAAGCAGGCCCAGAAAGACGGCGCGGACATCACCGACATTTCCGCCGGACTGTCCATCTCCGTCGTCAAAAACGCGCTGTACAAGGTCATCCGCTGCTCCGGTCCGGAGGACCTGGGCCACCGCATCGTCGTCCAGGGCGGCACGTTCCTCAACGACGCCGTTCTGCGCGCCTTTGAAAAAGAACTGAATACGGAAGTCATCCGGCCGGACATCTCCGGCCTCATGGGCGCGTACGGCGCCGCGCTGTACGCGATGGACCAGCAGAAGAGGCACCCCGTCCAGAGCACGCTGCTCTCCTACGAAGAGCTCGCGGGCTTCAGGCAGGACGTCCGCCAGACCCGCTGCGGCCTTTGCGAGAACCACTGCCGGCTGACCATCAGCACTTTCCCGGGCGGCAGGCGTTTCATCAGCGGCAACCGCTGCGACAGGCCGGTCAAGGGCGAACGCGCGGACAGCGGTCTTAACCTCTATGCCTACAAGCAGCAGCTGCTCAGCCGGCTCCGCGACAGCCATCCGGCGGACGCGCCCCGCGGCAAAATCGGTCTCCCACTCGCACTCAACCTGTACGAACTGCTGCCCTTCTGGCACGCGCTGTTCACACAGCTGGGGTTCGACGTCGTCGTCTCACCCTTCTCCGGCAGGAGCCTGTACATCGCCGGACAGTCGACCATCCCTTCCGATACGGTCTGCTTCCCGGCAAAGCTCGTGCACGGGCACATCGACTGGCTCATCCGCAACGGCGTGGGGACCGTCTTCTACCCTTGCATGAGTTACAACATCGACGAAAAGCTGGGTGACAACCACTACAACTGCCCCGTCGTCGCCTACTATCCGGAGGTCGTCGCCGCCAATATCCCCGCCGTACGCTCTATCCGCTTTATTCACGGCTACCTCGGCATCGATCACCGCCGTGATTTCCCGGGGAAGCTCTTCGCGCTGCTGCGGCAGTATTACCCCGATCTGGAAAAGAAAGAGGTGCGCCGGGCCTGCGACGCCGCCTATGACGCGTACGAGCGCTATATGCAGGACGTCCGCCGCGAAGGAGCCTCCTACATTGAGAAAGCCCGTCAGGAAGGCCGCCGGATCATCGTGCTGGCCGGCCGGCCTTACCACGTCGATCCGGAGACCAACCACGGCATCGACCGTCTGATCGCCGGGTTCGGCGCCGCCGTCGTGACGGAAGACGCGCTCTCCTGGCACATGCACAAGGAGCCGACCGGCGTCCTCAACCAATGGACGTATCACGCCCGGCTCTATGCCAGCGCCCGGTATATCGCCACGCAGCCCGACATGGACCTCGTTCAGCTCGTCTCCTTCGGTTGCGGCGTCGATGCGATCACCACGGACGAGGTCCGCGAGATTCTGGAAAGCCGGGGCAAGATTTACACGCAGATCAAGATTGATGAGATCACCAACCTGGGTGCGGTGCGCATCAGGCTCCGCTCTCTGTTTGCCGCCATCGATCAACAAGCGCAGAGGGGGGCCTGAGCGTGGACAGCGAACACGTCGAGTTTACAAAGGAGATGCGGGAGGCGGGCTACACCATCCTCATCCCCAATATGCTGGAGTTCCACTTCTCTCTGATCGAGAAGGTGCTGCGTTTAAACGGCTATAACGCCGTCGTGCTCCACAACAGCGGCCCGGGCGTCATGGCCGAAGGGCTCAAGTACGTCCACAACGACACCTGCGTCCCCGCCCTGCTGGTCATCGGCCAGTTCCTGGATGCGCTCCATTCCGGCGAATACGACCTGAACAAGGTCGCCCTCATGATCACCCAGACGGGCGGCGGCTGCCGCGCCAGCAATTACATCTTCCTGCTCCGGAAGGCGCTCAAAAAGGCCGGGCTCTCGCAGATTCCGGTCATCTCCGTCAATCTGTCCGGCCTGGAGAAGGCCTCCGGCTTCAAGATCACCGTCCCGCTCATCCGGCAGCTCGTCGCCTCCCTGGTTTACGGCGACTGCATCATGTGCGTCTCCAACCAGACGCGGCCTTACGAGCAGCACAAGGGCGATACGAACGCGCTCATCGAAAAATGGAACGACGCGCTCATTGGCCAGTATAACAAGGGCCGCGGCCTTTCCCGCCGGGATATGCGCGAAAACCTCCGCGCAATCGTCAATGACTTCGACAACATTGGCAGAAGCCGGGAACGGAAGACGCGCGTGGGCATCGTCGGCGAAATCTACGTCAAGTACTCCTCTCTGGGCAACAACGGTCTGGAGGCCTTCCTGCAGACGCAGGACTGCGAATACATGCTTCCCGGCATTATGGCCTTTATCGAGTTCAAGATCGACAACCGCGTGGAAGACATCCGTCTTTACGGAGGCAGCCGTCTAAAGAAGATCTTCTGCCAGCTGTTTCTCCGCTACGTGGAGAGCATGGAGCGCATGCTGATCGAAGCGGTCGCCGCCCACCCCGCTTTTGTTCCGCCCACGGCCTACCAGCACATCAAGGGGCTCGTGGACGGCGTCATCGGCTACGGCAGCAAGATGGGCGAAGGATGGCTGCTGACCGCCGAGATGCTGGAGCTTGCGGAAAACGGCTATGAAAACATCATCTGCACGCAGCCCTTCGGCTGCCTGCCCAACCACATCAACGGCAAGGGAATGATCCGCCGGCTGACGGAAGTCCACCCCGGCATCAACATCGTTCCCATCGACTACGACCTCTCCGCGACCAAGGTCAATCAGGAGAACCGCATCCGCCTCATGCTCGCCGTCGCAAAAGACGCCGAGGCAAAGGCTGCCGCACAGCGGCAGCTGCTCGAACAGGAGCATCTGGCCGAGGAGGCCGCCGCGGCCTGGGAAGCCCGTCCAAAGGCGGATTCTTCGAAGTAAAGCGGCCGGATTTAAAAAAAACAGGACCCCTGCAGGCACAGCAGCCATGCAGGGGTCCTTCCTTTTCCGGTTCAGTTCAGTTTATCCCGTTTGATCAGCGGTTTGTACGTCCCGTCTTCCTGCTCCACGCGCACCCGCTTCAGGGTCTCCTCCATGTTCGCGCGGAATTCGTCCAGGTACTGCCGGCGCAACACCGCCTGTTCTTCCAGCTCGGCAGGGGTCAGACCGATGGTCTTCTTTTTCCTCGCCAGTTCGTTGATCCGTTCGATTTTCTCGTGTTCCATTCTGTCTCCTTCTGCTTAGGGGGCGGTGCGCGTATCCACAACGCCCGCGTAATCCCAGTTTCCGTCCATCAGGGCAAAGATCCCGACCGCTCCCGGTTCGATCCGGCCATATTCAGCAGCGCCCACGGAGTCGGCCGGCGTGCGGGTCGCCATGGGAATGACGGTCTCCGGACTCATTCCGGCCAGGCGGATCATATTCGTCACCGCGCGGTGCAGGACGAGGGTGGACCCCGCCAACACGCCGCTCTCCAGCCGCGCGGCTCCGCCTTTCACGATGACGCGCTGGCCGCCCAGCTCATACTCCCCCTCCGGGAGCCCCGCAGCCTCCATCGAATCCGAAATCAGCGCGACGCCTTTGCTTCCCTTGCACAACGCCGCGATCCTCAGAACGTCCGGGTGGAGGTGAATTCCGTCCGCAATCATCTGCACCAGGATGCGGTCGTCCGCAAGCCCGGCCCCGGGGATCCCCGGTTTCCGATGATGCAGCGGCGTCTGCGCGTTGAACAGATGCGTTATCTGCGTGAGACCTGCGTCCGCAGCCGCGTGGATATCCTCAGCCGACGCCCCGGAGTGCGCCGCACAGGTCACAATTCCGCGCGCCGCCAGTGTCCGGATGAGTTCCGTCGCCCCAGGGAGCTCCGGCGCAAGCGTCATCATCCGCACACAGCGGATTCCCCGGGTCAGCTGCCCGTAAGCCTCCGCTGACGGAGCCATCAGGCACTCCTCGCGCTGGGCTCCTTTGTAGGAAGGGTTCAAAAACGGCGCTTCCATGTGGGCGCCCAGTACTGCGGCACCGCTAGGCTCCTGCCGGTCGCAGACCGCCTGTATGCCTGAAAGAGCCGATCGGGTCTCCTCCTTCGTCGCGCTCATCGTCGTCGGCACAAAAGCCGCCGTACCGGTCTCAAGCAGGCCGCGGCTCATCGCGCGCACGTCCGCCTCCCCGCGCATGCAGTCCGCGCCGCCATACGCATGGATATGGATATCCACAAACCCCGGCAGCACGTGATTTCCGCCGCAGTCGTACACGCGCTCGCCCGCCTCTGGCGTCAGATCCCCGATTCCGGTGATCCGACCGCCTGCCGTCCGCACCGATGCGCGGATGAAACGCCCGTCGACAAACAGCAGCCCGTTTTCAAGCAGCATGCTTCTCCCCCTTTTTGAATCAATCCGTCATGAGCTTCCCGGCTTCCCGGTCCGTCAGGATGACGCAGCACGGATGAAGCTGAAGGATCGACGCGGGTACCTCCGGCGTGATCGGACCGCGGATGGTCCGGTAAACGGCGTTCGCCTTGCTTTCGCCGGTCGCCACCAGCACGACGCACCGGGCGCTCATGATGTTCCCGATCCCCATGGAAATCGCCTGGCGCGGCACGTCGTCCGCGCTGTTGAAAAAGCGCGCGTTGGCTTCAATGGTGTCCTCCGTCAGCGTCACCACGTGCGTGCCATACGTAAAATCCGCCGCCGGCTCGTTGAAACCGATGTGTCCGTTACGCCCGATTCCGAGCAGCTGGATATCGATGCCGCCCGCCTGCCGGATGGCCTCGTCATAAGCCACGCCGTCCAGCGAAGAACGCCCGCTGGGCAGATGGACGTTTTCGGGCCGCAGATTGACCTTGCTGAAGAGATGCTCTTCCATAAACGAATGATAGGAAAGCGGATTCTTTTCGTCGATACCGACATACTCGTCCAGGTTGAAGGTGCGGACACGGTCGAAGTCGATCACGCCCCGCTTGTACCAGGAAACGAGCATCTCGTACGCAGGGATGGGGGTCGACCCTGTCGCCAGTCCCAGTACGCTGTCGCCCTTCCTCGTGATCTGCGCCGCGATCAGCACGCCGGCCGCTTCACAGGCTGCCCTCGCATTTTCATAGACGTGAAATTCCATACAGTCCTCCTCCTTTTCCGTTCATTCACCGCTGCCGCGGTCGGTCAAGCTGAAATGGACATCTCCGCGTTTTTGGCCATCTGTTCCAACTGGGCACCCAGCGTCTCGCCGAGGCTTTGAGTCAGCCGTGCGGCGAAGCCGTTCGCCGGATCCGCCAGGCTGCTGATGATTTCCCGCTTGATGTCTTCTTTTTGCCGCTCCATTCCGCGCCGGACTGCCCGTTCCGTAACGAGCCCGCGCAGGAAAACCGGAATTGTCGCACGCCGGAGCGCTTTCTCCATACCGGATCGCCCGATGAGCGCCACCAGGATGCCCACGACGGCGCCCGTCAGGATCCCGACCGGCCCCGTTCCGATCACCGCAATCCCTCCGCCGCCGCACACGGCCGCGCCGATCGCCGCGAAGACGACGCCCATCAGTCCGGAAAGCCAGTCCATCCCCATCGCGTCCGTCAGGGACAGCTTTACCCCCGAGAGGCCCGTCCTGAGCGGCATCGCCCCCAGCGACATATGCTCCGGCGGCACGCCGCAGCGCACGCACAGCGCGGTCAGTTCGTTTTCCAGCGTCCGCATGAGGCCCGAAAGCCACGACTGAACGGCGTCCTCAAGCCCCGAACGGACGGCGTCTCCGGAAAAGGCAGCCGCAATCTTCTGGCCGATCATGGCGTCCAGTTCGTCGACGGTCGAAATGCCGCCGTGCTTCCACAGCCCGACGGACTCCAGCGTGCTGTCCACCGCCACGCTGTAGAGCGATTCGGCAATCGGTTCGTACAGTTCATGCACGCTGGCGGAAACCAGCCTGGACAGGGTTTCGCCATGGGCGATGGACGCGACCTCCCTGCGGAATACCGCAAGATTCTCGTCGACGCGTCCCGCATACGCCAGACCGCGCGCAATCGAGCACTCCGGCTCCGGCGTCATGACGGAGAGGCTGTCCGGGAACGCCGCGCGGACCTCCTCCTTCAAAAAGCCCATCCGGCTTGCGCCGCCCGTGAGGATGACGACGCCGGGCGGACACTTCCGGCTCACTTCCGCTGCGGTGCGCAGCGTATCCTGCAGGCAGGACAGGAAGCTCTTGCCGCCCAGGGCCGGGATCGGTTCGCGGATCAATTCCTCTACCGCAGAGCGGGTGAGCTTCATCTCCAGGATGAGCGCTTTGTCATAGCAGACGAGCACGCGCTTGGAAAGGCCGGTGCCCTCGCCTGCTTTTTCATCCAGAAAGTACTTTTCCTTCAGGCGCCTCGCTTCCAGTTCGCAATAGCTGTACCAGGCCGGGCTTTCCTTCAGTACGCGCTCAAGCTCCGCCCTGTCCGCGCTCGTCTCGACGGCATGCCGCAGGATCAGTTCGTCCAGCAGGCCGCCGCCCAGATTGGTGTCTCCGAAAAGCGAAAGATCCTGCTGGTGTCCGTCGATGATGTAGGCAAAATCCGTCGTGGAGCTGCCCACGTCGATCACCATGGCGCTCCTGCGCATCCTGTCCGCGTCGACGCGCAGCCCCCGTGCGTGTCTCGCATAAAGAAAGGCCGCACGCGACTCGGGCACGACGCGCACATTCGGAAAGCCCGCCGATTCCATCAGCGCGGCGTACTGCTCGCGTCTGCCCTCTCCCCAGCCGGCCGGGCAGCCGACGACGGTGTGGGTGACCTCCGCCATAAGCGCCGGCTCGCTGCGCATGAGTTCGGCGACGACCCCCTGCGCGAAAGCGCGGATATCCGCCGACGCGGCCGGATCAATCAGATAACGGGATTTGAATCGCACCCGGGCGTCCTCGGATCCGGCCTGCACGCTGGCCGTGTCGCCGATTACGATCCGCCCGGAAATGTAGCCGACCGCAGAGAGGATCGAGAGCTGTCCCATCAGCGGCAAAACGCGCGGCTCCACCGCGGAGCTTCCGTCCAGCAGGGTTACGCAGCTTTCGCCGTCACCCAGATCAAAACCCAGTATCTTCACAGTTTTCCTCTTTTTCTGTCCTGAGCGCCGCGGCACCGGGCGCTGAAACTGCTTGTAATACAAAGAAGTAAACGACCTTCCGATCATTTCCATTATAACGTTTTGGCCTTTTGTGTCAAGCACGGCCGTTGCCGCACCGCGAAGGCTCAGCCTTCGACTTCCGCCTTGTGTCCGTAGATGATCTGTCCGATGCTGGCCGCAATCTTCAGGTCGTCCTCCGTGTTGATGTCCACGGCCTCGTACGGGCTTACGATGTGGATATACGGATTTCTGCCGATGCGGCAGCGGTAGCGGTCCAGGGCGTCGTGCTTGATGCCGTACAACCCCGTCGTCTCCTCGATGACCGGAAGCATATCCTGGCTGCGCGGCAGGATGCCCGGGCGGTAATTGACCGGCGTGCCCGCCAGCCAGAAAAAGCCATGGTGCTCCGTCGCCGTGAAGCAGGAGTCGTACGTTTCACTCGTCGTCAGCATCTCCACGCACCTGCGGATGGTCGAGGGCTGCAGGTAAGGCGCCGTGACAAAGAGCTGGACGTAGTAATCATAATTCGGAAACAACTCAAACTGGTGCACCAGCACGTCGTTTCCGTTGGCGGTACTCAGCGCCAACTCCGGCTTCCGGTCGATGACACCCAGCCCCATCTTCGTCGCGTATTCCTTGATTTCGTCGCTGTTCGTATCGACGTAGATTTCGTCGAAACAGTCCGCAGCAACAGCGTGCTCGCACAGGTAGCGGTAGAGCTTTTTACCGTTGAGAGGCCGGAAATTCTTTCCGGGCACCCGTTCCGAATTGGCTTTGATCGGAATAAAAGCAGCAATACTCATCCGAATTTTCCTCCCCACTCACTCTCTTATTTTTCCTTCTGCCGGACGAGCCGTTTCGCCCGTCTGGGCAGCGCGGTCAGCATTCTTCCCAGCTTGTAGGATCTGGAACCTTTCAGCGCGGCAAGCTCCGCCTCCAGCGCGGCGATGCGTTCCTGCTGCTCTCTCAGCTGCTTTGCGCGTTCCTCCATAAGTTCGTCCCCGCCGCGGCTGTAGAAGTATCCGGCCGCCCGCAGCGCCAGTTCCGGATTTTCCTTCTTCAGTTCATCCAGATGGGCCATCAGTTTTTCGCCGGCCCACCGGATCACCGCGGGATCGACATATGTATCGTTTTTCTTCTCGAAAAAGCCACAGTACAGCGACGCAAACGTCTGCAGGTCCACGTTTTTCCCGTCATAATCGTAGAAGATGACGTGGAACGGCCGGCACGTGTTGTACGCTTCCTCCTGCCTGTATTTGCAGAAGCTCCGCGCCGTCGACCAGGTCAGAAAGCGGACATAGCGCCGCACCGCTTCCGGCCTCTCTTCCCTGTTTTCGTAAATAAGTCCGGCGTAGTAGTCGTAAACCGCCTCGCACCGCACTTTCTCCTGTGGGAAAGACAGGATCTTCTCTTCCATGCCCTGCTGGAAGCAGGCGTCAAAGTAGAAGGACTGGTCGATGCCGTCCCCGTTCAGCGCATCCCCGTTTGCGATCAGGCACTCGTTCTTCTGCCGGTTGAGTTCTGCGCCAAGCTTTTCAAAGCCAGCTTCCGTCAGTTCGCAGCACGGGCAGCGCTCCTCCAGCAGCCGGTAATACGCTCCGAAGTCCACCTGCGCCGTCACCTTGCAGGAAACCTTGTAGAGCTTCTGCTGCATGATCTCGCGGATCCGCTCCCGCTTCAGCTGTTCAAACGTGCGCTGCGGGTCGGGGTTCAAATCGGCCTTCAGCGTTTCGAACCGCACCGTGCCCGGCGCGGGGAAGACGCCGTTTTGAAGGAATGCCGAGTGGACGTATTCCATCGTGTCGACGATCCGGCCCGCCGCCGGATCCCGATACGGCATGACTTCCTGCATGAAGCGCTCGCAGGTCTTCAGCCCCTTCGGCAGATAATCGCACACCTCGCCGATATCCACCGCGCATCCGCTCGTGGAGAAGAACTCCTTCATGTTGCGGATGGTCGTCTTGCTGCGCAGATCCCACTTGTCTTCACAGTCCCATCCGGTCAGAATCAGAACCGGCTTGTCCTGCAGCATCGCGTTCAAAATCGCCGTCGAATACAGCGAGAGGACGACATCGCTCTCAGAGACAAGCGCGCCCAACTCCCTGTGCTCGCTCAGCATGACGAGGTTTGGCGGCACCTCACCCTGGCACCGCGCTTCAATCACGTCGTACAGGTGTTCCGTGTTCTTGTGGGCGAAATGCTGCTGCACGGCGCCGCGCAGCCAGCGCGGCTTGATGACCACCCTGTATTCCGGAAAGGTCCTGGCGACCTTGAGCAGCATGTCCGCGACCTGCGTCTTGCCGCTCCGGCCGAAAGGCATGTGACCGCTGTCGATGAACAGGAACTGCTTCTGTCCTGCCGCAGTATCCGGGGCGGGCAGCTTCTTCGGATCCCCGACCGCCATTTTGACGCAGTCGAAGCCCGTATATCTGCCGATCGCCGCATAATTGTAGGTGAACAGGAAATCCGCTCCGTCCGTCATCCAGTCGCTCTTGTACACGTAAGACGAGTAGACGAAGATGTAGATGTCCAGCAGCTTTACGAACTGGAGCGTCATGTTCGCGCAAAAGGCGACGTCAAAGGTCCGGGCGATATCATTCGTCAGCTCTTCCACCGGGTGAATCTCCGGCACGAGGTGGCTGAACATGCCGCAGGCGCTCTTTTCCGGAAAAGGCGCATAGACTGCTATCTCATGGCCCCTGCGCTTCATCTCCTCCAAAACAGGGACCAGCGACCAGTTGTCTCCGTCCAGAAAAGGCACGACGAGTATCCGCATTGATCATTCCTCCGGAGACACAGCGGCTGCGGAACCGGCTCTGCCGGTTCCGCCAGCCATTGTCTGATTGCTTTTTTACTTGGTGGTTACCGTAATCTCCTTGTAGCCGCCGTCGTACTGCTTGTTGGAGTTCGGATCGACGTAGGTGGAGAGCACGCGGATCACGTAAGTCGTGTTGGAAGAAAGTCCCGTGATGTTGCAGAAGGTGCTCTGCGTCAGCGCTCCGGGGCTGATTCCGTTCGTCCAGGTGGATTCGTTGCTCTTGCGGTAGATGATCGCAAACCGCGTCGTGCTCACCGGCTCAACCGCGCTCCAGGTCACGTTGACCGAGTTCGACGTGATGTTGGTCGCCTTGAGGCTTGCCGTCGCCTTCGGCGCAGCGTAGACCATGTTGTCGATCTCGATGACGCGGTGCACGGCGTTGATCTCCGAACGGATGACCGGATACGTCGTTCCGCCTGTTGTATAGGTCGGATACACTTCTGCCTTGATGCACTCGCCCGTCTTGATACCGGTAACCGTATAGGTCTTCCCGGTCACGTCGATGGTCTGTTTTGTTCCGTCCTCATGGATGAGAACGATGCGGTAACCCGTGGCATCCCGCACGGCATCCCACGTCAGCTTGGCTTCCGTCATGCTGAGCGGCGTCGTCTTGAGATTCTGCAGCTTCGTGAGCTCAGCGTACCGCGGAGAGGACCAGCGTCCGTTGCGGCCTGCGCCCGGCATATACGCCGATTCGCTGCTGCCGTACACGGCCCGGACCGAGTACTCGTACTTGGATTTGAAGACGACCCCGGAATCCTTGTAAGTCGTTCCCTTGACGTTGGCGATCTTGGTCGGCGCACCGTCATCCTTGATCCGATAAACGTTGTAGCTCTGCGCACCGCTGAGGGCCTTCCAGGACAGGTCCATGGATTTTGCGTAAGGCGTCACAGACTTCCAGCCCCAGCCCGCGGTCGAAAGAGCGACGGAGCCCTTGACCGACTTCGAATACAGACTGTCGCCCGTGCGCGCAGCGTTCGTGATGGCCTTGACCCAGTAATAGTACGTGGTTCCCGGCTTCGTTCCGGCGGAGGTATCGGTATAGCTCGTGCCCGTCACGATACCCTCGATGAGCCCGCTCTTGCCGATGTCGTTCGTCGTCGCACGGTAGACCGCGTAACGGTCTGCCGTCGGGATACTCTGCCAGCTGAGTACGATCTGGCCGGACGCGTTATTGGAGGCCGTCACTTCCGGTGTGGCGTTGCGCACGACCACGACGATGCGCCCCGAATTCGGGCTCAGGGATTCCTTGCCGGTCAGCTTTCCGCCCTCATTGTTGCTGTGCAGCGGATCCAGATAGCTGCCGACTCTGTAGGCGAAGGACTTTCCGATATCCGCCGCCGTCAGCGTATCCACGAAGCCGTTCGAGTCGGAGCCGCGGCGCACGGTTTCGTTGGTGGTGCTGGAGCCCCAGCCGGGGTTCCTCAGCAGGAAGTAACCGCCGTTGAAGCTGTCCAGGCCGGAAACCTTGTTCCAGCTCAGCTGGATCGTCGGCACGCTGCCTGCAAACGTCAGTGTCGCCTTCAGCCCCGTCGGCGTCTGCGGCGCCACCATCGCGGACGTCGTCGCGATATACAGCTTGCCGCTGCCAAAGTCCTTGCTGTAGAAGATCGTGCCCTGGGCGTTGGAGTAGGTGTATACCTCGATCTTGTAGGTATAGCCCGGCTTCAGCCCTTCCAGCGTATAGCTCAGCGCCGTCTTCACGTTCGTGTCGATCGTGGTGAAGTTCGTATCGTCCGTGCTGCTGACCCTCAGCCAGTAGCCGCTCACACCGAAGACCTTGGACCAGCTAAGCTTGACGCTGCTGCTGCCGGCGCCAGTCACCTTGATGCTCTCCGGCGCCAGAACCGGCATGGCGCTCAGCGTTCCGGAAGCCCACTTGAAGCTGTCCTGCTTTCTGGTGCCCGTGCTGAAGCCGGCACCGCGGTAGCTGCGAACCGTCACACGGTAGCGCTCACCGGCAATCAGCCCGTCAAAGACGTAGCTTGTATTGCTCTGGCCCTTGATGGTGTCTTTCTTGACAATGGCGCCCGTCGTGACGTTGCTGACGGCAACCCAGTATCCTTCAGCGCCTTCCACCGCACCCCACGTGGCTTTGATGCCGCAGGCGACGGTCTGCGGATTGCGCGCTTCCAGTTCCAGCGTGGCAGGGTCCGGGTTGCCCGGCGCGCCCTGCAGGGAGACGACGTTGCTGTACTTGCCGCGGCCCGTATTCTCGGTGCCCACGTAGCCGCATACGCGGAAATAGTACGTCGTACCCATCTTCAGGCCCCAGACGGTCGCCGTCTCCTTGGAACCGTCCTTGATGATCTTCTTGTTCAGATTCTGGGTGAAGGCCGCGTCCGTCGCGTACTGGATGACGTATCCATCGGCGCCCTGCGGCTTTTGCCAGGTCAGCACAGCGCTGCCGTTTCCGGAGGACACCTTAAAGTCTCCGTTGTCCGCCTTGAGATTCAGCGGCGCTGCAGGCGCCACCAGCGCCCAGACGACAGTGGCGTTGTTCAGCAGGGACTCCGTGGAGCCGTAAACCCCAACGACCTTGTAATACCAGGTCTCGCCGACGTTCACGTTTTCGTCCACGTGTTTGAGGACGTTAGACCCGACGGTGGCAATCGTCGCATAGCCGGTGTCCGGCTTCGTCGAGCGGTAAACCTTGTAATTGCTGATCGTATCGTCTATAGCCTGCCAGGAGATGGTGATATTGCCGGTATCCTGATCATACTTCGCCGCGACGCCCTTCACGTTTCCGGGCCTCGTGGTTTCTTCGATCGGCTCGTGCCAGCTGCCGGTCACGGTATCGGCCGGCGTGGTCGTCCCGTCGCTGTTGTAGACGGTTCCGCCGGTCACAAACGCCTGCAGACGGAACTTGTATTTGAGCAGCGGCGCAAGCCCGGATACCTTGTACGCCAGCTTTTTCGGATCGTTGATCGTGACGCTGTCCGAGAATCCGTCGTTGGAGGACAGACCCCAGGCCAGCGTATAGCCGCTCGCCCCTTCCACCTCGTTCCACGTGATCTTCATAGTCGTCGTGCTGAGCGGCTTTGCGCCCATGGAAGAGGTCGTGCCCGGCTTGATCGTGTACTTGACGATGGAAGACCGCTGGGATTTGACCGGCTTTCCGGCGCTGTCGTACGTAAAGGCGTAAACCGCGTAGGAATGGGTGTCGCCGGGCTTCAGGATGCTTCCGTTGTCGATAAAGCTGAGCGTCGTATCGGAGACTTCGCCGATCTGCTTGCCGTCCCGATAGACATAGTATCCCTTTACCGTTCCGCTTGCAGGCTTCTCCCACGTCAGCCTGACCTGGGACGCGCTGACGCTCACCGCGCCGGCGACGAGATTCTGCGGCGGTTCTCCCAGCACCGTACGGCTGCCGTAAACCCAGTCCGACGTCGTTCCGCTGTTGTATATGACGCAGACGCCGTAGGTATATTTCTTCCCGGTTTCAAGAGAGCTAAACTCGTGGATAATCAGCTTCTTGGCCGAGTCATACCCCGTAGATGCTCCGACTATCTCCCCGGTCTTTGTCGCTCCGCCTTCCGGTGTCAAGCTAATCTTATACCCTTTGATCGCCGAGTCGGGCTGAATCCGGTTCCAGCCGATTTTCATGGTTGTCGCCGTTCCTTCAACAAACTGGAGACCCGTGATCTCGCCGGACTCCGCCGTATCTTCCCTCGCGATCAGTTCTTCGGCTTCAAGCGCCTCTTCATCGGGGGCGTTTTTGGCTTCGGCGTCTTCGGCGGTCACTTCCGCAGGTACGTCGGTCTGCGGCTCTTCCTTCGTTTCCTCTGTGGCCTCGGGCGCCGGCTCTTTAGGCTCATTGTCCTGCGCCGTCTGTTCCACAGCTTCTTTTGCCGCCTGCTCGGCTGCCTCGCGCTCCGCAGCTTCTTTCGCTGCCTGCTCGGCTGCCTCGCGCTCCGCGGCTTCCTTCGCCGCCTGCTCGGCTGCCTCGCGCTCCGCCGCTTCCTTCGCCGCCTGCTCCGCTGCCTCGCGCTCCGCCGCTTCCTTTGCGGCCTGCTCGGCTGCCTCGCGCTCCGCGGCTTCCTTTTCAGCCTGCTCGGCTGCCTCGCGCTCCGCGGCTTCCTTCGCCGCTTTCTCGGCCGCCTCACCCTCCGCAGCTTCCTTTGCCGCCTGCTCGGCCGCCTCTCGCTCCGCGGCTTCCTTCGCCGCACGCTCGGCCGCCTCGCGCTCCGCGGCTTCCTTTGCCGCCTGCTCGGCTGCTTCGCGCTCCGCGGCTTCCTTCGCCGCACGCTCGGCTGCCTCGCGCTCCGCGGCTTCCTTTGCGGCCTTCTCCGCTGCCTCGCGCTCTGCGGCTTCCTTCGCCGCCCGCTCGGCTGCCTCGCGCTCCGCGGCTTCCTTCGCCGCCTGCTCGGCCGCTTTATCTGTTTCTTCCTGTTTCACTTCCGCGGTATCCGCTTCGGCGAAAGCAGTCAGTGAGAGGCTGCTGCAAAGCATCACAGCTGTCAGCAATAAACTGATCCACTTCTTCATAATTCCAACTCACTCCTTTTTTACGTCTTCTATGGATAATCGCTGATTCACCAGCGTCGATCTTCTTTGGGCTGCCCCCGCGCCCAGCCGAAGGCGCGTACCAGCTTTCTCAGCGGCAGCAGCAGCGTTTGGCCTGCGACAAAAGTCGCCGAATGCTCGATCTGATCAATCTGATCTTTCAAATCAGAAATCTCATTCTCATATGTTTTAAAGCGCAGATCCTCTTTCCAGTGGCTGTCGCCCTCCGGATCCCTTATGCCCTGACCGCCGCCGTCGATTGCTTCCCGCAGCCAGCGCCTGCACTTCTCCCGCTCTTCGTCCAGCCTCGCGTTCACCGAGCGGTAGTCGATCGCGCTCCGGTTCAAAACGCTTGCGGCATCATATTCCTCGTTCTCCTCTATGATCTGCGGTGCCGGGCATCCCAGCCTCCGGCTTAGATCCCGGACCCTGTGTTCATAGACCGAGTCTGCATACACGGGCACGATCTGTTTCTCAAAGATCAGGGAAAAAGCATAGGCATGGAAGGAATCCGCAATCACACAGTCGCTGTGCAGCAGCAGCTTCAGCCAGTCCTCAACCTTCACTTTGTCCAGATACCGCACCCTTACGCCGGGGACTTTTTCCTTCCGCATCGCATCAGCCGTGCACAGGACCTCCAGGCCTTTTTCCCTTGCAATCTTACCCAGCATTTTTATCGTCCGCTTTTCCGGGTGAACCATATAGGCGAACAAGTAGTGCTCCGGAAGATTCAGCCTGCTTTTCTCCGCAAGCGCCGTAAAATGCTCTCTCTTACAGAGGAAGACCGGATCCAGCGCCCATTCGGCCTTAATCCCCATCCTCCGGCAGGTTTCGACACCGGAAGATTCCCTGACTGAGATGCTGTCAAACCGTTTCAGCAGCGAAACAAACTTCTTCCGGGCTGCAGCCGGAAACCCGTCATAGCCGACATCTCCAAATGAAGTTGCGTAAGATACCTTGTTTTTGTGCCGCTTGACAAACTCCAGTGCGTAAAACTCCATGCTGTGGCCGAACAGATTATAGTTCCACAGCTGATCGGAACCCACTACGAAGCTTTCTACTCTCCGGTTCAGTTCCAGCATATCCCACAGGCCTTCATATAAAGGGGCCAACGCGTAGACTGGATAGGGATTCTCCCGGAACAGTCTGGGCGTCTCCTGCGGTCTGTACGGCGCCTTATTGGGCTTCTCCAGCATCAGCACGCTGTAGCCTTCGTCCGTAAGCGTACGGTACAGCGCATACTGCGTGAGATGCGCTCCGTAGTTGTAGCCGCTCCAGTTGCCCACCACGCAGACATCGTAATGGTCGCTGCGCGTCA
Source organism: uncultured Eubacteriales bacterium (assembly GCA_902781095.1). GTDB lineage: Bacteria > Bacillota > Clostridia > Christensenellales > Aristaeellaceae > Ventricola. The sequence continues at coordinate 131,750 of CACZHW010000005.1, forward strand.
TCTCATACGCCGTCCGGACGTCATGCCGGGTCAGAAGTTCTTTGAACCGTCCGGCTTTCTCATGCGGGGTCCTCCTGTCCGTAAACCAGTTGGACCGTCTGGTGAAATCAAAGGGGACCGGCGCGCACTGCACGGGCGGGTTCCGCCTGCAGGCTGCTTCAAAAAGCGCTGTTCCTTTGTCCGAATTGAGTGTCACCAGGCTCGTGCCCAGCGGATTGCAGAGCTTCGGATCATACTTCTCCAGGTTCCAGAAGTCGCCCGCCGTAATGTCCGCGGGCCGCGGGAACGTCGCGCTCGTGCAGTTCAGGCAGGCCCCCTGCCGGAAGTACCCCTGGATCAGCGCCTGCATATACGGGTTCGGGTTTTCGTTGGCCTCCGTACCGTCCGCAAACTTCAATACCAGGTGGCCGCAGCCCCAGCCGTTGCGCTTGTCGCGGAAATCCAGTCCTGCAATCTTCTTGCCGTACTGCGCTTCCAATCCCGCGAGATATTGTCTGTAGATTCCGGCAGGTGCCGTTCCGCTGCACACGATATCCATCGTATACAGGTTATCGTACGCTTTTCCGAGATACGCCTTCAGGCCGGTGATCTGACAGGGCAGCCCCGTGAACAGGACCGTCTCCCCTCTCTCCAGACAGGTTTTTGCTTCCCGGAAAGAACGCCCGGTATCGCTCTGCGTGTACTTGGATTTTTGCAGCCTGTTCAGGTCTTCTCGGGAGGCAATGCACACCTGCCGCGGCATCAGGTCTTCGCCGTAGGCACAGCCGAAGACCTTCCCGCCTCTTGCCAGTACTTCCTCCGCCAGCAGCGTGAAGACGCCTCCGGAGGAACTTGCCCGGCGGATTTCATCCGAAGCGCATACTGCATAGCAGTCCGGTTTGGGACGATTGCTCTTCGGCTGCGGATTCATCTGCGGACAGACTTTGCTGCATCGTCCGCAATGAACGCAGGCCGCTTCGTCCAGTTCGACGCGATAGGGTTCGCCGTCCTTAGCCGTCAAACGCAGCGCGTCCTTCGGGCAGATGTTCACGCACGCGCCGCACGCAGTACAGATTTCCGGTTCACACAGTCCAATCGCCATGCCGGTTCCTCCTTTCTGACAGAATGAGCGTCCTTTCACAGACAGCTGAGAATCTTCTCATAGACCTGACGTTCACCTTTCCACCGGCTGAACTCTATTTCCACAGCATCCTCTGACAGTCCCATCTTTTTGAGAGAGAAATAGTCGTAAATGCTGCTCATTCCAAACTGAAAGTAATTGTCGACGGGATACAGAATGATCTTTTTGCAGTCGAAGCCTGCGATCATATCCGTCAGCCCGCAGCGAAGCTGGATTGTCGCTCCCGCGGTTTCCAGAAACTGTTTGAGCCCTTTGTAGGGCACGAAGATTCCTTCCGTCCCGGGCAGCGGTTTTTCGTCCCCGCTCACGTTCGTGCAGACCGAGTAGCCTTTTTCTTTCAGCGCCGACACCAGATAATTCCAGAAGGGTTTGGACATTTCATCGATGGTGTTCGCGTAGGGCACCAGCAGCACGGTCTTTCCTCTCTGCAGCTGATGCCGTTCAAACAACTCATCGATCTTCGGATCGTCTTTTGCAAAAGCCGGCACTGCTGCGTCCGCGGGTGTAAGCCCCGGGAAGACGACCCCCAGATACATGCTGAGGAAATCCAGCCCCTTGTATCCCGCAAAACGGTCCAATATGCCGGAATTCATCGCCTGTGCGTGATAATGCAGGATTTCGACCGGCAGTTCCGTCCGGTCCCCGCAGAGCTCGTAGAAGCGGATCAGCGCTTTGGTATCCCGCTGGGAAAGCACTTCCACGTCCTCAAGCGGAAACAGCCTGGCCACCTTCTCGCCGCCTTTGCCGATGACCGTCACCACGGCGCGCTCCCCGGGCCGGCGTTTCGCCCAGGCCGGCATAAACATGGAGGTCAGATAGATGTCGCCCGTCCCCGGGTAGTGGTTCACGTAAAACCGGGCGTTCTCCCCGTATTTCTTCCGCAGGCCCTGATAGACGTCCAGGCCGCGGCGCGCAAAGCGGAAGTACGAATAGGCAAGCCGGGTCAGTATGAGCCCGTTCGTACGCTTCCTCAGCGCGCGCTTGAGAACCCTTTTCAATTCCTTTGCGTCACGCAGCTCCATCCGTCTTCTCCTTCAATACCCGCTTTGCTTCCTGCAAAACCCCGATGACGTCCGCGTCCCTGCCCTGGTAATCGGGCAGCACAGGCCTTTCATACTGCCAGATGCCGCACACGCCCAGCGCAAAAACCTCATTCTCCGTTATGCCTTTTACGCCGGCCATTCGCTCACCGATCCGGCCGAACGGCAGAAAGAGCGATGCGAATATGACCCTGTCCCTGATTTTGACCAGCTGCCAGAGGCGCATCAGTGCCCGGAGATCATCTGCCGATGCCGGAATAAAAACTCCGTCCTTCAGAAAGACCGGCAACGCCTTCTCCATCGCCGGATTGGCGGAGCAGAAGAACACCTTGTGTCCGGTCGTCTTCCCGATGCCGGGAAGATGCAGCGCCGCCAGCAGCTCTCCGTCAGGGTCCTCCGGGACCGCGATGACGACCGTGGCATCCGGCTCGTAGCCGCCGGCCGCTTTCATCCGGCGGACGAGGCGTCTCCAGACGCGCCATCCCCGGAAGGCTTCCCGCCCTGCTTCCGCTAAAGCTTTTCCGGCTTCCGATTTCCCGTTCATTTCTCTTCCGCCTTCTTACAGGTTTTCGTCGACCTCGAACCGGGTCTTGCAGAATACGTCCCGCTCCGTATTCACCGCGATGCTCGTGCTGAGCCCGGAGGGCTTTTTGTCGTTGATCAGGATGCGCTCCCCGTACGGCATGCCGTACAGAATCGCATCGTAGCGGATGCCGTTTTCGCGGAGAAACGCCTCCGTAAACCCTGCCTGGTCCTCTGTCCGGCTGGTCAGGAAGACGACCTTGTCCCCTTCCGGCAGGTTCTCAAAGAAGGCCCTGGCGCCCGGCAGGAGCGTGTCCTTCCCGTCGATCTTGTAACCGTTGTGCTTGCAGACGGTGCCGTCGATGTCCAGCAGCCACGTCTTCCCCAGTGGGGAGACCCGAATCACGTCACACATCTTTCAGCTGCACCCCGATATGTCCGCCCGGATGGTTCTTTTTGAAGTCCGGCAGCGTGACGCCCAACCGGTCCACGATGGTCATCGCCAGCCCCTGCAGCACGATGAGGTTCACCGTCGTCGAGTTGTTGGGCACGATGTTCCACTTGTCTCCTTCGTGGTCCAGCGACAGGATGATGCACTTTTCGCTGCCCACCATCCGCTCGATGCTGGAGCCCTTTGTAAAGGTCAGCAGCCACACGTTCGCCTTGCGCTTCAGCAGCAGGTCCGTCAGATAGACGGACTCCGCCGTCTCGCCGCTCTTGGTCAGCACGATGACCAGGTCGCCTTCCTTCACGATGCCGATATCCCCGTGCACCGCGCTGTTCGTGTTCATGTAATAGGCTTCCTGCCCCAGGCTGTTCATCGTTCCAACGAACTTCTCGCACACCGGCACGTTCTTGCCCAGCCCGCTGGCGACCACCTTCCCGCCGCGCCGCAGCGTTTCCACCGCTTCCTCCGTCAGCCGCTCAAACGTCGCGGAATCCAGCGAGTGGATCGATCCGTCTATCGTCTTCAGCAATTGTTCAAAATACTGGATCACAGTGCTTCCTCCAAATACAAAAGTCCGTTATAGAAGGCCCCGCAGATGGAGTCGTAGTCCTCCCACGCGTAGGTCGTGAGGCTCAGCCAGATGATCGCCAGCAGCAGGCGCATCTGCTCCCTCGTGACGTCGCCGGAGAGCAGCCGGAAGAATTCGTCTTCCATCTCCTCCCAGCGGTTGGAAGCGATCTCCAGCCTGACGTCCTTCTCTCCGATCTCGAGATGGAACCGCTTCAGGTTGAACTGGTCGTAATTGCCCACCAGCGAATAGTAGACCTTCACCCAGTCGTACGCGGGATCCCCGAAGAACTCCGTCGTGCCGAAGTAGCCGCGCGGGTCGATCATCACCGGCGTTCCGTCGCTGCGCAGCATCATGTTGCTGAAGGTGCAGTCGCCGTGGATGAGCCGGAACTCCTTCGGCAGATAGGCCATCGTCTTCTCTTCCAATTCCTTGCGGTGGAAGAAGACGTTGCGGCACGCTTTGCCGTTGACCGTGACGACAGGATCCTTTGCAAACGGCACCAGATCGTAGACCTTCTCAAGACGCTTGAACGTCTTGCCGATGTAAGCGTCGTAATAGCTGTCCCTGTCCGCCGGCGCACCCTCGATCGCCTGGATCTGCCGCAGACAGGCGATGACCTGCCGCAGGATTTCCTTCTTTTGTTCCGCCGGGATATCCGTGTATTCGTAGATGTTTTTCCCGTCGATGCGCTCCATGCTGAGCGGTTCGTAGCCGTAGATCTTCGGGATGTTTTCGAAGTGGTGGCCCTGCAGCCGCCGGTACCAGGCAACCTCCCGCCTGGCCAGGCCTTCACCCTGCGCGTCCACCGGGATCTTCGTGATACGGTCCCCGTCGATCTCCATCCGGTTGAAGGGCCGGCAGCGCTCCCGCGGGAGCTTCTCCCACTCGCTGTAGAGCCCGTATTCGTGCGTCTTATACAAAGGCCACTCGGTAAAGGTCATGCCTTTGCCCTGCAGCCAGCGCACGAACTCGCCCTCTGCCGGCACGTCCGCGATGCTCTCCTTGTCCCGGAAGATGAAATGTCCGGCCACGCCGTGCTCGCTGGAACGCTCTTCGGCAAAAACGCCGTCCTCATACTTCCAGCGACACGGGAAGTCCTTGGAAATGCCGATGTAGTCGGCGTCCTCCGCCGGCATCTCATACTCCTGCGGCAGCACCAGGTCGCACCAGATCAGCATGAAGGGCGTCTTTTCCGGCACATGGGCGAGCGCTTCCTGCAGTCCGCCGCAGGTGCCTTTTGCGCCTTTCGCGTTCACGAACGTGTAATCCACCTCCGCAAACGCCGCCAGATATTTCTCCAGAACGTCCGCTTTGTAATCCCCGATGACGATGTACCGGCTTTCCGGATACTTCCGGAACAGGTGAAAGATCATCGGGAGGTTGTTGACGGGCACCAGTGCCTTCGGCTTGTTGCGCGTCAGCTCCAGCATCCGGGAACCCTTCCCGCCTGCCTGAACGATAATCGTGTTGACTTTCATTGTCCTATCCCCCGCATCTCCTGATCTAGGGTCTGCCGAAATACCGCAGGATTTCGGCCGTCAGCCTTTCTTCTTCCCACCGGATCGCTTCCAGGCTTATGTCCGGCGCTTTTTCGTATTTTTCCTGAAGGAGCGGCGTTTCAAATTCTCCCGTCTCCTCCCGCAGGCCCATCTCCGTAAGCCCGCAGAAGGCTCTGTCGCTCCGGTGCCGCGTCCGATCCGCTTTCTCCGGCCTTGCGGGATGGAGCACGGCCATCCGGCACGCTGCCCGGCTGACCACGTCGCACAGACCGCTGCGCACCCCGAGGAACGCGCCCGCGTACCGGAGCAGCGCGCTGCCCTCCCTGTACGGAAAGAAGCAGTTCTTCACGCCCTCAACCGGAACCGTTTCTTTCTTCGGATCGCAGCAGAAAACGGCGTTCCAGCCCCGGCTTTCCAATCCGTCGCAAATGTGCTTCCAGAATCTGTCCGGCAGCGGTTTCAGTGAATACGCCGCCGGTGAGAGAATCACCGTCCGCCCGGGAACGATCCCCGCTGCCTTCCACTTTTCCTCAAGTGCCCGCGTCGTTTCTGCCGGTGCCGGAAACCGGGGCTTCGCGTCCTCCGGCAGCCCAAGCGCCGAGCGTCGGATGCTGTCCATGAAGGTCAGCCTCTCGTCCGTGCGCATCCGGCTCAGGTTCAGGTTCTCCCCGCGGATCCCCCACGGCAGCAGGTGCCGCATCCCCAGCGCCTCCCCTCCCATGAGGAGGTACAGCCGCTGGATGCAGGAAGCCTGCCACTCGCTGACGGGCAGCGCTTCCCGGCCGTAAAGCCCCGCGATGGCCGAAAGGTTCTTCGCGTCGCCGGTCAGTACCGCATCCCGGATGCCGCTTTGACTCAGGTACTCCGGCAGGTAGGAGAGCAGCAGGTAGGCGTCGCCTGTAGGCCCTCTCAGAAACAGCAGCGTCCTGCTCCCGGCCGCATTCCGCAGCCGATGCCAGTACAGCCCGCCCAGCAGCACCATACCGGGCTGCCATGCGCCGCCGAGGACGCGCTTGGCCGCTTCCTTCAGCCGCCGCTTCCTTCCCGCGGGAATCCGTCCGTGCTGCCCGTCTGCGCATCCGGCTTCCGCCGCAAACACATCGGCCAAAAGGATGTCTTGCTTCGAAATACCCTTATAGCCTTCCAGCTTCGCACTGCCCAGGTCACAAGGCATCTTCGGCGAGGCGATCCGCAGCGGCAACCCGTTCCACAGCGCCAGCGCGGCCGTTAGTTCCCCGCCCTGCGCTTCGGTTATCCGCCGGGTCTTCAGATTCCGTCCGGCTGCCTGCTTTGCTTCGGCTTCCGCCTGCCCATCCGTAAACAGGCAGAGCAGCCTTTCCCCGCTTCTCTGCGCGTATCCGGGAAGAAGCCCGAGACCGGCTCCTGTCCATTGCGGATCACAGAACAGCAGGGCCCTGCCGCAGCCCGTCTCCCGCAGCAGCCGCCTCAAAAGCCGTCTCCCGCGGCGCGCCGACCTCAGCCGGGAGTGCACCTTCAGCCGCTCAGCCGTATCCCTCATCCTCCGCTCATGGTTTTCCTGCCTCCCGCAGTGCCGTCAGGGTCCGCCCGATTCCCTCCTGCAGGGAAAACCGCGCCCGCCAGCCCAGCGCTTCCAGTTTTTCGCTTGATAGCACCTGTCTGGGGATCGGCGTCCCGGCGTTCGCGCTTTCGGGTTTCTCCCGTACGAGCGGCACGCCCGCCGCATCCGCTATCCATTCAGCCAACGTTGCAATCGTCGCCCGGGAGGCGCCGACCGCCACGTTGTAAGCCTGCATACTTCTGCCTTCCGTCAAAATCGTGAGCAGCGCCGCAGCGCAGTCCGCCGCGCAGCACCAGCTCCGCTCCTGTAGGCCTTCGCTCTTCAACACGACCGGTCTTCCTGCGGCAGCCTCTCGCAGAAACTGCGAGGCCGCCCGGGAATCGCTGTCCGTCATCGTCGCCCCGAAGGTGTGGCACGGGCGCGCGGCAACCGTCTCCAGCCCGTACTCCGCCGTATAAGCGGCGCACAGCGTCTCGCCCGCCCGCTTGCCGTTCGGATAAGCTGACCGGGGACTCTGCGGATCCACAAAGCCCGCGTCCTCCTCCCGGAAAGCTTCGGTCCCCTCCGGCATCCGCCCGTACACCTCGCCCGAAGACACGAACAGGAACCGCTTGGCTCCGCACCGTCTCGCGTATTCGAGCAGCCCGTGCGTGCCTGTCACGCAGCCTGCCAGAATTTCCGCCGGCTTCGATGCGAAGGACGCCGGATCGGCCGGGCTCGCTGCGTGGAGGACGTAATCCGCCGCTTCCGGCAGGACGGCAGGTTTCAGCAAATCGTACGCGACAGGGAGCAGATCGTCTCCCGCCCCGGCAAACCGCTGCCGGATCCTCTCCGGATCACGGCCTGCCGCCAGCACCCGCACATGCAGCCCCGCTTCTCGGTTTGCCGCAAGCAGCATATCTGCCACAAAAGAGCCGATCAGCCCCGTGGCGCCGGTAATCAGCACCGTCGCGCCGGAGAGTCTGTCCAGCCCTTTTGCCGCC
>CACZHW010000006.1 GCA_902781095.1 uncultured Eubacteriales bacterium
GGTGCTCATCTTTCAGGCTTTGCCCCTTACGGATACAAGCTTGATCCTGCTGACAAGACTCACCTTATCATCGATCCACCAGCGGCTGAGATAGTAAAACGCATTTTTCATCTCTACACTGAAGGTTACAACATGGTGAGGATTGCTGTAATTCTCAACGAGGACAAAGTCCTTGCCCCTCGTGAATACAAGATTCAAAATGGCAGCAATCTTTCAAAAGGCAGAAAGCCCAGGGTTCCGTTGCCAGCTGGCTGGCGTCAGACTTCAGTGAGAAGAATCATTCGAGACTACACCTATTGTGGGCACACTGTTTCCCTGCGCTCCAATACGGTCTCCTACATTACACACGAAAAAAAGCCCAATGAGGAAGAAAACTGGATCATCACCAAGAATACCCATGAGCCCATCATCGATGAATCAATCTTCGAGGCGGCTCGGAAGCGTAACTCGGTAAAGGCCTCAAGAGGCGATAACATACACGACAAGGGCCCGCTGAATCGATTCGTCTTCTGTGCTGACTGCGGTTCAATAATGTATTATCACCATTATCATAAAGCCGACAAAGGACATGGTGGTTTCGATTGTGCTGGAAGCCTGCCAATTCATAGGATATGCACCCGACATCACATCCCCAAGCATGTTCTAGAAGAAGGTGTCTTAGAAAACCTTCAGAAGGTTACCTCTATGGCCCGCGAGTCAGAAATGGAATTCCTTGAACTAGTAAAGAGTAAAGCTGCTATTCCCCGTCCAGAGATTGAGCTTGCCCGAGAGGAAGAACTGAACAAGCGAAAAGCCCGGATTACCGAGATCGATACCATCATCAAAAAACTGTTCGAGCAGAATGTCGCAGGCATACTTTCAAATGAGCGTTTTAATACCATGCTTCACGAATACGAGGCCGAACAAGAAGACTTGAAAGCTCAAGCAGACAGCATTTCAAAAGTGCTTTCGGTCACTCAGCAGCAGGTCTCAAACGCTGATAAGTTTCTCGAACTAGTTCAGAAATACACTCGAATCAAGGAATTAACTCCAGAGATAGTTTTGGCTTTCATCGACAGAGTTTTGGTTCACAAACCCACTGGCAGTAGCAAATGGAATCGGGAGTACAGTATCGAGGTCGTCTACAACTTCATTGGGGCACTCGATATCCCCGAACCGGAGTTGACTGAACCGACGCTCCAAGAAATCGTTATTTATCCTCAAATCTATGACCATCTTAAGGCTAAGCATTGGATCGATAATGAAACCGTTAGAAAGATGACTGGCATGAACATGGATCATGCCATGTATTACCTAAACAGCCTTGTAAATGCCCATATTTTGGAACGCGGCTTAAGAACCAAAGGCGGAAGGGTTTATGATCTGATTGTGGAACTCTAGAACCAAATACTAGGAGGTGCATCGCCGAAAAGGTATGCACCTTGCTTTTGTATTCAGAAAGCTAAAAGAAATTAGCACTCACCTATTGACAGTGCTAACAATTGTGCTATAATACATTTCGAACAAAGGAACAGCGATCCAATAAACCACCGTCCCAATGCTCATAATCAACATGGCGTGGCCGCTGAGCGACCCAACACCCAAGGAGGTAAGAGTTATGTTGATGCCGAGTATTTTTGCTGAGAATTTGTTCGATGACTGGTTTGATTTCCCGTCTTTCCAGAACGTGGATCGGCAGCTCTACGGCAGACACTTTGCCCGCGAGATGAAGACTGATGTGCGCGAACACGATGACCATTATGAAGTCGACATTGATCTGCCCGGCTTTAAGAAAGATCAGATTCAGCTGAGTCTTGAGAATGGTTATCTTACGGTCACAGCCTCCAAAGAGGTTGAGAAAGACAAGACGAAGAAGGGCAAGACCATACGCCAGGAACGTTACGACGGAACGATGCAGCGGAGCTTCTATGTGGGTGAAGCGCTCACAGAGAAGGATATCACTGCCAAACTGGAGCATGGTGTGCTGAGCTTGGCTATCCCGAAAGGCGTTGAAGAAAAGCTCCCTGAGAAAAAGCTAATTGCCATTGAGGGATAACAAAGGTGCAAACCCCCGGTAAACTGAACCAATGGAGGACTCATCGTTATGGTGAGCCCCCTTTTAACTATATACAAAAAACTGACAACGAGATGCATCGCTAAAAAGGTGATGCACCTCTTTATGTAGCGATATGCTGATACCACCGAAACTCATCAATAGGCTCTTCCCTATTCCTTCGATTTGATTGTCTATAACTGCTATCGTCACTCAAAAACACCGTATATTGCGTCAATAAAACAAAATAACCACAAGATATTGTGGTCAGCATGCTTTATTTTCCATTGACTTGGGTAGAGGGCACGGGTTCATCGCCGCCACGAGCATCGCCCGCGCCGGGTACTTCGCCTGAGCGCTGATGCGCACGACGCTGACGAATCCGTCCTCCAGCGGCTGGCGCAGCGCCTCCAGCGCGTCCCGGTTGTACTCCGGCAGCTCGTCCAGGAACAGCACGCCGTCATGGGCCAGGCTGATTTCGCCCGGTCTCGCCTTCGTGCCGCCGCCCACCAGCGCCACGGCGCTCACCGTGTGGTGCGGGGAGCGGAACGGCCGCTCGGTCATCAGCCCCGGGCTGCGCAGCGTCCCCGCCGCGCTGTGGATGCGCGTCACCTCCAGGCTCTCCTCCAGCGTCATGTCCGGAAGGATCCCCGGCAGGCACCGCGCCATCATCGTCTTGCCGCTGCCGGGCGGGCCGACCATCAGCACGTTGTGCCCGCCGGCCGCGGCGATCTCCAGCGCCCGCTTCGCGCTCCGCTGTCCCCGCACGTCGGCGAAATCCACGGCGGGCCTGCGCTCCTTCACCAGCTCTGCGTACGGGCGGCTCTTCACCGGCTCGATCTCCCGGATCGCGCGCAGGTGCTCGATCGCGTCCGTCAGCTGCCCCACGGGCAGCACGCTGAGCCCCTCCACGCACGCCGCCTCCTCCGCGTTTTCCGCAGGGAGCAGCAGCGTATGCACGCCCGCCTCCTTTGCGGCCATCGCCATCGACAGCGCGCCGCGCACAGACAGCACGCGGCCGGAGAGGGACAGTTCGCCCACGGCGGCCAGGCCTTTCAGCATCCTGCGGTCCAGCACCCCCATGGAGGCGAGGATCGCCAGCGCGATGGGCAGGTCATACGAGGGGCCTTCCTTGCGCACGTCCGCCGGCGCGAGGTTCAGCGTCAGCCGCGCGACCGGAAAGCTGAGGCCGCAGGCCGCCATCGCCGCACGCACACGCTCCCGGCTCTCCTTGACAGCTGCGTCGGGCAGGCCGACGATCTCGAACATCGGCATGCCGTCCGCGTTGTACGCCTCCACCGTGACGGGATAGCCCTGGATTCCCGAAAGGCCCATGCTCATCATACTGGCCAGCATTGAACTTCCCCTTTTCTTTGTCAGACTGGATATATTTTATCACACTTACTGTTATAATGACAACAATAAACCGACAGCAGGTGCGGTTTATGCTCCTTCCGGTGCGGGCCGCGCAATGCCTTTACCGCCGGTTTCCGCTCCATCGAACCGGGATGGTGGAGCTGTAATGGTCAAAAGCAAAGAGGTGCTTCGCCGGAAATGGCGATGCACCTCTTTATGTGCCGATATGCTGATGCCACCCCTAGGATCTTACCCGATTCCCGTAGCGGACTGCTGCTGATCCCGGAATCCCGGTTCAGCAGCACGCGCTGTTGCGCAGACCTTTTTGATCGTCCGTATCGTATAGAGAATTCCCAATGCGAGCATCATAAGTATCAGGATCCAGCCGCCGGCCTGGGCGACGACCGGTTCCCTGTCCACGAGCCAGGCTGCCAGATCCAGACCGCTGTCCCAGCACCCGTGGAAGACAAACGGCACTACGACAGCCATCCGCATTTCCCGGCGCATTCGCAGCCGGTCGCCCCGGGCCTTCGCTTCTTCATACTCGAACCAGTGGCCTCCCTGGTTGAACTGCCAAGTGATGTGCATCGGGATCGCCAGCCCGATGAAGACCGCCGCAGGACTGCCCAGCACGGCTTTTTCAACCACGCCGTAGACAAGGCCGATCAGTCCCGCGATCATGATGGTATCGATCTTTCTCCAAAGCTTCAGGGAGCGCTTCGCCAGCAGGAAGCCGGTGAACTTGAAGAACTCCTCCAGAAGCGCCGCACGGAGAAAACTAGACAGGATGTCCCCCTTGAGGCCAGACAGGCCGGCGCGGCCGGCAATCCCATCCCAGAGAAGCTCGGTGACAATGATCAGGAGACTCGTATAGCAGAAGCCGTAGATGACGGCCGCCTTCCAATAATCTTTCTTCGTCAATACGCGGTTTTTTCCCTGCGCGCGAATCCCCGGCAGGTACCAGCACAGCGAAACGGCGACGGCCAGTACCGCGCCAATCAGACCCAGCATCGGCATCCTCCCTCTTCAACAGCCCAGCGGTTCCCGTAACGGGCTTTTACTTTGTCATACTGGACATATTTTATCACGGTTGCTGTTATAATGACAACAATAAACCGACAGCCGGCGCGGTTTATGCTCCTTCCGGTGCGGGCCGCACGTTGCCTTTCCCGCCGGTTTCCACTATAATGGGCGGGCGCGGTGTGACGCTTCTGTGACGGACACCGTGCTTAAATGAGGCCGTTCCCGGGCAATGCGGAGCGCACGACTCCCGGGAGACCCCAAACGAAGGAAACATCAAAGGAGAGGATTTCAGATGAAAAAGCTGTTTTTGCTGTCCTTGCTGGTCCTGACCGCCGCGCTGTCCTGCGCGGCGCTGGCGGAGGCAGCCGATACCGCGCCGGCCCCGATCACCGGCAACATCGAGGAGGGCAGCTACGTGCTGCGCATCCCGCTCGCGCCGGGAGAGGACGGGCAGTGGCTCGCCGAGGACGTGTTCCCCGGTGAGGAAACCGTGAGGCTGGCTTACGCGCAGGCCGAAGACGGCGCCTTCGTCGTCCGGTACGATCCCGTGAAGGACGGTACGGTGACCGTGCACGTGCGCCATTACGACGCCCACGTGTGCAACGAGGTCCACACCTTCGACCTGCTGGTCTCCGGCGGCAAAATCGCGGAGGTGACCGGCGGATCCTACACCGCCTCCCCGGACGAGGAGACCATGGATCCGTATCTCTCCGGGAAGTGGCTGGAGAAGGACACGCAGTTCACCGAAATGACGCTGACCAAGAACCCGGAGGGCGGCTGGGACGCCGAAATCGTCTCCCCGCTTACCCACGGCGCTTACCTGCTCAGGGCGACGCTGTACTACGACTGCGACCTGGACGCCTTCTGCTACCGGGACGGCGTGCTCTATAACCTGCCCGCCGACTACGAGGAGGGCAAGGATCTGGGCGAGCCGGCCGCGTCCGACGCGTTCGGCAGCTTCCTGCTGATCCCGGACGAGACCGGCCTGCCGGTGCTCAGCTGGGCCGCCGAGCACAACCCGGAGGCGCGGGACATCCTCTTCCAGCCGGCGGATTTACCGGACGGTGCCGAGGGCATCGACTGAGCCGCCTGCAAAGAAAACCGGACGAAACACAAGAGCGCACCGCGATGGCGGCGCGCCCTTTTTTACTGGGTTCCTGCGCTTTGTGATGCTTTCCGTGCCCTTTTAAAACGGCGCGGTAATCTCCAGCAGATCGGCCGCAATCAAGCCGACGCTGAGGAGGATGAACAGCAGGACGCCGGGATTCAGGTAAACGGTCCTCAGCACCTCGCCCTTCGGGACAGCGCCGGCCATCGAATTGTCCAGAACGATGTCCCTTCTCTTCAAATGGCGGATGATCAGCACGATGCCCGCGACAATCAGCACGGCAATCAGCAGGCCCAGGCCGCCGGCCGCCAGAACCAGCCGGTCCGTTCCGCTTTCACCGGCGGCTGTCAGTGTGGGCAGCAGCAGCAGGACCGACGACGCGAGGGTGTTGAGCGCGACGTGCATGAGGAGGGTATGGAGCATCCTGCCGGTTTTGCAGTAGACATAACCCAGAAACAGGCCCACGCCGAAGGTGTACACGGCCTGCGTCAGATTGCCGTGGTAAAGGGCAAAGCACAGCGCGGTAAAGACGATGACCGTCGTTTCTCCGTAGTTGTGAAGCCTGTCGATCATCATTTTGCGGAAGATCAGTTCCTCCACCACGGGCGCGAGCACGGCGGGCAGCAGAAAGCCGGTGAGCAGCCCGGTGCCGACGACCTGGTCCAGTATGGCGGTCCGCTCGTCCGCTCCCGCAGGCGCAATCCCGCCGCTGACGACCGAACCGATCCCGCTGAGCACCATCGTAACCGCGTACATCATGGCAAAGGCTTTCAAAAGCGAGGCGGGGCTCATGCGCTCCTTCTGCCAGCCGGCCTTCGGAATTCCGCGGACGACCAGCCAGAAGGCGAGCAGGAAAAACAGATTCGGGATATAGATCGAAAGCAGCAGCGCAGACGGTCCGACGATGCCCAGCAGCTCCTTCAGCTTTTCGGGCGTGACAAAAGGCCGCATCGCCAGGGAAGACAGCCAAATCGCCGCCATACCGGCCAGCTGGCCGAAACCGAACCGTGAAAACACCCTGCTGACTTTCTGCATGGTTTACCTCCTCTTTCCTTACGCATATGAAAACGGCTTAAGGGAACGCTGCCGCCCCCCGAAGCCGTTTCTGTTATTCCTGCCGCTTTACTCCGCCGGGTTGAAATCCGCAGCCTTCAGATAGATGAGCGGCCGCACGCCGAAGTTTTTGTTGGTGAGCGGCGCGCCGCACTTCATCGTGCCGCCGCTGGCCGCCACGTAGCTGGCCTTGTTGTAGGATTCCCAGCTGGGGTTTCTCGTCCACCAGTGGGTGAAGCCCTTGTACTTCTTGCTCGCATACAGGCCCTGCGCCTTCGCGTACGGCGTGCCGACGCACTGCCGGGCCTTGTGGTTTTCGAAGATGCGCAGCGCGTCCGGGCAGGTCATCAGCGTCACCGGGTCCGCAGTCGTTCCCTCGTCGTACTTCGTCTCCAGCTCCTTGATGAGCAGCTGCGCCTTTTCCTCCGCCGTAAACGCTTCCTCATAGAACGTGCTGTTCAGCCACCTGCGCAGCGAGCTGTTCTTCCACGAGGTCTTCGCATTCCCGTCGTTGTAGGCCAGGATATCCAGCACGTACCGGGAGAGGAGCATGGCGTCCCCGTTCTCGACCTCCATCACGCACCACTCGATGGGCTCCTTCCCGTTCGTCTTGTCGTTGTCCTGCTCGTAGCTGCCGAAGGTCACGATGTCGCCGGCCTTGATTTCCGCCGAGGCGGCCGCCGCCAGCAGCAGGAGCGCCGCCAGCAGCGCGATCATTCCTGTTTTCTTCATACCGAAACTCCTTTATCTCTTCCGGCCTTCGCCGGTTTGGTTGTCCGTTTCCGCGCGTATCTTATCATATTGCGCCTGAAAATTCAACCTTCCGTCCGGGTCATCCCCGTGCTGTCAGTACTGTACCGTACGCCCCGTCCCAGACGATGCGCCGGTAATTCTCCCTGTCCGTAGCGCCCTCGGTGGAGATGCACAGGATGCGCGAATCCCTGCCGAGGCCCAAGCGGTCACGCAGCGTGGCCAGTTCCTTCCGCCGCATCAGCGAGACAGCGAGCCCTGCGCCGGCCGCTCCGCTCTCGCCGGAGACGATCGCCGGATCGCCGGGCAGCGGCGCCGCCAGCACGCGCATGCCCAGCGCCGCAGCGGAATCCGGCATGGCGACAAACGCGTCCGCCGTCTTTGAGAGGATCTGCCATGCGGGCGGGCAGACCTCCCCGCAGCACAGCCCCGCCATGATGGAATGAAGGGGCTCCTTCGCCGCGTGCAGCGCCCCGTCGTCCGCGGCTGCCGTTCTGTAGAAGCAGTCCGCCCCGTCCGGCTCCACGACGATAATCCGGGGACACGCCACGCCGTAGCGCCCGCTGAAGAACGCCGCCACGGCGCCCGCCATCGAGCCCACGCCCGCCTGCAGGAAGAGGTGCGTCGGCGGCTGCTCCAGCTGCTCTCCGATCTCCAGCGCCATCGTCGTATAGCCCTGCATGATCAGCCGGGGGATCTCCTCGTACCCGGCAAAGGCCGTGTCCTGCACGAGGATCCAGCCGTTTTCCTCCGCCTGCCGCACCGCATAGCGGACCGTTTCATCGTACCCCCATTCCGTCACGAAGGCCTGCGCGCCCTGCCTGCGGATGTTCTGCACGCGCTCGTCGGCGCTGCCCGCGGGCAGGTAAACGACGGCGCGCTGTCCCATGATCCGCGCCGCCCACGCGACGCCGCGGCCGTGATTGCCGTCCGTCGCGGTGACGAAGGTCAGCGGCTGCGGCACACCTTTACACTTCTCCCGGAGCCGCTCATACGGCAGGCAGGCGTCCGCTGCACCCAGCCGCGCGGAGAGAATCCTGGCGACCGCGTAACTGCCGCCCAGGCCTTTAAAGGCGTTCAGCCCGAAGCGGCGGCTCTCGTCCTTCACGTAAAACGCCCTCAGCCCCAGTTCCTCCGCCAGCGCCGGAAGGGCCGTCAGCGGCGTCATTGCGTATCCCGGGACCATCTCGTGGAACGCGCGCACCTGCCGCGCACAGTCCGCACCGAAAGGCCGCGTGTCGGCTGAGGCCCTGTCCGCATGGCTGTTGCACACCATGTGAAATTCCCCCGCCCGGATCGTCTCGTTCATACCGTTTCCGCCTTTCCCGCCTCTGCGACTGTCTGAAGCGTCCGCCGCACCGCTTCGCCTGTGGCCAGTCCTTCCGAAAACGCGCTGGCGCTCCCTGCGGCCACGCCCGTGCGCAGCGCCTGCCGGCAGCTGCCGCTCTCCAGCCAGCCCGCGATAAAGCCGGCGACCATGGAGTCCCCCGCACCCACGGTATCGACGACGCGCCCCTGCGGCGCGGGGCAGGTGTACACGCATCCGTCCGCCGCCGCCAGCACTGCTCCCTCGCCGCCCAGGGATATCAGCGCGTTTTCAGCGCCCATCTCCAGAAGGCGCAGCGCGCACGGCACCGCTTCCTCCCGCGTCGCCGCGGGAACGCCGAGCAGCCCGGCCAGTTCGCTTCCGTTCGGTTTGACGAGGAAAGGACCCTCCGCCAGCGCGGCGCGCAGCGCCTCGCCCTCCGCGTCCGCCACGATGTGGATCCCTTTCCCCCGCAGGCGGCGCATGATGCGCGCGTACACCTCTTTTTCCAGGCCGCGCGGCACGCTTCCGGAGAGCACGAGCCAGTCGCCCTCTTCAAGGCCGTCCAGTTTCTTGAACAGCTTTTCTTCGTCATCACGCGTAATCAAGGGGCCTGCACCGTTGATCTCCGTCTCCTCGCCGGCCTTCACCTTTACGTTGATGCGGGACAGCCCGGCCGTGCGGACAAAGTCCGTCATCAGGCCGTCTTGTGCGAGCTGCCTTTCGATCTCCGCGCCCGTGAAACCGGCGGTAAAGCCCAGCGCCCGGCTTTCGTGGCCGAGGCCGTGCAGCACCCGGGAGACGTTGATGCCCTTTCCCCCGGGATGCAGATCCTCCGCCTTCGCCCGGTTCAGCACGCCCGGGCGGAGCTCGTCCATCCGGATCGTATAGTCCAGCGACGGATTCAGGGTCAGCGTAACGATCATATTGCCTCACTTCCTTGCGTGTCGTCGGGAAGACCGCTTTCGGGCCGTTTACCGGCCCAGCGCGATCAGCGCGGCGCCGATGGCCCCGCACAGCTGCGAGAGCTCCGAAACCTCGACCGGCGCCCCCAGCGCCTGTGACAGGCAGGAAACCACGCCCGCGTTGCGGGAGACCCCGCCGGTCATGGCGTACCCCGGTTCCCCGCGCCCGCGGCGGATCAGGCTCACCGTCTTGGCCGCCACGGAGCGGTTCAGCCCGTGGATGATGTCCGGCAGCGGCGTATCCCTGGCCACCAGGCTCACAACCTCCGACTCCGCGAAGACCGTGCACATGTTGGAGATCTCCACCTCGCTGCGCCACGTGAGCCCCATCCGGCTCATCTCTTCCATCGTGAGGCCCAGCGCCCTGGCCTGCATCTCCAGAAAGCGCCCCGTGCCCGCCGCGCACTTGTCGTTCATGATGAAATTCTCCACCATGCCCGTTTCGTCGACGCGGATGACCTTGGAGTCCTGCCCGCCGATGTCGATGAGGGTCCGCGCCTGCGGGAAGAGATAGTGTGCGCCCTTCGCGTGGCAGGTGATCTCCGTCACCGTGCGCTTCTGCATCTCCAGTGCGTCCCGTCCGTATCCCGTCGCAACCACCGCGTCCAGATCCTCCGGCCCGAGGCCGGCTTCCCCAAGCGCCGCCTTCAGCGCCTCCTGCGCGCTGCGGGAGGCGGACATGCCCGTCGGCAGGATCGCCTGTCCCAGGATGCGCCCCTCCCTGTCCATCACCACCGCGTCCGTGCTCGTGCTGCCCGAGTCGATGCCCGCCGCAAAGCGGATCTCTTTCTTCTCTTCTGTCACCCGCCTGTCTCCCCCTCTTTGCTGTGCGTTCAGCGTCTCCGCGAAGGCCTCCAGCCGTGTCTTCAGCTGCCCGGAGGACTGCGGCGTCGTGTCCGTCTCGATCTTGAGCAGCGGTATCTCTGCCGCGTCCTTCAGCGCGGCGTATTCGAAGCTGTAATAATCGCAGAATTTGACGGTGTGCACGATCATCCCGGCCCCCGCCTGCTCCCGCACCGCCTGCGTCCTTCCGGCCGTGTCCGCCATCCTCAGGCACGGCCGCATATGAAGCAGCGCGCCTGCGTACCACAGGAAGAAGGCTTCGTCCGTCTCAAAGCCCGCCGGCACGTTTTCCCCGTTCAGGCGCCGGCTGCCGGAGCACGTGTCGTCCCGCACGGTGTAGCCGGGCAGGGCCCACCTGGCCTTCTCCAGCAGCAGGCTGCCGCCGTGCGCGCCCGTCAGCGTCACTATGGGGCTGCCTGCCTGCTCCTCCGGCTGCGCCGCGGCGGCGCAGGCCCGCAAGGCCGGCGCCCGCGAGAAGGTTCTCCCGGAATGTGCGGCATACGCGTCTGCAAGCGCCCGAAGGTCCGCGGCAAAGCGCCTGATCTCCCGCTCCCCCCGCTTGTGGGGCAGGGGCAGAAAGCCGATAAAATCGAAGCTCTGCCTGCGCAGCACGTCGTAGGTTCTGCGCATGGCGTCGCAGCAGTCGGTCAGGACGATTTCACGGACGTCTTCCGCCTGCGCCGCCTCGATCACCGCCTTGGCAAACCCGCAGAGGTTCGGATGCGCGCACCCGTCCGCGCAGGAGAAGGAGGCGGGATTCGGATCCAGCCGCCTGCATTCTTCCCCGAAGCCGGCGAACAGCTCCTCCGGCGCATACTTGCATGTGGTATAAATCACGATGGTTCCCCCAGCATCTCCAGAAAGGCGCCGATGCGGGTCGACGTCTGCCCGTCCGGCGCGTTGCGCCGGTCCACGCCGTCCCCATTCAAAATCAGGGTCGGGATGTGCTCCGCCTCCAGCGCGTCCCGGATGGCTGCGGCAGCCCCGCACGTCTCCTTGCAGCCCCAGTGGCAGAAGAGCACCGCACCGTCCGCACCGACGGTTTCCGCCATCCGTACGGCCTTCCCGATGCGCCGTTCCACCGGGCCGTTGAAGGAATTCATCACAAGCCGCTCCGCCATCGCCCGCCAGGGATCCGTCTCCTCCGAGCACAGCAGCGGATCGTAACACATCTCCGTCAGCGCCAGGAACGGGTCGCTGCGGTAATTGAAGAAGCGCTGCACCGCCTTCTGGTAGAAGGGGTTGGAGTGCAGCCACAGGATCCTCCGGCCCGGCCTTTCGCCCGCCCGCTCATAATCGCGCAGCAGCATGGACGCGTATTGCAGCGTCTCCTCCATGCCCAGCGCGTTGTGCACCATCAGCACCTCGTAGAGCTCGCTCGTCAACTCCGCCGGCACGTACCGCGTGCGCCTCAGCGGCAGCACTTCGCACAGCAGCCGGATCGTCTCTTTTGACCGCGCGACGCAGGCGCGCAGCGCCTCCCCGTCCAGTTTCCTCCCCGCGATGTCCGACAGCCAGGCCGCCATCTCCCGCAGCTGTTCCGCCACGTAATCCACCGCGTCCGCGTCCGTCTGCCAGGGCACGTCAATGTAGTACTGCGGCGCGCCCGTCAATTCCGCCGCCTTGCGGAAGGTCAGGTTGTTGGCGTCGCACGCCAGGGAGGTGTTGACGATGGCCAGAGGCCGGGGCAGCACGCCCGTAACGGCAGCCCCGGTCACGGCCTTGTGGTAGGAGCAGAAGGTCTCCGCAATGCCCGCGCGCTCCGCCGCCTCGATCAGCCCGTGCTCCGCCCCCGCGCCGTTGGCATAGGTGGCAAACTGCTCCGCGCACATGGGATAAAGCCCCATCGCGTGGAAGACCTCGCACGGCGTAAAGATGCTCGTGAGGACCTGCCTTTCCGGGTGCGCGAGCGGGCGCACCATGCAGTCCATGCACACCGTCGCCAGGTACTGCTTGGAGGGCGGCAGTTCCCTGTTGGGCAGGTGGCGCAGTTTAAAGCCGTAGGCCCGGTAAGCCGCCAGCAGCAGGCGACGCGCGTAAGCCGGACGCAAAGCGTACTGCTTTTCCACATACGCGCCGAAACCGCGCACCCAATCCGCCATGACTTCCCCTTCTTTCTGCCGCGAATGCCCCTATTATAGTGGTTTCTTCCCCGTAAAACAAGCGCGCCTCCGGAAGCCCGGGGGCGCAAATGCTCAGGGGGCCGCTTCCGTCTCCGGGAGCGGCCACAGGTTTTTGAAATCCCTGTCCAACGCTTCAAGATGCTCCAGCAGGTACACACGGTCCGCCATGAGATCCATCCGATCCGGACGGCCGGGCCACCGCTCGCTCTCCCGCAGCATCGCACCGGAGGCGTTCATCTCGCTTTCGATGCCGTCCATCCACTCGTAAACGGCGCTCTCACTGAGTACGCCCTCCCGGAAGGCCTTCCAGTCGCGCCAGAGCGCCTCCCGGCAGCCGGGGGCGTCCAGAGTCAGCAGGCGAATCGGCAGAGCCAGGCTGAAGTTGACGTCACCGCCGACGCTTCCGTGGTCATTGAAGCCTTGGTCCATGTCCCAGGGGGACAGGTAATACAGCTGCCTGCCGTCCCTGTGCACGCACCAGAAGTACAGGTTGTTCTTCGTGTTGTCGTCTCCCAAGGCCGCCGCCTCGAAAAACAGCAGATACCGCATCAGCGCCCCGGTGTCCACCCGCTTTTGCGCAAGCGCCAGAAAGGCCTCGTCGTCCAGCCCGTTCACGCTGTCCTGCGGGCTGCTGAGGCGGAGCAAATCCTCATATGCCGCAAAGGCATCGCTCACCGTCATCGTCTCCGGTTTGTAGCGCAGTTCCAGCCAGCCCCCGTTGAAGACGGCGGAGGTGTCCAGGACGGGCCGCTCTTCGATTCCCTCTTTCAGGATAATCCGCGCCGAGAGATCGCTGCTGCTTCCGCCCATGCGCAAAAGCTCCCGCTCCGGCTTGATGCGCTGCTGCAGCGCGTAAACGCCCATGTAGCAGTCGTTGACACAGACCTCCACCATCCGGCTCTCGAGCAGCGCGAAGGCCTCCCCCTCCGGGTTCATCTTCTGCCACAGCTGCCATCCCATGGCATTGCGCATGAGCGTCTCGTCCGTATCGTTGCTGATGAGCAGCCAGTCAGAGTCCGCCGCCATCCCCAGCAGCGAGGGCCTCCCCTTTCTGTAGCCGCCTTTATTCTTCCTCTCGGCGAATTCGACGCGCAGCGAGTATTTCTCCGGATCCCGGTACCCGCCGCCCCTTTTATGCACCTGCGCCACGGAGGACACCGGCTCGTAACCCTTCGCGGAAACGGAAACGCGCGCGGGCATGTACGCGTCCCCCGGCGTCTCACGGTCCATCGTATGGACGCTTACGATTGGCAATCCGGTGAAGATCACCTCCACGTATTCGTACCGTTCCTGTGTCCAGGCCAGGATGCGGTAGCGCTGGCTCCCCGCGACCGCCTCATCCGGGTAATCCCACGCATAGTCGTCCGCCCAGGCGAGCTGCAATCCGTCTGCGCCCTCTCCCGTCAGCAGCAGTTCCGGCCACTCTTCCAGTGAGGAGCCGATGCAGACGTAGAAGGTCCTCGTCGCCGCGTCGCAGCCGGCTTCGCCCGTCAGGCAGCGCAGCGTGCGCAGCAGCGGTTCCTCCGCCGGCAGACGCTCGTCCTCGATATCCCACGTCTCCTCGGCGGCGATCAGCGGCTGCACGGCGACGGCCGCGGCAGGCACGGGCTCCATCGCCGAAAGCGCCGAAATTCTCGCCGCCTCCTCGTCCGCCGTCTTCGCTTGAGCCCGCCCCGAAAGCAGGCAAAGCGCCGCGAGGCAAAGCCCCGCGGTCGCCAGTATGAATTTGCTGCCCAGCGTCTTCATCGCAGTATTCTCCGTCATGCTTCCGGCCCGGGCTGTTTTGCCGCGGGCGCGGAGGGTTGCCGGTCTTACTCCGGTATGCAGCGGCTCAGCGTGCGGCGCACGGCGCCGGGGCTTTCCAGCTCGCTGCGGAAGTACTCTTCAATGCGCGCGGCCAGCGGCGTCTGTGTAAGGTCGCTGCCGAAGATCACCTTGTTTTTGAGGATCGGCGCCAGCTTGCCCCGGCTGCTGTCCGGGTCGCCCAGCGTGATGTTCGCCAGCTGTGCGCGCAGCTGCTCCAGCATCGGGTCGGGAGAGAGCTCCATCGGCCTGCCCTCGTCGTCCACGCCGATCAGGTAGCGCAGCCAGCCCGCGATCGCCATCGGCAGGGCGATGAGGTCATCGAAGCTGCGGCCCTCCTCCGCATAGCTCTTGATGGTCTCGCCGAAGCGGATGCCCACCTTCTGCGACGTGTCCGTCGCGATGCGCTGCGGCGCGTCCGGCATGAAGGGGTTCGGCAGGCGCTGCTCCACCACCTCGTCGATGAAGGCCCGCGGGCTCAGGATGCCCGGGTCCGTCACCACCGGCAGGCCCTCGACATAGCCCAGGCGTTTGACCAGCCGCACGAGATCCGCGTCCTTCATCTCGTCGCAGATCAGCGTATAGCCGAGCAGGCAGCCGTACACGGCCAGTGCCGTGTGCAGGGGGTTCAGGCAGGTCGTAACCTTCATGCGCTCCGTCTTGTTGACGGTCTCGCGGTCCGTGAAGTATACGCCCGCCATCTCCAGCGGCGGCCTCCCGTTCGGGAAGCGGTCCTCGATCACCAGATACTGCGGCCGCTCCGCGTTCACAAAGGGCGCGACAAACGTATCCCGCGGCGTCCGCATCGGCGCCATGTTCTCGATGCCCGCCTCCGCCAGCATCTTTTCGACGGCCAGCGCGGGGCGCGGGGTGATCTTGTCGATCATGCTCCACGGGAAGGAGACCTGCGTCTCATCCGAAATCCACTCGACGAACCCGGCGGGCACCAGCGCCCGGTTTTTCCACGCCTCGGCTACCTCCAGCACGGAGGCGCGCAGCTTCTCGCCGTTGTGGCTGCAGTTGTCCATGCTGACGACGGCCAGCGGCGCCTTGCAGGTGTTGTAGCGGTGCAGCAGCAGTGCGGCGACGATGCTCATCGCGTGGCGCGGCGCCGCAGGGCCCCCGCTCATGTCGGCGGAAACCACGGGCAGATACTCCCCGTTAAGGCCGCGCAGCGCGTAACCCTTCTCCGTAATCGTGAAGCTGACGATCTGCAGGGAGGGCGCGGCGAAAATCTCCTGCAGCCGCGCGTAGTCCTCCGCTTCCGCGGGCTGGGCGACCAGCGCCTCGGACACGGAGGCGATGATCTCCTTGTCCATCGTCGCGTCCGCATTGAGCGTCACGCTCATCGTCAGGTTGTCGTAGCCGCCGTAGATCATGCGGATGTTGTCCACGTCGAAGGTGTCCGCCGCGACGATGCCGCGGTCCGACCGGCCCTCGTCCAGCAGGCGCTGCTGCAGCGCCGCGATGAACGCGCGGAAGATGTTGCCCGCGCCGAAGTGCACCCAGATGGGCGCTTCCTTCGTCGCCTTGCGCATCGCCTCCACGTCAAACGCCGGGAGCTTTACGCCCAGCGACTGCCAGGCGTCTCTTTCTTTCAGGGAAGACAGATTGACTTTCATGGCCTTATCCTCTCTTCGCGTTCTTGTCGATGGCTTCCCACAGGCCGTTCAGGTACGTTGCGCCCAGCGCGCGGTCGTACAGGCCGTAGCCGGGGCGGCCCACCTCGTCCCAGATCATGCGCCCGTGGTCGGGGCGGATGTACGCGTCCGGGCAGGTCTCATAGCAGGCCTTCATGATCTCGTAGAGGTCGAGGTCTCCGTCGCTGGACAGGTGGCTGCTCTCGCGGAAACGGCGGTCGCTGCCCAGGTGCTTGATGTTGCGCACGTGCAGGCAGGGTACGCGCCCCATCTCGCCGAAGTGGCGGATGATCGCCGGCAGGTCGTTTGCGACGTTGCTGCCCAGGCTGCCCGTGCACAGGCAAAGGCCGTTGGCCGGGCTGTCCACCAGCGCCACGATTTTGTCGAAGCCCGCCTGGTCGTGTGCCAGGCGCGGCAGGCCGAAGATCGGCCAGCCCGGATCGTCCGGATGGCACGCCATCCTGATGCCCACCTCTTCGCACGTCGGGATGATGCCCTCCAGGAAGTACTTGTAGTTCTCCAGCAGCTTCTCCTCGTCGATGTCCTTGTAGAGCGCCATCACGCGCTCCAGGTCCGCCAGGCGCTCCGGCTCCCAGCCCGGCAGGGAGAAGCCGTTGGAGCTCTCCGCCGTGCGGCGCACGATGTCCATCGGCGTCATCTGGCCCAGCTCCGCCTCGTCGTAGTACAGGCTGTTGGAGCCGTCCTCCGGGATGACGCGCGCCAGATCGGTGCGCAGCCAGTCCAGCACCGGCATGAAGTTGTAGACGATCACCTTTACGCCGTACTTGGCCAGGTTGCGGATGGTGATGCGGTAATTCTCGATGTACTGGTCGCGCGTGGGCAGGCCGAGCTTGATGTCCTCGTGGACGTTCACGCTCTCGATGACCTCGCACTCCAGCCCCGCCGCGTGCACCTCATCAATGTAGGCCTTGATCTCTTCCTCCGTCCACACCTCGCCGGCGGCCTTGTAGTCCAGGAAACCCATGAGCCCCGTCATGCCGGGAATCTGCTTGATCTGCTTCAGCGTCACGCTGTCCGAATTGCTGCCATACCAGCGGAAGGTCATCTTCATAGCGCGGTGCACCTCTTTCTTTCGTCGCTGTTTTTCTTTTATTCTGCTGGGTTTATCATACCGCTTGTTTTTCCGTTTGGCAATCCCCGTGCGGTCAAAATTCGCGCACGGGAACCACAATTTGCCTTTCCATAAAAGAAGCCGGCGCCTGCCGGCTTCCCGAACCTCACTCCAGCGTAAAGACGATCTTTCGGATGGACGGGTCGTGGGTGTCGTTGAAGTCCAGCGCTTTCTGCGCTTCCCAGAGCGGGAAGGTGTGCGAGATCTTGTGATCCAGGTCCACCTTGCCTTCCCGGATCAGGTCGATCGCCGTCTGGAACTTCCGGTTCTGCAGCCGGCTGCCACGGATATCCAGCTCCTTGGAGGTGATCCCGAAGTTCGTCACCTCCGTCGGCGTCACCGAGAAGCCCATCGTGATCACACGGCTCGCGTTCCCCGCGACGGGATCCGGGATCTCCCGGTCTTCCCCGTTCATGTGCTGGTTCCACTTGCCCTCCTGCTCCGTGATCGTCCCGCCGAAGCCGAAGCAGTTGATGCCGATGACTTCTTTCTTTGTCACCACGAAGGCGACGAGGTTCGCCATCCTGCCGCCGTGCTGCACCGTACCCGGATAAACGAGGCCGGCCTTCGTGCGCCTGGCGAAGATCATCAGGGTCGATACCAGGCCCGACAGGTCCTGGCTGCGGCCGTTCGTCTGCCACGGCTCCCGCTTCTTCTTCCCCTGCGCGGCCTCGGCGTAATCCCGCTTCCCGGGCCGGGAGAAGAGGAAGCGCGTGATGTCGCTCCACTCCAGCCCGTAGCGGCGCATCAGCATCGGGATGAGGAAGATGAGCAGGACGGCCAGGATAAACGGCAGGAGGTTGGAATAGGTCAGCCCCGCTTCTGCGTTTTTCACGGCTTACGCCTCCGCCGCGGCGACGTCCTTCGTGGCGATGACGTCGCTGTCCGTCCCCAGGATGCCCGCGATGACGACGCTGCCGGAGGCGACCGGCGCCTTCAGCGTCCTTTCGTGGATGGCCGCCACCGCCTCCATGATCCTCGCCTTGGGGATGGGTTTGGTCAGTCGGACGCTGCACAGGTCCGTCTCCCCGCCCTCGACCCGCATGCTCGTGGCGATCGTTCGCTGCGGATCGGTCATCTCCTGCATCACGTAGGTCCTGCCACGCGGGCAGCCCTCGCCGGTGATGCACAGCCCGTCCGCCGCCGTTTCGGCGCTGATTTCGCAGCCGTTCGGGCAGACGATGCAGGTAAACGTCTTAGTCATCGACCCTCACCTCCAGCTCTCCGTCCCCTTCGACGGGGCTCACCTTCATGCGGATCATCTCCGCGGGAAGCGCTTTTTTCATCTTCTTTTTGCCGATGACGGCATCCCCCTGCCGCACGACGATGGTCACGTCCTTCATGGGGGCGGCGACCCGCAGGGACAGCGTGAACTCCTCTTTGCCCGTGATCCGCTGCGGCACGGTGTAGCGCACGCCCCGGCCGCAGGCAATCTCCCGCGTGCCTTCTGCGAAGCCTTCCTCCGTCAGGTAGCGGCCCACCGCGAGCGCCAGCGCCTCCGCCTCCTGGGAGACGAAGTCCACCAGGTCGTGCACGTGCAGCACGTTGCCGGCTGCGAACACGCCCGGCACGCTCGTCTGGTAGTGTTCGTCCACGTCCGCGCCCTTCGTGTGCGGGTCCAGCTCGACGCCCGCGTTCAGCGAGAGCTCGTTCTCCGGGATGAGGCCCACGGAGAGGATCAGCGTGTCGCAGCTGTGGTATTCCTCGGTCCCCGGGATCGGGCGGAGCTTCTCGTCCACCCTGGAGATCGTCACACCCTCCAGCCGCCTGTCTCCGTGGATGCAGGTGACCGTGTGCGAGAGGTAGAGCGGGATGTCGTAGTCGTCCAGGCACTGCAGCACGTTGCGGGGCAGGCCGGAGGGGTACGGCAGCACCTCGTAGACCGCCTGCACGTGCGCGCCTTCCAGCGTCAGCCGCCGGGCCATGATCATGCCGATGTCGCCGGAACCCAGGATGATGACCTCCCTGGCCGGCATCCGGTTGTAGAGGTTGATGTAAGCCTGCGCCACGCCCGCCGTGTACACGCCGGCCGGCCGCTCGCCCGGGATGGCCAGCGCGCCGCGCGTGCGCTCCCGGCAGCCCATCGTGAGCGCGACGGCGCGGGGATGGTACACCATAAGTCCTTCGCGGGTCACGACCGTGACCGCACGCTCAGGCGTGATCTCCGTCACCGCGGCGTCCGTCAGATAAGGGATGCCCAGCTCCTTCACCCGCTCGATGAAGCGGCGCGCGTACTCGGGCCCGGAGAGGCTCTCCCCGAAGCGCGTGAGGCCGAAGCCGTCGTGGATGCACTGGCGCAGGATGCCGCCCAGCGTCTTCTCCCGCTCCACGATGAGGATGTCCCGGATCCCGGCCTCGTACAGCCGTACGGCGGCCGCGAGCCCCGCCGGGCCCCCGCCGACGATCAAAACGTCAAGCTTCGACATGGTGCGCCTCCTCCCTCACCAGCCCGTACAGCATCTGCGAGCCTTCCCGGGCGTAGGTGATCTCCTGCGGCGCGAGGCCGCGCTCTTCCTCCAGCATCCTCGTGATGCGCATCTGGCAGTAGCCGCCCTGGCACCGGCCCATCATGGCGCGCGTCCTGTATTTCACGCCCGTCACGGTGCTGACGCCCAGCGGGTTGTGGATCGCCTGCAGGATCTCCGCCCGCGTCACCTTCTGGCAGCGGCAGATGAGCTCGCCGTAGTCCGGGTTCTCCCGGATCGCCTCCGCCTGCTCCTCCGCCGTCATCTCCGCAAAGCGGCGGATGCCCTTCCTCACCGGGTTGAAGTCCGCCCTCTCCGGGAAGGCCTCGCGCTCCCGCATCATGCCGATGACGTGCCGCGCGATCGCCACGGAGGCGGTGAGCCCCGGCGACTCGATGCCCACGAGGTTGACGGCCCGGGGCGCGACGTCGTCCACGATCTCCATCTTGAAGTCCTGGATGCGCCCCTCCTCGTCCGCCCACTTGGGCAGGATGCCGGAGTACGTGCGGATGTAGTCGCCCTTCGTAAAGTGCGGCCAGATGTCCATGGCGGCCTTGTAGAGGAAATCGAGGTTCTTCTGTTCCACGCCGTAGTAGGCGTTGTCCTCCGTGTCCTGTGCGGTCGGCCCCAGCAGCAGGTTCCCGTCCGTGGTCACGGTCACGTGGATGCCCATATAGGTGTTGGAGGGCACCGTGTAGATCGGCATGGACACCTCGCGCCCCAGCCGCTGATCCAGCAGAATGTAGTCGTCCTTGGAGTAGATGACGCGGTACCCCGTGAGGCCCAGCATGTCGGAGATTTTCCCGCAGGAGAGTCCGGCGCTGTTGACGACCCAGCGCGTCACAAACGTCTCCTTCGGCGTCGTGATGACGTACGCATCCCCCTCGCGCCGGATGCCCGTGACCTCCTGCCCGAAGAAGAACGACGCACCGTTCTGTACGGCGTTTTCCGCCAGCGCGATCGTCATCTGGAAGGGATCCAGGATGCCGCTGGTCTCGGAGAGCATCGCGAAATTGCCGACGACGCCGGGGATCAGGCGGTGCAGTTCCGCGTCGTCGATCATGGAGAGGCCGGTGACGCCGATGGCCTCGCCCTGGCGGATGACCTCCAGCAGGCGGTTGTAGTCCTCCTGCGTGTTGCCCACCAGCACCTTACCGCAGCGCTTGAAGGGGAAGGACAGCTCCCGCGCCACGTCGCCCATGATGCGGTTTCCCTCCAGGCAGAGCTTCGCCTTCCAGGTGCCCACGTCGTAAGCGAAGCCGCCGTGGCATACGCCTGTGTTGCGCCCGCTGGTCTCGTACCCCACGTCCAGGTTCTTCTCCAGCAGGCCGATTTTGAGGCGGTAGCGGCTGAGTTCCCTGGCGATGGCACAGCCGACGACTCCGCCGCCGATGATGATGACGTCAAAACCACTTCTCACGGCAGACTCCTCCTCCGTTTTCCGGAAAGTTTTGCTTTCACGTTTCTCCTTTATATCCAACATTCATTATAATAAAACATCTGTCGTTTCACAACCACCCTGCCGCAATTAATAAGAGCCCGGAAAGAAATCCTTTCCGGGCCCGTTTTCAGCAGATACGGCACTTCTCGCCGCGTACCACGGCGTCCACCGGGTCACCTTCCCGCAGGGAAAGCCTGGCTTCCCCGCCGCGCACCTGCAGCAGCAGGCGGCTGCCCTTGTATTCGAAGGGCAGCTCATACCCGTCCCACCCTTCCGGCAGGACGGGATCCACGGAGAGGCCCCCGTCTTCCGCCCGGATGCCCGCAAAGCCGCGCAGCATCGCCAGGTACGTGCCGCCCAGGCTCGCCGTGTGCAGGCCGTCCCGCGTGTTGCCGTGGGTGTCCATCAAGTCCAGCGTCGCCGTGGCCTCAAAGCCCTGCGCCGCGCGGGCGAGGTCGCCCAGCCGGGCCGCCTGCGTGGCGAAGACGCACACGGACAGCGAGGAATCGTGCGTGGTTACCGCGTCGTAATAGTCGTAGCTCTTCTTCTGCGTATCCTTCTCCGCCGTCTCCGGGAAGAGCAGGTGCGCCAGCACAGTATCCGCCTGCTTGCAGATCTGATGCCGGTAGAGGAACAGCGGGTGATAATGCAGCAGCAGCGGGAAGTCGGTGCGCGGCAGCGCCTTCCAGTCCAAAGGCTTTTTCTGCAGGAAGGAGTCGTCCTGCGGGGAAATCCCCAGGCGCGCGTCCCTCGGCAGGCGCATGGCGTCCGCCGCCGCCTCAAAGGCCGCCTCTTCCTCCGCCGTAACGCCCGTGGCAGCGAGCACGCGCTCCGCCAGATCCGCCCCGTGCAGGGCGCGCATCACCGCGGCCGCGCCCCGCAGGTTGTACTGCGCCGCGGCGTTGGTGTAGAAGTTGTTGTTGACGCAGCAGGTGTATTCGTCCGGCCCCGTCACGCAGTCGATGCGGAATTCGCCGTCCTGCATGTGGCCGAGTTCCAGCCACATGCGCGCCGTCTCCACCAGCACCTCCGCACCCTTTTCGGCCATGAAGGCGAGGTCGCCCGTCACCCGCCAGTACTGCAGGAAGGCGTAGGCGATGTCCGCGTCGATGTGGTACTGCGCCGTGCCCGCCGGGAAGAAAGCGGAGCACTCTCCCCCGCTGATCGTCCGCCAGGGGAACAGCGCACCCTTTTGCATGCCCAGCGTGCGCGCGTTCTCCCGCGCAGCCGGCAGCAGCCGCCAGCGGTACTCCAGCATGCCGCGCGCCTTTTCGGGCTGCGTCCAAAGGAAATAGGGGAAGACGTAGACCTCGCTGTCCCAAAAGACATGGCCCTCGTATCCCTCGCCGCTCAGTCCCTTGGCCGCGACGCTTCCCACGCCGTCGCTGCCCGTGGACTGCAGCAGCTGGTAGAGGTCGTATTCCAGCGCCTCTGGCAGCGGCTGCGGCGCCGCAAGGCGCGGCATCGTCCGCTCCTGCCAGCCGTCCAGGTACTTTTTCTGCCTGCGCATCAGCTCGTATCCGCCCAGCGTGCGCGCCTCGCGCATCACGCGCCGGGATTCTTCGGCCGGGTCCTCACAGCGCAGGCTGTCCGTATACACCACGAGCTTGTTCAGCTTCACGCACTCCCCCGGGTGCAGCCGGCCTTCGTACCGGCCGCAAAGCAGCGCACCCTCGCCCTCCCAGCTGCCGGGCAGGCTGCAGCCCTGCATGGCGCGGCAGGCCACGGTGAGGCCGGAGCGCAGCGTGCGGCAGACGACCATCGCCTCGTCCTCCTCCACACAGGAGGAAACCAGCGAAAGGCAGCGCAGCGGCTCCGCGGCCACGCGCGGGTCGTCCGCGTCCGCGTAGTTGGTCACGTCGCCGTTTACCGTGCTCTCGATCGCGATCTCCCCGTCATAGTCGACGGATTCTACACGCAGGCGGAGCAGAAAGAGGTTCGGTATCTCAAAGCTCGCCATGCGGGTATAGGTGACGCGGAGCGCTCCGTCCGGATGCATCCACACCGAAGAGCGGACGGCCAGGCCCGTCTCCGTGTCCACCGTCTGCTCCCTGTCCACCGTCTCGTCGGAGAGCATGGAATAGGCGCGGCCGTTCAGCACGAGGCGAACCGTCTGCGCGTCCGGCACGTTGGCGATGGTCTGCTTGGTCTCCGGGAAGCCGTAGAGCTTCTCCCCGTGGTGGATATCGACGATCTCGTGGAAGGCGTTGATGTACGCGCCGCGGATGCTCCCGGGCACATGCCCCTCCTCCGGCGCGTTGCGCACGCCCAGATAGCCGTTCGCCGTATGGAACAGCGTCTCGATCTGCGCGATGTTGTCCCGGTTCCACGTCCTCGTGATCTTCATGCCGCGTCCTCCGTTTTCCCGTTTTTTCAGTTGTAAGGGCTGACAAGTCCGGATTATACCATGAAAGCCGCCCTTTTCACACACACGATTTGTATTTTCCCTGATATTGCTTATTTTCTCTCCGTTCTGTCGACAGATGGCACAAAAAACGCGGCGACGAGCCCTGCCGGTGATTTCCAGCCGGACGGCGAAAGAACCGGGACGTAAAGCGGGATTTCGCTGACAAAGACGCCGGATCAGATCACTTACTACGATGTCTACAAGGCTGTGGACAGTGTAAACGACGACGGGCTGTTTCACTTTCATGAGAATCCGAATCCAGAATGTCCGATAGGTAGAAACATTCATAAGGCGATGGATTCCAAACTGGAAAGAATCCAGAAAAGCATGGAAGACGAGATGCGCAAGATCACCCTTGCCGATGTCATGGCGGATATTCAAAGCGAATTAAAGAAGAACTGAAACAGCGCCTTTGGACCGATGCGGTTCAGAGGCACTCCTGTTTAAAAGCCCATG
The DNA here is from genome assembly GCA_902781095.1 of uncultured Eubacteriales bacterium. Classification (GTDB taxonomy): domain Bacteria; phylum Bacillota; class Clostridia; order Christensenellales; family Aristaeellaceae; genus Ventricola. The sequence goes on from CACZHW010000006.1 coordinate 23,904, forward strand.
GAAAGAAGCGAATATACCCTGAAAAGCTCTTTTTGACAGAACCTTTTTTGTGCAGCATACGGGCGGATATCGCTTCTGTGATCCGTCACTATTCTACAAGTGTAAAAAACCTTGACAAGGTAATTCTACAAGTGTAGAATGCATGCAGAAATCGAAACGGAGGCCTCCAGATGAAACCGATCAAACTGACGGAAGCGGAAATGAAAATCATGCAGCTGCTGTGGGATAACCATCCGCAGCGGATGACGGAGCTGCACGCCGCCCTGGAACCGGAGACCCGCTGGAGCAAGGTGACGGTCTGCACCCTGCTCACCCGAATGCAGCAGAAGGGCAGCATCGCGGTCGATGACAGCGGCAAGTTCAAGCTGTACAGCCCCGCCGTACCCAAGGAAGCCGTGGCCGGGGAGCAGACGGACGCCCTGCTGCGCGAGATGTACGGCGGCAGCGCCAGCCTGATGGTCAGCCACCTGGTGGAGCGCGGGCAGGTCACGGACAAAGAGATCGAAGAGATGATCGCCATATTGAAACGCGCGAAACCGTAAACGCCTTCTTAAACCTGTACAGACAGAGAAAGGAAGAAAACACTGCGATGGATCTTCAGCAAAAACTGTTCACCTTTTTCCACGACAACCGGGGGCTCCCCTTCCGCAGCATAGCGGTCTTCAACTGGCTGCTGGAAGCCGCCCTGATGGGCAGCATCCTGATCCTCATCCTCGTGCTGGCCCGGCGCTTCCTGCGGCGCAAGGTGGGCAGCCGCATGATCCTCTTCTGCTGGCTGCTGGTGGCGGCAAGGCTCCTTTTGCCCGTCGCCCTGCCCAACCGCGCGATGAACGAACTGCGGCCAACGCTCTCCACGGACGAGGCCGCGCGCCCCGTAGCGGACCAGATCCGCGTGCGCGTCCGGGATGCGATGTTCGATTACGGCACCCTGCCCATGCGGCAAGCGGAAGACACGAAGGATACCGGCTACAGCCTCCGGAATATCGTCTTCGATCTCTCGTGCTATACGAGCTACGGCTGGACGGGCAAATGGGCGCTGATCGCCTATGTCTCCGTTTCCGGTGCGCTGCTGCTTGCCTTTATCGCGCAGAATCTCCGTTTCCGCCGGCAGATGCGTAAAAACCGGGTGGATTCCCTTTCCCCGGAGGAGACGGCGCGGTATGAGGCGATCTGCCGCCGATACGGCGTCCAGCCCGTTCCCGTCAGCTATGTGGACCCGCTGGCCACCCCCTGCGTATGGGGCGTGCTGCACCCGCAGATCGCCCTGCCGCTCACGCTGCGCCCCGAGGAACTGGACAGCGTCCTCGCCCATGAAGTGTGCCATCTCCGTGCCGGCGATACGCGCTGGGCACTGCTGCGCATCCTGTGTCTGGCCGCGCACTGGTTCAATCCGCTGGTATGGCTCGCTGCCCGGCTCTCCCGTCTGGATGCTGAGATGGCCTGCGACGAGCGCGTCACGAGCGGCATGGATCCCGATGAGCGCCTCCGCTATGCAGGGACTCTTGTACTGTCTGTCGCCCGCCGGGGCGCCCCCGGCCTTGCCGTCACCGCATCCGGGATGAGCATGAACGGGCGGCAGATGAAGCAGCGGCTGCGCAGCATCGTTGCCTGTGAGCGCATCCAGCGGCGCGTCTGCACGGTATTCCTGCTGCTGGCGATGCTGGCAACCTTCCTCTCCTTCGGCACCGCCGAAAGCTATGAAGAAAGCTACGACATGGCGCTGGATAAAGCACAGTACAACTTTCTCATGGATGACCCCTATGGTGCCGGGCTTCCCGACACAGGGGCAGCGCCGGTAGGCAAACGCGTGATTTCAACAGAGGGCGATGCCATCGGCTATGCGCGCGACATTTTGGTGGACGGCGGCCTTTTGCCCGGCCTCTCTTTCATGCCGCACGTCAGTCATGAAAACGGCCTGTGGATCACTGCCGGCTCCGGAGATGGGTTTGAAGGCGGCTCCTGGGTACTGTGTTTTGCCGATGACGGCAATGTGCTGGGGTTTAACTCCGTCCTGCCCGGGCAGGAAAGGCGCGACTACCCCTTCGAGGTCGGGCAGAGCATCACCGACCACATGACGGAAGTGATGAATTTCTTCTTCCGCCAGGTGCCGGCGGATGCCCCGCACGCTTCAATTGAAGCCCGCGGAGACCAGTACACGCTGGAGACGCGCTTTTACCGCGGGCAATGCCTGGATGCGGACGGCAACGTCACCGCCCAGTTTGAGGCCCCTCTGGGCAACGCTTATACAAGGCTTACCTACTTTCTCAACCTCTATGCGCTCGCCGGCAGCGGCTTGCAGCCCCTTGTGACGAGCGCCCTGTCCGGAATGGATCTGCCCATCACGGTTCCGGATCCCGCGCCCACCACACCGCCCTTCGCGCTGATCGTACGTGACGGGATTGCACTGGTCGCCATCAATGACGGCGCAGAGTTGCCAGAGCGGTTATCAAAGGCGAACGTGTCTGCCGAAACGGCACTGCGCGCAGGCATCGCCGCCGTGCAGACGCAGAAAGGTGTGACGGACGAGATGCTCGCAGCCTGTCAGCTCCATTACTCGATTACAGAATCTGATGGCAGCTACCGCTATTGGAACATGACTCTTTGGCACGACGAGGATCACCGCTGGGACGTCTGCATCGACGCCGTGACGGGCAAGGTGGTCGAAGTCATGGATCAGGATGACGGGAACGGCTGACGGCAGCTGCTGTCCCAGAGAACAGGAGTTAACATGAAAAGACTGCTCATCACCTTGTTTTGCCTCTTTTTCGCAACCTCGGCCCTTTGCGAATGCCGTTTCGGCGTACCGCACGCGGAACTGCACGATGAAAAAGTCCTCTTTTCAACAGCGCTGCTGTCGGATGAACCCGTATACCTCATCCTCGCGGAAGCCAGGCTCGGCGGCGTGCCGCTGGAGATTGAAGAGAGCAGCTTGTCCGACCAATGGCATGGCAATCCGCTGAAAGGAGAGACGGCCATCCTCGGCACCAGAGGCTTCTCTGCAGCCTTACCGCAAAACGCCGACCCCGGGGATGAACTGACCGTGCGCGTTGTAGCGATGCGGCCCTTTCAAGGCGTCATGCCGATAGACAGCAGCCGGAAAGACCTGTGGGCCGCCATCGATACGGCGCTGGCTGAGAAACTTACGCCTGTGGATGCCGATGAACCCTACGCCGTCTATTTCGGCACGGACTGGCTGCACGAGGTCCCGGGAGAATCAGGGGATGACAGCGCGCTTGCCGTACCGTTGAACAGCGCATCGCTTGATCCCCAGCGTTTTGACGGACTGCTGGCCAAGTACGCAAACCTCATGCCGGCGGGCGGCGCTGCCTACACTCTCACGCTTGAGGAACTGCCAGTTTATACACCCGCAGCGCCTGTCCTGCTGAAGCTTCAGGGGTCGACTCAGTCGATCTCCCTGCTGCTGCAGGATGACGGTCAGGCTGTCTATACCGATGCGCCCCAGGCAAAGGTATCCCCGGAAGATGCGGCTCTCACCGGCATCACTGCCCTGCAGGAAGCGTATGAACTAACAGATGATTTCTTCTCAGGCTGTACCGCCGGCTACACGCTGGTGGAGGAACTGACCGACCGCGGCTATCACACGTATTGGGCTGTCAACCTTTGGCGGGACGGTCTGCCGACTGATCACACAGCCTTTGTGGATGCAAATACAGGCAAGGTGCTCGATCTCTCCGGCCCCGGAGAAGGAAACGGATAAGGATACTTCTGTATGAAACCGGCATTCCGCATCTTGCCGTTCCTTCTGCTCTCTGTCTTTCTGCCCATCCTCTGCCCGGCTGAAATCGATCCTTCGCCGTTTGCCCTGCATGAGAGCTGTCCGCTCCGTCCTTCCCTCTTTGTGAGGATGACCTGCTGACCTGCATCGGGGCCTTTCACTTCGAAGCCCTTCCGCAGGGGATAAATCCCGGAATACGGCTCCGCCAAACCACCGTTTTCCCCCATAAAAGACCACCCTCCGGCAGGCCGGAGGGTGCGCTTGTATGAAACCGTATAAACGCCTTACTTGATCGCGCCGTCCACCATGCCCTGGATGATGTACTTCTGCGCGAAGAGATAGAGGATGATGACCGGCAGCATCGCCAGCAGCGTGGAGACCATGATGAGGTTCCACTGCTTGACGAAGGAGCCGATAAAGCCCTGAACCGCCAGCGGGATGGTGCGCACTTCGCTGTTGGAGCCCAGCAGCAGCAGGGGCAGCAGGTAGTCGTTCCAGATCCACAGGCCGTTCAGCACCAGCACCGTGACGAACACGGGCTGCAGCAGCGGCAGCACGATGCGGAAGAAGGTCCCCGCGCGCGTGCAGCCGTCGATGTCCGCGGCCTCCTCCAGCTCCAGCGGCACGCTCTTGATGAAGCCGTGGAAGATGAAGATGGTCATGGACTCGCCGAAGCCCAGGTAGGCGAAGATGATGCCCGGATAGCTGCGGAGCATCGGGATGTGCAGGAAATTGCCCAGGTCGCGGAACCACGTGATGAGCGGGAACATAACCACCTGGAACGGGATGACCATGGCCGCGACGAACATCATGAAGAGGAAGTTGGACCACTTCGTCTTGTTGCGCACGAGCACCCAGGCCGTCATGGCCGAGCAGATGGAGATGATCGCCAGCGACAGCACGGTGATGATCACGCTGTCACGGATGGCCTGCACGAAGTTGAAGGTGGGGTTGTTCCACACGGAGGCGACGTTCTCGAAGAAGACGCCCGGCGACTGCGGCAGGCCGACGGCGGAGTTGATGATCTCCGCGTTGGTGCGCATGGAGTTGAGCACCACGATCGCGAACGGCATGAGGAAGAAGATGGAAACGATGATGCCGATGATCTCCAGCGCGACTTTCCGCCCCGGATGGATGGCATTTTTGCCCTTAACCGCGTCTGTCTGCATTACATCTCCACCTCCTTGCTCTTGTTATAGCTCACCTGGATGAGGGAGACGACCATCAGGATGACGAAGAACACGACGGCCTTCGCCTGGCCCTGGGCCATCTTGGAGTACTTGAAGGCGGTGTTGTAGATGTTAAGCGCCAGGAACTCGGACATGTTGACGATGTTCGTGCCCACCAGGCCGGCAGGGCCGCCGTTGGTGAGGGCGAGGTTGACGTCGTACATCTTGAAGGAGTTCGTCAGCGTGAGGAACAGCGAAATCGTAAACGCGTTGGCCATCAGCGGCATCAGGATGTGGCGCACGACGGTGGGATAGGTCGCGCCGTCCACCTCCGCCGCCTCCAGGACGGACTTGGAGATGCCCTGGATGGAGGCCACGTAGATCATCATGATGTAGCCGGCATACTGCCAGGTGTTCACGGTGACCAGCGCGCCGATGACGGTGTTGGCGTTGGTGATCATCGACTTGCTGAGGAAATCCCAGCCCAGGCTCTTACCGATGCCCGGCAGGATGTTGGCGAAGACGAACTGCCAGATGGAGCCCAGGACGATACCGCCGATCAGGTTCGGTACGAAGTAGGCCGCCCGGTAGAAGTTCTTGCCCTTCACCTGGCTGGTGACCAGCAGCGAGAGCAGGAAGGACACCACATTGACCGCAATGACGTTCAGGATGGTGAACTGGGTGGTCACCAGGAAGGAACGGATGAACTGCGGGTCATTGGTGAAGATTTCCTTGTAATTGGCGAAGCCGATGAAATTGGCGCTCGTGGAGACGCCGTTCCAGTCGGTAAACGAGTAGTAGATACCGTAGATGAACGGAATGATGATGACCATGATGAACGCCAGCACCGTCGGCACCAGGAACAGAAATTCCGTGAGCTTCCGGCGCTGCTTGCTCGAAAGGCCGCTTCTCTCGTTCATGCGGGATCCCCCCTTTTGCATTTTTTGTCTGAAAAGGGGCTGCACCGTTGAACGATGCAGCCCCTGCCTTCGCTTGCTGCGGGAAACCGGGAGAAGCTTACTTCGCGATGCCCGCGATAGCAGCCTTCATCATGGCCTCGAAGCCAGCCTCATCCAGAGTGCCGTTGGCCAGCAGCTCGTAGATCGGGCCAAGGGTGCCCATGCCGAAGCCGTCGGGCAGCTTGTACTGCTGCCAGCTGTAGGTCTTGCCGGCCGCGTTCCACTCCATGACGCTCTTGGAGAGCGGGGTGGCGGGAGCGATCTCGACGTTGGTGAAAGCAGGCACCATGGCCGCCTTGTTCACCATGTATTCGTGGCCTTCCGGCGTGCAGGCGATGCTGTTCAGGAAAGCGACAGCCTCGTCATAGTTGCCGGTGGTCTTGTTGACGACGTACCAGGACGGCGGGTTGACCAGGATGCCGTCGGTATCTTCATGCATGAAGGCGTGGGGCGCGTAAGCCATCGGGAAGTTGACGCCCAGCGCGACGATGTTGGGATCCATCCAGTTGCCCTGATGATAGAACGCGGTCTTGCCGTTGGCGAAGGAAGCCAGCTGCATGTCCTGCGTGCCGTTGACGAACAGGTCGGTGTCGCAGTACTGCATCAGCAGCGCGACGTACTCGCAGTACTGATGGAAGCGCTCCTCGTCCACTTCGCCCGCCAGCACCTTGTCGATGATGGAGGTGTCGTTGCGGTCAAGGCCCACCGTCAGGTAGACGTTGAAGTTGTGCAGGCCGGTGGTCCAGGTCATGCCGGTCGCGGTGCCGCCGGCCATGGCGACCACGGCGTCCAGACCCAGCTCGCCCTTCATGGAATCGAGCTTCTCAAAGGCGGCCTTGTAAGCATCCACGTTGGTAAGGGTGGCAGGATCGATGCCGGCCTTGTCCAGGATGTCCTTGTTGTACGCCAGGCCGTAGCCTTCCACGGAGACCGGGAAGCCGACGACGTCGCCGTTCGGATCGAGGTAAGCGGCCGCAGTGTACTGCACCCACTCCGCGTCGTTCATCGTGGCGATCTTCTCTTTGTAGAGCTCGTAGCCGGACGGGCCTTCGACGACGAAGATGTCGGGCTCGGAGCCGGAGGCGAATTCAGCCTTCAGCACGGTGTTGTAGTCGCTGGAGCCGCCGCCGGTGATGACCTTGACCTTGACGCCGGTCTTGGCGGTATAGGCCGCCGCGTACTCCTGCAGAGCCGCGTCGATTTCGACCTTGTTCTGGACGATGGTGATGTCAGCCATCGCGGAAACCGCCGCGAGGACCATGACCATTGCCAGAACGATTGCGAGAATCTTCTTCATAGGTACTCCTCCTGTTTTCGTTCCGTTTGCGGAACTTGTTGATGAAATAATACGACATCTTTTAACCAATGTCAACCATAACGCACAACGGCCGATTTGTTTTGTTTAATTCGACCAAATTTCGACAAAAACCAGATGTTCTGTATACTTTCCATCGCAGTCGGCTGGCATCCCGGGCGGATAAAAAAAGCTGCTTCAAAGGGCTTTTGCCCTTTGAAGCAGCCTGATTTTCAGCCTTTATGCGAGCATCCGGTCGACGTGGAAGGTGTTGATCAGGAACATCCACGCGAGGCCGTAGAAGGTGATGACCGCGATCAGGTCGTTGAGCGTCGTGATGAGCGGACCCGACGCCACGGCGGGATCCACGCCGATCTTGTTGAAGAAGGTCGGGATCAGCGTGCCGCCCAGTCCGGAGATCGTCATGGCGATGGTCAGGGAGACGCCGATGGTGGCCGAGAGCATAAACGACACGCCCCAGGGCACCTGCCGGCCGAAGTGGATGTAAAACCCGCAGAAGATCATCGCGACGCTGCCCAGCACCAGCCCGTTGCACAGGCCGACGCGGGCTTCCTTGAAGATGAAGTGGATCTTCTGCCCCGTCGTCAGGTTCTCGTCGGAGAGCACGCGGATGGTGACGGCCAAGGACTGCGTGCCGCAGTTGCCGCTCATGTCCAGCACCAGGGACTGGAAGGCCACGAGGATGGTGAGCATGCTCATCACCGGCTCGAAGACGCCGACGACCGTGCTGACCACCAGGCCCAGGCCCAGCAGCACGATCAGCCAGGGGAGCCGCTTTTTCATACTCTGCAGCAGCGGCTCGTGCAGATCCTCCTCTTCGGTCAGACCTGCGAACTTCGCGTAGTCCTCGCCCAGTTCGTCATCGACGACCTCGACCAGATCCTGGGAGGTAATGACGCCCAGCAGTTTCTTGTCCGAATTGAGGACCGGGATAGAGTCCTCGCTGTAGTCCTTCAGTTCTTCGATGCAGTCGCTCACGCTCTCGTGGTCGTACACGAAGGGGTACGACTCCAGCACCAGCGACTCCAGGTCGTCGAATTCGCGCGCGCGGATGAGGTCCTGCAGGTTGATCGCGCCGTGGAACGTCCCGTCCGGATTGAGCACGTAGATGGTCTGCAGGTTGTCGTTCTCCGCAGCCTGGTCCACCAGCGTCCGCATCGCCTGCTTGACGGAGACGCCGCGCAGGACGGCGATGTAGTTGGTCGTCATCTTGCTGCCGATCTCGTCCTCGTCGTACGACTGGATGAGGGCGATGTCGCGGCGGCTCTCGGCGTCCATGTGCGCCAGGATGGCGTCCTGCTGGCTCTCGGGCAGATCTTCCAGAAAGTCGACGGCGTCGTCGGCGTCCATGTTCTCGACGATGTCCGCGGCCTTCTCGATGTCCAGCTCACGGACGTACTCTTCCGGGTCTTCCAGATAGGCGAAGACCTCGGCCACGGCTTCCGCTCCCATCAGGCGGTACAGCCTCAGGCGCTCGTCCTTCGTCAGCAGCGGCAGCGTGTCCGCGATGTCGTTGTCGTGGAAGTCCTGCAGGCGTTCCTTCTTTTCTTCCACCGGGATGTCGCTGTGCAGGATGTCCGCCAGCTGCTGCGCGTAATCCGGGTGCTCCGCCGGCTCCTCGTCGGGGTCGGAGCGCTCCGGCTCTTCCGTCTCGGTCTGCGGTGTTTCGGGCTCATCTGCAGCCGCTTCCGGAGCGACGTTCAGCCCGACCGCTTCTTTTTCTTCCCCCTGTTCCGTCAGGATCTCCCGATCCTCCCGCAGGTCTTTTTCATTCTCCATGCGTCTGTCTCCTTTCCTCATTCCGGGAACCCTGCCGGGCTCCCTTTTTCTGGCAGGATACGGACACGGATTTATACGCTGGGCAAGCCCGGAGGCTCATCCTGGGCGGCGCATAAACCATGCGCCGTACTGTCACTCGCGTCCACCAGGCTCACCTCCGTCTCTTTCAGTCTCCGCTCATTATAGCCCAAAAAACAGAACCGGCACAATCCCCAATTCTCGGGAAAGTGCCGTAAAAAAAGGGCTGCCTGCCACAGCAGACAGCCCCCTTGGCAGCCGGTTTGCGGCTGCCTTCTTTCTTTACTCTTCCAGCACGCCGGCGCCGTGCAGCATGCGGCAGATCGTCTCCGTGCGCTGCATGATCATGTCCGAGAGCACTTCCTCCGCGGTGGCGGGTGCGTCCGGATAGAGTTCACTCAGCGCCTGTCGCCTGGCTTCGATCAGGTCGTCGAAGGACATGCGGTCCGCCGCGACGGCGCTGCGCTGCGCTTCGTCCGCCGAGGACAGGTACCACGCATCGTACATCGCGTCCAGCTCGGAAAGCCAGCTTTCCTGCACGCGCTGCCAGGCCGCGGTTTTGCTCTCCCCGTCCGCAGCCGCGTCCGTCAGGGAGCGGGCCGCCTGGAGAATCTCCGCGTGCACGCTGCACATCCCGTCGACGGTGTACGCTGTCGTGTCTCCGTAGGTGACGCTGTGCCGGCACTCCTCCCCCTCGCTTGCGTCCGGCAGGCGGAGGTGGCTGCCCTCGCGGCTGTCCGGCCGCTTCCCCGGCGCGTCGTGCAGCTCATAACACAGGCCGAAGCACTTGTTCATCCGTTCCTCCACGAGGATGGCTTTCGCTTCCTCCGGGCTGCATACGAGCATCAGAGAATCCGAGAGCGCCTTCATCTGGCTGTTGAAAGCAGCCTGTTCGTTTTCGGCGATGCGCGCGCCCTCCGGATCGGCTTTGCGCGTCCATTCGCTGTAGAGCGCGGCGATATCCGCATCCCACAGGCGCATGGCCTCGTCGTACCGTCCGGCGCCCGTCAGGGCCTTGCTGCTCTTGGCCGTCTCGGCGTGCCGCTCGCACTCCTCGACCTCGCGCCATTCGATGCCTTCGCCCTCGGCGGTCAGCGTCGGGATGCAGATGCCCCCGTCCTTCTCCACCGCCGGCGGTTCCGGCTTGCGTTTGCGGATCACCTCGGCGGTCGGCACCGTGACCTTCTCCGAATTCGTCGTAAAGGTCCACTCCCGGCTGACCGTCCAGACCGCCTGCGCGGTGTTGTCGACCTTCGTGTTCTTCACGTCCCCCTCGCTGACGATATACGAGAAGTGGATGGAGAACGTCTCGCCCGGGGCCAGCTTCTCGCCCGTCGTCACGGTGCGCCTGCCCTCTTCATCCAGCTCCGCCAGCGAGTCCAGAACGTCCAGCGTCGTGATCGGGCGCAGCGTGTTGTTCGTCACCTCGATGAGGTAGCGGATTTCCTCGCCCTCCTGGTAGTACTTGCCGTTGGCCGGGGTGCTGATGACCTTCTTTACCACCAGGACGCCGTCCTCCTCCGCCCTGCCCGTCGGCACGGTGCAAAGGCCGGAGACCGAGACGCGCTGATCTTCGTCCGGATCGTCGTAGGTCACGCGCACGAGGTTGGTCAGCTTGGTCAGCTTGGCCTGCATCGGCGTCACCTTCGTCTGATAGGTGAAGGTCGCGGTCTTCTTCGCCTCCAGCGAGGCCAGCGTGTCGTAAGGCTTGGTCTTTTTAAACAGATGCTCGTAGACGTGCAGGTCGGTCATCGTCTTGTCCGTCGGATTGGTGACGTAGATGACGAAGTCCACCGTCTCGCCCTCCTGGTAGAAGAGCCCGTTGTCCGGTGTGCTCACGGCGACCTTGTTCACCTGCAGCACGTCGCCGCGCTGCCCGGTCAGGGCCGTCACGCCCGCTTTCGCCGTCTTCAGGTCTCCGCCCGCACCGGTGTAGGAGACGACGGCGTCGTTGTGCACCGCTCCCATGACGGCGTCCGGTCCGGTGACCTCGTAGTCCGCCAGGAAGGTCTTCGCCTCCCCGCCCTTCAGCGTGCCGACGTCCCCCGGAAGCCCGGGCACCAGGCTGTCCGTGACGATGACGTTTTTGATGGAGGCCTTGTTCTCGTTCTCCACGGTGATCACGAACCGGATGGTTTCGCCTTCCGTAAAGTAGAGCCCGTTGTCCGGCCCGTTCTCCACCGTCTTGGTGACGGTCAGCAGGTAATCCTCAGGCGGCGTCCAGCCGCCGCTGCCTTTGCCGGTCTCCGGTTTTGTCTCTGCCGGCGCTTTATCCTCCGGTTTCTTCTCTTCTTCAGGCGCCTTCTTTTCCGGCTCCGCTTCGGCTTCCTCCTCCTTGCCGCCCTCCGGCTCCGCCGGCAGATCGGCCGAGGCGCCGTGGATAAAGTAGACCATGTTGGAGCGCGCGTTCTTCTTGTACTTCCCGCGCGCTGCGAAGCCCATCGCAAACTTGGTATTGGCAACATCCTCGTCGGTGACGATATAGATGAAGCTCGCCGAGGCGGACTCGCCGGGGCCCAGCTGCCCGATCGTTATGCTGCTCAGTTCCGCCTTGCTGTCGGCCTTGGTGCTCTTGTAGATGTGCAGCACGACGTTGCTGACGGCGCTCTTCTTGGCCGCGTTGGTGACGGTGACGTTGTAGGTGACGGCGTCGTTCTCCTGATAGGCTTCCTTCGCCTCTCCGTCCACCGCGACGTCGATCTGAAGGGTGTACTTGTCCGTCGGTTCCACAACGGGCTTGCCCTTGCCGAAGCCTTTCAGCAGGTTCAGCGTCTGCGGCCAGGCGATGCCGTCCTGCTTCACGCCGGCGCTCTTCTGGAATTTCTTGACGGCGGATGCGGTTTTGCCGCCGTATTTGCCGTCCGCCTTGCCGCTGTAATCGCCCAGCACCTGCAGGGTGTTCTGCAGATTCGCCACTTCCCCGGGCGGATTGTCGAGGTCCGGCGCCAGCGTCCCTTCCGGATAGAATTCCTCGTTCTTCTTTTTGCCGCAGAATTCGCACGCGGACGAGCGCTTGCCCTTGCTGTGGTCGGTCGCCTCCACGGTGATTTTCCACGCGCCGTAGCGGTGCCCGACCTTTTTGAGGGTCTCCCGGATCGCCTTGCCGCACACCGTGCAGCGGGCAGACCGCGTCCCCGTGTGCTGGCAGGTCGGCTCTTTCTCGATCTCCCACGGGCCCGGCGTGTGATCCGTCTTCTTCAGTTTCTGCGTCGCCCTGTGGCCGCATACCGTACAGCGGTGCTCCCGCAGGCCGGTCTCCTGGCAGGTCGCCTGCTTCGTCACGGTCCACTTGCCCCACTTGTGCTCTTCTTTTTCAATGGTGTCCCGCTCGGTCGTCCCGCATTCGCGGCACGTCCGGGAGCGCAGGCCGGTCTGCGTGCAGGTCGCCTCTTCCAGCGTCTTCCACGCGCCCCAGTCGTGCTCCGTCTTGGCGATCGTCTCCGTCTGTTTCTCCCCGCACACGCTGCAGCGGCGCTCGCGCTGGCCGGTCTGCGTGCAGGTCGCCCGCCTCGTGGTCTGCCAGCCGCCCCAGCTGTGCGCCGTCTTCGGGATCGTCTCTTCCTTCGTCTGGCCACAGCCGGTGCAGTAATACCGGCGGATGCCGGTGCTCGAACAGGTCGCCTCCCGGACGACGGTCGGCCTGATCCAGTTGTGCTCGTGTGTGACGAACGGCGTGCCGTTAGTCGCGTTGCCGTCGATGGCCAGCGCGGCTGCGGCCACCAGGCAGAAGATCAGCAGCAGCGCGGCGCCAATCCTCCGTTTCCCCTTCATGTTTCCTGCCTCCTTTCAGTCTGTCCCTCCCATCGTTTCTTCTCTGCGCCAATCATAGCGCTTCCCTGTTTGTATCATAGCATACAAATATTCAAATCACAACATCGGTAATGTGTCTATTTTTGTTCAATAAATCCGGTCTTCTGTCGCTTTATTCAGGAGGCCGGCTGACGATACAAAAACGCCGCCCCTTCTGCTGAAGAGGCGGCGCCGTTCACCGTTGTTTCTTTGCCGAAAAATAGCCGGCAATCTGCTGCGCCTGTGCCGGGCCGATCCCCTCCGCGCGCGTAAGCTCCTCCGGCGCCGCCTCGGCGATGGCCCGGATGCTGCCGAATTCCCGCAGCAGCGCGCGCCGCTTGGCCGGGCCGATGCCCGGGATGTCCTCCAGCTGGGAGTGCATGCCCGCCTTCTGCCGCAGCCCCCGGTGGTGCGTGATGCAGAAGCGGTGCGCCTCGTCGCGCACGCGCTGGATGAGGTGCAGCGCCGGGCTCTTGCGGTCCAGCAGGATGCTCTCCTCCTGCCCCGGCAGAAAGACCTCCTCCAGCCGCTTGGCCAGGCCGAAGATCGGGATGTCGAACCCCTCCGCCAGCATCGCCTCACGGGCGAAGGCCAACTGCTCCGGTCCGCCGTCGATGAGGATGAGGTCCGGCAGGTCCGCAAAGCCGGTGAGGCCGCTCCCGTCCTGCGGCAGGCTCCCCTGCTCCTTAAGCGCTTCCCGCTCCGTCCTCGCGCGCCGCAGCCGGCGGCTCAGCACCTCGTTCATGGAGGCGAAGTCGTTGGCGCCTTCCACCGTCTTGATGCGGAAGCGCCGGTACTCCTTGTAGGCCGGTTCCCCGTCGATGGCCACCACCATGCTGGCCACGGAGAGCACGCCCTGCGTGTTGGAAATGTCGTACCCCTCGATGCGCCTGGGCACGGCGGGCAGGTCCAGCGCCCGGGCCAGCTCCTCGCAGGCGCCCACGGTGCGCTCCCTTCGCCTTGCCATGCCCGCATTGCGCTTGTCCAGCGCGTCCCGGGCGTTCTTCATGGCCATCTCCGTCAGCTTGTGTTTGGTGCCGCGCTGCGGCTCGTGCAGCAGCAGCTTCGCGCCCCTGCGCGCCTCCAGCGCGGCGGCGATGTCCCCCGCCCCTTCCGGCAGTTCGTCGCAGAGGATCTCGGCGGGCGGAAGCCTGCCGTCGTCGTAAAACTGCATGAGGAAGGTCGCCAGGATTTCCGCCTGGCCCTGGTCGCCCGCCCCCTCCAGCGCGTAGCTCTCCGCGCCGATCAGGTGGCCGCCGCGCATGAAGAGCACCTGCACCATCGCGTCGATGCCGTCCGTCGCGGCTGCCAGGATGTCCTGGTCCCCGCCGCGCACGTTGATCGCCTTCTGCCGCTCCAGCAGCCCCTGTGCGCTCTTCAGCCGGTCACGCAGCAGCGCGGCCTGCTCGAAGCGCAGGTTTCTGGCCGCGTCCTCCATCTCGCTGCGGAGCCGTTCCAGCACGGCGTCGCTCTTGCCCGAGAGGAAGTCGATGACCTCCCGCACCGTCTCCCCGTACGCTTCCGGGGTGATAAGGCCCGCGCACGGCGCGGGGCACTCGCCCACCTGGTAGTGCAGGCAGGGCCGGCGCGGCTTGTCCGGACGGATGGGCTCCCGGCAGGTGCGCAGCGGGAAGATCTCCTGCAGCGCGCCCATCACCTCACGCACGCCCGTCGTCCCGGTATACGGGCCGAAATAGCGCGCGCCGTCCTTCTCCACCCGCCGGACGATGCCGGCGCGCGGAAAGGCCTCCGCAGGGTCGATGCGCAGATACGGATAGTGCTTGTCGTCCTTGAGCAGGATGTTGTACTGCGGGCGGTGCAGCTTGATGAGATTGCACTCCAGGATCAGCGCTTCCAGATTGGTGTCGCACAGCACGATGTCGAAGTCGTCGATCCGGGCGACCATGGCCCGGACCTTCACCGTGTGATCCCTGGACTGATGGAAGTACTGGCTCACCCGGTTCTTCAGGTTCACCGCCTTGCCGACATAGATGATCTGCCCCTCGCTCTTCATGAGATAGCAGCCGGGGCAGGTCGGCAGTTTCTGCAGTTTGATCCTCAGATTCTCGTTCATTCCGCTTCCGTTTCAAACTTGGTGCGCAACACGCCCGCCAGCGTCTCCAGCAGGCTCTCGTCCGGCAGGACGAACTCCTCCATCTCCTCGCCGTTCTCGTCCGTGAAAGCGTTCACCTTCATGATGTACGCAGGGTCCTCTCCGGCCTCTTCGCTCTCCGCGTCCCGCAGGGCGGCGTATTCCTCTCCGTTATAGAAGAAGTAATCCGTCACCTGCAGCAGCAGGGTATGCCCTTCGTCGTCCGTAAACTCCAGGATATCGCGCTCGTTCATCTCTTCCGGTGTCATGTCAATCCCTCCGATGTCAGTTTTTCTCATTATAGGCCGCCCGGCCGGGGCGGTCAACGGGGTTTGCCGCTGTTCGCCGCTGCGGCTCACTCCGCTTCTTCAAACGTGATCTGTTCAATGCTCAGCCGTGCGCCTTCGCACAGGGTGACGGAGAACGCGAACGGCTCGCCGGCAGGTACCTCAAACCGGGTGCTGTCCGCCTGTGCCGGCATCGGAACAGGCTGCTGCCGCGTCCCGGAAAATTCCGTCTCCAGCCGGGCAGCCTCTCCCGCAGCCTGCGCCGCGTAGTGCAGCGTCACGATCGTCCTGCGGCGCTGCGCACCGAACTGCGGGGAGCGGAGCACCCGCCGCTCCTCTCCCGCCGGGAACGCGCCCGCCCCGTCCAGCGACGGATCGAAGGCATAGCCCGGGGTATACGGGTAATCGACCGTCTTTCGTCCGGCTGCCGGCCCTGCCGTGCCGTCCAGGCGGCACGTCTCCGCGAGGTAGACGGTATCGCCGTACACCTCGCCGGCCTTCCGGTAGTAGGGCCGCAGGTATTCCGGCAGGTCGTCCAGGCCGCCCAGCTGCGTCGCCACCAGCAGATGCCTGTCCGAAAGCGCGCCGCGGTCGTTGGTCGCGCCCGGGGCGTCGTAGTTGACCAGCGAGCGGTTGGTCGTAAAGTAGCTGACCCAGGTCCGCTCCGGATCGAAGACGCGCGCCAGTTCCGCCGAAGCGCTGTCGTTGATCACCGCGATACAGTCCGTGTCCGTTTCCTCCGCCAATGCGGACAGCGCGCGGTAATAGTCCCCGAAGTGATTGCCGACCGACGAAACCGTCATGTGCCAGCAGCCGGCCGTCATCGCCGCCAGCACCCCCGCAGCAGCCAGAACGCGCAGGCTCCTGAGGCGCCCGTTTGTGCGCTGTGTCCGTAAGGCGTACGCGGCGCCCGCAGCCACCGTCAGCGGTACGAAGCCGATCAGGTGATAGCGCGCCGAGGTCACCGTCATCTGCTGGACGAATCCGTTCCACAGGAAGATTCCGGCCAGCGCCGTCCGCCCGAATGCGGCCGCGCCGCAGTCCGTCTCTCCCGCTGCGCCGTCCGGGCGCCGCATCCCCGATAAGCCCAGGGCGGCCACGCCGATGAGGAACAGGAATTTGAGGACGTACACGCCCCCGCTGAACGTATAAAGGCTGACTTCATCCGCCGGCAGCACGCCGGCCAGCTCCATGAGGCCGCCCAGGTTCTCACCGAGCTTCGGAAAGAAATCCTGCAGCTTCACGAGGTCCATCCGGTCCGCCAGCGTCGAAAGGCCGAGGCTCTTTTGCAGCGCATAGCCCGCAAGCGAAAGGACGCACACCGAACCCGTCACCCCGGCTCCGCCCGCCCTCTGTCTGCCGCCGGCCCCTTGCAGGCGGAAGACCGCATCGCAGGCAAGCACGGGTGCCAGGCCGCAGAGAAACACGTACAGCCCGCTGGAGACCGCCGTCAGGAAGCACAGCGCCGAAAACAGGCACAGCTGCAGCCGCCAGCCGCCCCGGTGCTGCTCCGCCGCCGGCGCCGTCAGCAGCTCCACGAGCCAGAGCGGCAGCAGGACTTTATAAATATACTGCGACGCGCCGAAGAACAGCATGTTCGCGTAGCGCAGCATCCCCAGGCTGTAAGGCAGCAGCACGGCGGATGCCGCGCCGCAGGCGGCAGCTCCCGGAAGCCCCATGTGCCGCAGCAGCGCCAGGAGAAGCACCGTAAACAGCGCGAGGTTGAGCAGATTGGCGATGCCGAAGGACAGCACGATGTCGCCCGTCAGCGCGTAGAAGGGCAGCGCGGGCAGCGCCGCGCAGTCCCACTCCGCCGTCGTCATGTACTGCCACCCCGGGATGAGGAGCGTCCGCTCCTCCCACATCTGCATCGTATGATAGAACACCTTCGCCGCGTCGTGATCATTCACAAAACGGCAGAACAGGTTGAGATATCCCCATAAAAGCAGCTGAATCACCAGCAGCGCAACGAAAACGAAGCCCGCCGGCCGTCTCATCCGCCCCGTCAGCCCCCTGCCCTTTTCCATTCCTGCTCCTTCCGCGGCTCTCCTGTGTCCGCCGCATGCCGCTTCTGTCCCCGCATGATACCGCAGCGCACCGCGAATGTCAACGCGGCGCACGGCCCCGCCTCGTGCGTTCCTTCTTCCGTACCCGTCTTCCGTGCGCTGCTCACCCGTCGTGAGGGCTTGCATCCCTCAACATTTTGCGGTATGATAGGATAAGATTTTTATGCGGGCTTTCCGCATGGATTCCGGAAAGGAGCCGATTTGATATGAAAACGCGACGCACAGGGGCCGCGGTCCTCGTTTTTCTCCTCTGCCTTGCCTTTGCCTGCACTGCCTTTGCGGCAAAGTCCGTCAAAGCGCCCACGCTGCGCTTTCAGGGCATTACCAAGCGCGGCATCGAAAGCGGACATTCCAAGGATATCGGCGTCAACGCTTCCGATCCCGGTTTCCTCACGCTGTGGCTGACCGACGCGGAAGACGAGACGATCGTCTACCGCCACTATTATGACGGGATTGAGATTCATTCGGGCGTCAACTATTTCAGTATCAACGCGTTCGACGACAACGGCTATGCCCTGGCGGAAGGCAAATACCGGCTGCACGCCACGATGGTCAACCAGTACGACGTCGAAACCAAAAACGAAGCTTCCGCCAAGCTGAACATTCTGGCCGCGGAAGATCTTCCCGTCCCCACCTCGCAAATCGCCCAGCAGGCAGCCGCACAGCAGGCGTACACCGCCCCGACTGATCCATCCGGCCAGTCTTACGCCTATCCGTCCGATCAGTCCTACACCTATCCGTCCGCCCAGCAGGGTGCCTACACGGCGCCGCAGAGCGCCCCGGCGGCCGACTCTCTGCTGAACTACAGCACCTCCGCCAACTTCACCGTCGGCCAGGAGGGCTATCAGATCGGCGTAGGCGTGGGCGACCGCGCCGCGGACGACGGCAGCTACTGGTCCCTCACCCGCGAATCCACGGACGCCGAAATCTGGGCCGCCATCACGCGCCCGCTGATGTCCGTGGACGTGGACGAGAAGGAATCTTCCTATATCTACGATTCTCCGGACGAGGGCCGCAAGCAGATCGGCACCGTCTCCGGCCTCTCCCAGGGGCTGCACGTCATCGCCAACCGGGAGGACGGCTGGTCCCTCGTAGAGGCCTACCGCAATGACGACAGCGCCTTCGTGCGCGGCTACATCAAGACGAGCCGCCTCAAGAGCGTCGACGTCAACACCACCTACGGCATCGTCATCGACAAGGCCGCGCAGACGCTGACCGTCTACAAGGAAGGGCAGCGCATCGGCTCCTGCGCCGTCTCCACCGGCCTGCCCACCACCAAGTACCTCTCCCGCGAGACGCCTGCCGGCGAATTCATGCTGGTGACGCGCCGCGGCACGCTGGAGTATTACAATTCCGGCATCTGGTGCCGGTACGGCATCCGCGTTAACGGCAATTACCACCTGTCGGAAATTCCCACCACCCGCAAGAACGGCAGCGACTTCTCCCCCATGGTCAACCAGCTGGGTACGAAGTCCACGCGCGGCAACATCCTCATCGCGCACGATCCGTCCACGGACGGCGGCATCAACGCCGAATGGATCTGGAACATGAGCGACAAGAACCGCAAGGTCAAAGTGCTCATCCTCGACGACAAGGACCGCACCAGCATCCCCGCGGGGGAATAAGCCGTAGCTTCATTACAAAGACGAGAGGGCTGCCTTCGGGCAGACCCTCTCGTTTGTTTTAACCATTCAGTTTCTCAGCAACTTGCTGTCATAAAACAGCGATTTGCGGTTCAGCTCCGCAAAGAAGGCCTCATACCCCATCTCCTCGCTGAGCGTCTGCTCTGAGGAAAACAGGTTCGTCCCCAGCCCGAGCCGGTTTCCCTTGATCTCGCAGCCCATGGCCGCCATCACGGTCGGGAAGAAATCCAGCGTCGTAAACTTGCGGTTCTGCGTCTCCACCGGCTCCGCCGCGCTGTTGATAAACGCGTTGTAGACGAAGCGCTCCGTGGTGCCGTTGTGCTTGTCGCTGTCGCCCGCTTCCTCGTAAAAGCTCTTGTCCATGCTGGCGTGGTCGCCCGTGACGACGATCGTCGTGTTTTCATAGAAGTCCTGCTGCTTGCACCACTCGACGAAATCGTACACCTGCTTGGACGAGCAGCGGATGACCCGCCCCAGCGTGTTGCCGTCACCCTCCGGGCACTGATCGCATAGCCAGCCCGGATAATGCGTGTCCACCGTCAGCAGGCCGAAGTGGAAGGGCTGCCCGTCCTGCTGCAGCCGCAGCAGGACCTCCTTCGCGTAGCCGTACAGGCGCAGATCTTCGATGCCCCAGCCGTAGTAGTACTCCTCCGGCGCGATGCCGTCTTCAATGGCGCTGTAATAGTCGTAGATTTCATACGCGCCGTGCTTGCTGTAGAGCCTGCGCCGGCCGCCGAAATCGAAATCCGATCCGCACATGAACACCGTGCGGTAGCCCGCGTCCTTCAGTAAATCGCCCAGCATCGTCGCGCCCGGCAGAAACTGCGTAATGTCGCCGCCCATGTTGTCCACGGCGCCGTCGTCATCATACCTGAACAGCTTGAGCGGAAGCCCCGCCGTCTGCGCGATCAGCCCCGCGATGGTCCAGCCGCAGGCCGGCGCCACCGCGGCGCCCTCAAAGAGTTCCGACTGCGAGAAGGTGAGGTTCTCCCGCATCAGCTGCGTCATCTCCGGGATGTAGTTGTCCTTCATCCGGCCGCCGTTTGCCACGTCCTGGTTGGTCGACTCTGCCGACTCGACGTAAATCGTGATGAGGTTGCGCTTCTTCGCCGGGAAGGTGATGGCCGTCTTCGCCGGATCGACGTAGCGCTCCTCGATGAGCCTCGACTGGTGGATCCTGCTGTCGACGAACTCCCGGATGCCCAGCAGCCTGTCCCCCACGGGGAAGATCACCGCCGCCCAGAGGAGCAGCAGCGCCGCACCTGCACCGGCCGGAATGCGCAGCGGAAGCAGGCGGATCCGCCTGCCTTTTTTGGTGATCAGGCAGAGATCCTTTCCGCGCGGAAAGAACAGCGCCGCAAGAAACAATACGAAAAGCACGCCCGCCGGTATGAACACACGCAGGATCAGGGTGTGCGTAAACTCGCGGGAGGTTCCCTGCAGCGGCATGCTCAGGTAAAAGAGCACTTCCTCCAGCGAGATATTGTCGTAGGAGCTGACCGCCCAAATGCAGCCCAGCGTCAAAACCAGCATCACCAGCACGAGGACGCAACCCAGCACAGCAAAAACCACCGGCTGTTTTTTTGCCGCTTCCGATGAATACAATCCGATCTTCATCTTTTTACCTTAACCCATTCCCTTCTTTTTCCTAAGCGCACGAAGGACGAGGCACACCAGCGTCACAAGCGACACCGCGTCGCCCACGCGCCACAGGGGCTCTCCCGCGTACCACACGCGCAGCGTTCCATTCGTGCCCGCGGGCAGCGCCACGCGGAGCCTGCGGTCCTCCCCGCAGGAGACGGTGAGCGGCTGCCGGCTTTCCTTCAGCTCCGCCCGGTATCCGTCGTAGCCGTACAGGGGCAGCACCAGCACCGCATCTTTCTCCGTTTGGACGTGTGCCGTCAAACGGCTCCCCCGTTTGACGGCGTCTGAGACCTCCGCCTCACCCTCGAGCATCAGCTCTGCGTCCCTCGTCTCCTGCGGGGACGTCCCCGGCAGCGTATACTCCGTATACGCGAGATCCGGGCTGATGCCCTCGCCGAAGGCGATGTACCGGTCGTTCCGCGTCTCACGCGAAAGCATGGGCATCACCGACAGCGCGCACAGCGCCAGCAGCGCGGCCGCCATCCGGTCGGGATGCGCCCCGGCAAAGCGGCGGTATGCCCAGCCGCAGCAAAGGCACAGCAGCGCCGAAGCCGGCATCAGCAGCCGCCAGGGGAACTGCAGCGCGTCGCTCATGCCGAGCGTAAGCTTGCGAAGATAAGGCCACGGGAACAGCGTCGTTGCGCACAGCGCCAGGGCAATGCCCAGCAGCGCGAGCGCCAGCGCCAGGCGCGCCCGCCCCCGGTCTTCCCCCCTTTGTCCCTGCAGGCCAAAGGTCAGCGCCGCGCCCAGCAGCAGCGGCAGCCCCAGCTCCAGCGAGAAGGTGGACAGCGCGGGATCCGCCGGATCCACGGCCAGCTCTCCCTCCCCCATCAGCAGCAGCTGCGCCGGATGCAGCGTGAAATACGCCGGATCCTTGAAGAGCGACGCCCCGCCAATACCCTGACGCGCAAAGTGGGCGAAGGGCACGAGCCAGAAGGCGCACAGCAGGCCGGCCAGCCCCAGCGCCTTCAGGACGGCGCCAAGGCGCCGCTCCCGCAGAAGCCGTCCGATCGTCAGGAGGCAGCAAAGCAGGGCGAAGCCCGCGCAGATCACCGTGGACAGCACATGCGAGAGGGCGATCGCCGCCGCAGACGCCCCCAGCAGCGGCCACCTGCCCCTCTCGCCCAGCAGGACTTCCCACAGGCCCAGGATAAACAGGGGCAGGAAGGCCATCGCCGTCATCTCGCCCACGGCGAAGCGCGTATACACGTCCGACAGGCGGTAGACGCACAGCGCGTACGCGATGCCCGCGAGCAAGCCCGCATCCTCATCCCCGAAGAGGCGGCGCGCGCAGACGGCCATCGCCAGCGCGGCCAGCGCGTTCAGCAGCACGCAGTAAAGGTTGACCGCAAACTGCATGGAACAGCCGAGGCGGATGAGCAGCGCCGGCAGCAGCAGGATGGCGTCCGGATAGAAGACGGAGGTTATCGCCCCGAACCCGTTGTACGCAAAGCCGCCCAGCCGCACCGGAACGCCGCCGGAGAGGCCGTCCGCGAGGTTCATCAGCCGCACCAGGTGGAAGACGGAATCGTGTCCGATGCAAACGGTGTCTTTAAGGGAGGGAGCGGAGGCGATCAGCACCGCCAGCGACAGCAGGCACAGGCGCAGCCGCTTCTCCTGCGGCAGCCTTCCCGACCGGATCCCGCGCCAGAGGAGCAGCCCCAGCGCGGCGGCAACCAGGAAGCCGAAAGCGCCGTCCCGGTAGCGCGGACTGTACAGCCGCAGCTCCTGCACATCCATAAACGTCCCCGCCTGAAAAGCGAAGGTGAGCTGCAGGCCGGCCGTCGCCTCCCTCAGCGTGAAGGACGCCTCGCCTGCCTCCTGTCCGGCGGGCAGCGGGATCGCCTGCGTGTCGCAGTTCAGCCCATACAGGCCGGAGAGGCGCAGCTCGTTGTCCCCGTCGGACTGCACGCGCCATTTGACGCGGTAGGTGCCCGCCGGCAAAACAAGGCCCGGGCCCTCGTTCATCTCCCCGTAGCTGCCGCCGTCCGCGAGGCTCCGCTGCGTCCCCTGGGGGAAGCGCAGCGCGGTGTAGGTCATGTCCTCCCACACCTTTTCGCGGCTGCCGAGCCCCGAAAGGAAGACGAACAGGCACAGCGCCAGCACCGCCAGAGGGACGATCCTGTCAGCCCTTTTCCCCTGCATGCCGCGCCTCCTTCCTCCTGCGGCGCACGTCCTGCGCCAGCAGGCAGGCGGCGGTGACCGCCGCCAGAACATCCAGCGCCTTCCACAGGGCAAAGCCTGCGTAGCGCACCTTCAGTTCACCCTCAAAGCCCGGCGGAACCGTCACCTTCAGCCGGTTGTTCACGCCGCGTTCTATCGCCGTCTTCTGTCCGTTCAGACGCGCTTCATACCCCGGAAAGGCGAAGAGGGGCAGCGTCAGGGCGCCGCCTTCCGTCGAGGTCAGCTTCGCGGATACCGCCGTCCCGTCCTTCCGGTAGTCCGTCATCGTAAGGTCTCCATCAAGCACCGGCTGGCGGCTCCTCGTGTCGTTCACGTCCGTCCCTTCGATCTGATACTCGGGATAGACCATGTACGGATTTGCGCCTTCGCCGAATGAGACGCCGCGCTCCCCGCCGGTCACGTCCTGCAGCACCGGAGCGGCGGCCAGAACGCCCACAAAGAGCGCGATCAGCGCCGCCCGGCCTGCAAAGCTCTTTTGCGCGCCGTACCCGCCGGCCAGCGCAAGCAGCGCAGACGTCAGCAGCAGAAAACGCCAGGGGAACTGCAGCACCGTCACAGCCCCGCCCGTCAGCCGGACCACGTGGCCCCACGGGAAAAGCTTCGTCGCGGCCAGCGTCGAGAGCGCGCCGGCGGCGAGAAACAGCCCGACCCGCCGCTGCGCATTCGCATCGGTCTCCTGCGCAAGCACTGCCGCAGCCGAAACCGCAAAGAGCAGCAGCGCCGTGCCCGCCAGGCCGTTCGGCTCCAGGAGCCTTTTGGGCGGCAACGCGCTCCCGGCAAAGCCGAACTGCATATTGCTGCTGTTCACGCCCGATAAAAGCATCTGCGCCAGCGGAACGGCGCGGCGCAGGCACAGCAGCAGCGCGAGCCCCAAGGCCAGCGCCGTCTGACGGTAGCCGGTCCTCCTGCGCACATGCACGGGAACGGAGAGCACCAAGAAGCCTGCGGCCAGCAGCGCGCACAGGAGCGTCGTCAGCACATGCGCGTAAAAGACGGCACAGGCCCAGAGCGCCAGCTCCTTCCACCGCCGGCCGTCCTCAAAGAGCGTCTCCCACAGCGCCGCGATAAACGGCGGAACGAAAGCCATGGCGATCAGTTCCCCCAGCAGCATGCTGCCGCCGTATGCGTCCGTCAGGCGGTACGCGCACAGCGTATAGAGGATGGCAGACGCTGCCGCGCCTTCTTTCGAGCCGCCCGTCCGCCTTGCCGCATGGTAACACAGCCCGGCCGCGGCAAACCCCGTGGCCGCCACGAGCGAATTAAGCACGAAAGACAGGGAACAGCCGCCGAGCAGCATCAGCGCCCACGGGTAGAGAAAGAGATCCGGGTAAAACACGGAGGTCGCCGCTCCGTATCCGTTGTAGGAGAACCCGCCGACCCTGGCCGGAAACTGTCCGGCGCGCAGAGCGTCCGCCAGATTGCAAAGCCGCGCCGCGTGGAACTGCACGTCCCAGCCGCCCGTCGTATCCTCCTGCAGCGAAGGCGCGCCGGCCAGCAGCGCCGCGGCGGCGAGGACCGCCAGCAGTGCCGCCCCTTCCCGGGTGAGCTTACCCGAACGCCGCAGCGCAAAGAAAACCGCGGCTAAGAGCAGCGCGCCCGAGAGGAGGAACGCGGTATCCGTATACTCCGGCGAGTACAGCCGCAGGCTGTAAAACTGCATCTGCGTACCGGCGGCAAAGGTCACGCCGACGGAAAAGCTGTGCGCCGCATCCAGCAGGCGGAAGGCCGCCTCGCCTTGCAGCACGCCCGGCTCCACGGGCAGCACGGATGGCTCGATCCGGGCCCCGTTGGAGCAGGACAGCCGGATTTCGTTGGCTCCGTCCCCCTCGATATGCCACTGCAGCCGGTATTCGCCGGCAGCCAGGTCGAGGTACGGGCCGCTGCTTTTGACGCCGTATCCCGCGGTATCCGAGCGGTAGGTCTCTCCCGCTTCCCAGGACAGCTGCGGATTGGCCCACACCTTCTGGCGATTCACGAGCCCCGTCCAAAAGAGAAGGGCCGTTATGGCCGCCCAGATGGCGAACGCCGCAACGATCTGCCTTTTTGTCCGGCCGTCCATGCTCCTCCCCCTTTCTGCCGCCTCCGCGGGATAAACAGAAGCGAGAACCGTCCCGGATGAGACGGCCTCGCCCCCTTTTGATATGGATCAATAGGCCTTCGCGAAATAGATGACCTTGTGCGCCGGTTTTCCGCAGCACACGCAGGTATCGCCGATGGGCGTCTGATCGAAGGGCATGCAGCGCGAGGTGGCGCTGAACCTGTCCTTGATCTCGTCCTCGCAGGCCTGCTCGCCGCACCACATCGCCTTCGCGTAGCCGCCGTTCACCTGCTGCTCCAGTTCCGCCATGTCGTGCACGTCCTTCGTGTGCGCATCGCGGAAGGCGCGCGCCACCTCGAAGAGGTTCTTCTGGATGGCGTCCAGCAGCGCGGGCACGGTCTCCTCCAGCGCGTCCAGCGCGACGGGCGCCTTTTCGAAGGTGTCGCGGCGCACGCACATCGCCTGGCCCTGCTCAAGGTCGCGCGGGCCGACTTCGATGCGGACCGGGACGCCCTTCAGCTCCCACTCGTTGAACTTCCAGCCGGGCGTCACGTTGTCGCGGTCGTCAAAGCGCACGCGCAGGCCCAGCGCCGCTAGGCGGTCGGCAACCGCCTTCGCGCCTTCCAGAACGCCCTCCTTGTGGGCGGCCACGGGAACGACCACGACCTGCACGGGCGCGATCCTGGGTGGAAGCTTCAGCCCGCGCTCGTCGCCGTGCGTCATGATGATGGCGCCGATGAGGCGCGTGCTGGTGCCCCAGCTGGTCTCGTGCGCGTACTTCTGGGTCCCGTCCTTGTCCAGGTACTTGATTTCAAAGGGCTCGGAGAAGTTCGTGCCGAAGTTGTGGCTGGTGCCGCTCTGCAGCGCCTTGCCGTCCTGCATCATCGCCTCGACCGAGTAGGTCGCGCGCGCACCGGCGAATTTCTCCTTGTCGCTCTTCTGGCCGCAGTAGACCGGAATGGCCAGCACGTCCTCACAGAAGGCGCGGTAGACCTCCAGCATCTGCATGGTCTCCTGCTGCGCTTCTTCCGGCGTGGCGTGGATGGTGTGCCCTTCCTGCCACAGGAACTCGGAAGTGCGCAGGAACGGCCGCGTCGTCTTCTCCCAGCGCATGACGGAGCACCACTGGTTGTACTTGAGGGGCAGATCGCGCCAGGACTGCACCCACTTCGCGTACATGGTGCAGAAGATCGTCTCGCTGGTGGGGCGGATGGCCAGCCGCTCGGTCAGCGGCTCCGTGCCGCCCTGGGTGACCCAGGCGACTTCCGGGGCGAAGCCTTCCACGTGATCCGCTTCCTTGAGCAGCAGGCTCTCGGGGATCAGCATGGGCATGGAGACGTTTTCGTGCCCGGTGCGCTTGAACTCGGCGTCCATCTGCTTCTGGATGAGTTCCCAGATGGCGTAGCCGTACGGCTTGATGGCCATGCAGCCGCGCACCGGCGTGTAATCCATCAGGTCCGCGAGGCGGACGACGTCCGTATACCACTGGGAAAAGTCCTCGCTCCTCGCCGTGATGTGCTGCACAAATGCCTGATCGTTTTTCTTACCCATGGTCTTCTCCTCTTTCCCCGGTATTCTTACCGCAAAAAGCCGCCCCGTCCACCCTGGACGGGACAGCCTTCTTTCCTTGTTAATCCCGCGAGTTTCGCTTGCGTCATTATAAGCAAAAGGGCTGCCGGTGTCAATGCCGTTTAAGCCCCCAGCAGAGCGGCCAGCGCGCTGGCGGCCGCCGCTTCGTCCGCCCCCGACGCCACGATGGTGACCGCCTGTCCGCCGGACAGGCCGAGGGACATGATGCCCATGAGGGACTTCGCGTTGACTGTCGTGTCCCGGCGGCGCAGCAGCACACGCGAGGAAAACTCGCTCATGCGCGAGGAGATCTCCGCGGCCTGCCTGGACATGATGGGCTGCGGCACGTTGACCCTGATCGTCAGCTCCATGCTCTTCCTCCTTTTCCCCTTTGCGGGGTTACGCGGCTTTAACGCGGTATTGGCTTAAAGCCCTTCCGCCATCTTCAAAAGGCGCTGCAGCCGGTGGTTGACACCGCTCTTGGTGAGCGGCGGCGAGCACATCTGTCCCAGTTCCTCCAGCGAACACTCCGGGTTCTGCAGCCGCAACTCCGCGATCTCCAGCAGCGCGTCCGGCAGGTTCCCCCGTCCCCTCGCGGCGAGCACCGTGCGGATCGCTTCCGTCTGGCGTTCCGCCGCCGCCACGGCGCGCGTCAGGTTCGCGCTGTCGCAGTTGACCGCGCGGTTGGCGTTGTTGCGGAATCCCTTGCGGATGAACGCATCCTCCATCGCAAAGCGCGCGGACTGCGCGCCCATCAGGCTCAGCATATCCGTGATGTCGGACTGTCCCTTGAGGTAGACAAGGCTCATCCGCCTGCGCGTGCCGACCTTGGCGTTCAGCCCGAATTTGCCGATGTGCCGGGCCAGGCTGCCCGCGAAAACCTCGTCGTCCAGCACGAATTCCAGGTGGTACTCCTTCTCCGGGTCGGTGACCGACCCGCATGCCAGAAACACGCCGCGCACGAACGCGCGGCGGCAGCACTTGCGCGCCACGACGTCCCGGGGCACCACGCGCCGCTGGCCCAGCTCTATGCCGCAGCCCTCCATGACGAAGGAGGCTTCCTCCCCCTCCAGCACCACGCGGCTGACCCTGCGCCCGCCCAGGCGCGCCTGCGTGCGCGTCACCAGCGCGGGCTGTACGTCGAACACCGACTGCATCAGCTGCATACACCGGGCGGCAACCGCCTCGTTCTCCGTCTCCACGGCGAGGCGCCTTCTGCCGCCGCCGCGCAGGAATACGGAACCCGCGGCGCAGACGATGCCGCTCAGCTCCGCCAGGTTGCAGCAGATGCTCTCCGGCACGACGCGGCAAAGCTCTTCCTTCGCCTCCGATGAGTAGGACAAGCTCTCACTTCCTTCATCCCGTCCTTTGCGCAGTCTCCTCAGTCCCTCCTGCGTCTGCTCTGGGAGAGGAGTATCAGCCGCGCCAGCTGCAGCAGCGCCTGGAGCGCGGAGGCGACGTAGGTGAGCGCCGCCGCGCGAAGCACCGCTTTGACGCCCGCCAGCTCGTCCTCCGGCAGCCCGCCGGCGTCCAGGATGGCGACCGCGCGGCCGCTGGCGTTGAACTCCACCGGCAGCGTCACCAGGTAGAACAGCACCGCCAGCGCAAAGCAGTAGATGCCGATGCGCACGAGCGGTTCCCAGGAGAAGACGATGCCCAGCAAAAACAGCGGCATGGCCGCCTGGCTGCCAATGTTCGCCACGGGCACCAGCCTGCTGCGGATGCGCAGCGGCGCGTAGTCCTGCGCGTCCTGGATCGCATGGCCGGACTCGTGCGCGGCGACGCCCAGCGCTGCGACGGAGCGGGAGCCGTACACCTCGTCCGACAGGCGCAGCACGCCGTTTTCCGGGTCGAAATTGTCCGTCAGCTTGCCGGGCACGCGCTCGATGCGCACGTCCTCGCAGCCGTTGAGGTCCAGGATCCGCCGCGCCAGCTCCGCGCCCGTCACGCCCGTCCGGCTCTGCACGCCGCTCCATTTGGAAAAAGCAGAAGACACCAGTACCTGCGCCACCAGGGCCAGAATCAGGCCGGGGATCAGCAGCAGGTAGGTCGGGTCATAATAATATCCGTAATAGCCGTACATTTGGGTCCTCCTTTATCCGCTCCCGTCAGTCCATCGACATATCCACGATGCCGGCGGACCGGCTTGCCGCTGCGGGCCGCACCGGCGTCCGTTCCGCGGTCTTGGCCCGCTTCGCCCGGGGCCCCGGGGCCCCGGCGGCCTTTGTCCTGGCCGGATGCGGCCGCTTTCCCATCACGATGACGGTCTCCTCCGGAGCGGGTTCCCCGTCCGACAGCCGCATGCTGAAGGGGACGCCGTCGTCCCGGATCAGCTTGGCGATGCAGATGCGCAGATAGGTGGCCAGGTCGATGCCCAGCCGCTCGCAGATGGCCGAAGCCTGCGCCCTCTGCTCCTCCTCGATGCGGAATTGGACGAATGCGTTTACCATGAACCTCACGCTCCTTCAAAGAAAAGCATAGCACAAACCGTCATCACATGCAATCATGGATATCTTTCAGGCGCCGGCCGCCGCCAGTTCGTCGCGGACGGCAGCTTCAATGAAACTGTTGAGGCTCTGCCCGTGAGAGAGAGCGTAGATCGCTGCACGCCTGTGCAGATCGCTTCCCAGGCGCACGTTCAGGCTTCCCTTATAGGCGATTTCCGGCTTCGTGCCCTCTTCTTCGCAAGCAGTAAGATAATCATCCACCGCGCCGTGAAAGTCCTCCACCAGTTCAGAAGCATTGGTTCCCTCATAAGACAGCAGCGAGCGGATGCCCTGCACCTTCCCGTAAAACAGGCCGTCTTCCTCTGAGAACTCAACGCTCCCGACATAGCCTTTATACTCCATCGTATTGTTCACAGCAATCCCTCCTGCTCCAGTGCTTCCAGCAGTTGTTTCACCTGATACGCCAGCAGTTCCTTTCTCGGATGCGGCTTGTGGAGGATGATCTTCGTCTTGCGCTCCGCGCTTTCGAACATCACCCGCGACCCGCTCGTCTTCCCCTTGTTGTTCCGCTCGTATGACAGAAAGCCCAGCAGCGTCTCTGCCTCCTCAAAGGTAAAATCCTTAGGCCTCGACCGGAGCTTCGCAATCAGTTTCTCTTTTTGTCCCATATGGGAGCCCCCTCTTTCCCTTTCTCAATTATAGCAAGCCCCCGCCGGAAAAGCAACTATATTCAGTCGCTCTTTTCGTCTACTCTTTGTCCTTCCCGGTCGTAAGGCCCAGCACGCCGGCGGCGATGGCGCCTGCAACCGCCACCGCGGCCGCGGCAATCCCCGCCAGCCCCCACAGGAACTTCTTGTTTTCGCTGTCCTTTTCGCCCAGCATCCGGGAAACCTCCACCATCCTGTCGATGATATAGGCGCGTTCCTCAAAGGAAAGGTCCCCCTTGTCCAGTTCCCGCTCGAGGCAGCCGAGAATCCGCCCGCAGCCCTCGGCGCAGGCCCGTACCCCCTCGGCGTTGCTCTGCAGGCTGTGCGCGACCGTCTCCTTGTACTCGCTCATCATCCCGCCCACCGCCTTGGCGAACTCCGGAAACTGCTCCAGCGCCTTCTTCGCCACCTCGGGCTGCATCTGGGGCAGCAGGCTTCCCAGCCGGATGACGTCCTTTTTGCTAAGCCGCTCAAAGCTCTCCAGGTTCAGCCGCTCAAGCGCTTCCTGCTCCGTCAGCCGATCGTTTCTCATCCTCGTCGCCCTCCTTACCTCAATTAAATATTGTACCTCATTTGGCGATGTAATGATAACAGATTCCCGGCCTCAATGCAAGCCCTTCTTTTGCGGAAAACATGCGGCGGCCCGCCCTTTCGGGAAAGCCGCCGTTTCATTCCTCGTTCAGTTTTCGCAGCGCTTCGATTTCCTTCTCCAGACAGGAATAGACCGTCTGCAGCTCCTCTTCCGTCGTATGCTCGTAAACCCTGCGGCTCGCCGCCAGCCGGTGCTCGTCCATCCGCTCCAGCAGCAGCCGGCCTTTCCCGGTCAGGCAGATTTCGTAGCGCCGTTCGTCCTCGGCGGAGGTGCTCTTGGTGACAAGGCCGCAGGCGAGCATCCGGTTGACCTGCCGCGTCGCAGTGGAGGGGTTGATGTTCAGCTCCTTTGCGATTTCCGCCATGACGGCGCATCCCGCCTCCCCGACCGCGTTGAGGAGCAGGTAATCGCCGGAGCACAGCGTCTCCGGCAGCGACAGCGCGGCGCACTCCTTCGAAAGGAGGTTCTCACGCAGGCGCCGGGTCTGCCGGGTGAGTTCCGCAGAGAGCAGGCCCAGCCGTTCACACCGGGGATCCACTCGCATATCCTTTTCCTCCTGCTTCCGAATGGCTGATTCTAGCATGCCGTCCGTTTTTCCGTCAACCCGCCGCTCACCGCAGCCATTCCCCGGTATAGCGGATCCGGCCTTCCGCATCCGGCGCGCAGGCCCACCGGCAGCCTTCCGGCGGCAGCGTCACCGCGCCCCGTTCCGCGTTGGACACGACTTCGATCTCCTCTTCCCCGTCGCGGCACACCGCCATCACCATCCGCATGTCCCGCCCCTCCAGAAAGCGCAGGGCTTGCTCCGGCCCCATCAGGCACAGCGCGGTGGAGAGCGCGTCGCCCAGCGCGGCGCTGTCGCACAGCAGGGTGACGCAGGCCGTCCCGCGCTGCGGCCCGTCCCGTACGGGCGTGTTGAGCGGATAGCCCGTCCGCGGGTCGAGGATATGGCAGTAAAGCGTTCCCCCCGCCCGGTAGCCGTGGCTTTCGTCACTGCTGGTGGAGAGCGTCGTCTCCCGCGCCGCCAGGGATGCATACGGCTCCGCTTTCGCGTCCCGCGGGTGGCCCGCCGTAACGGTCAGCGGCTTTCCTTCCGGCCCCGAGAGAAAGGCCATGGAGCTCCCGCCGCAGACGAAATAACCCTCCCGGTACCCTTTCTCTTTCAGCAGCGCGCGCACGCGGTCGCAGGCGTACCCTTTCGCGATGCCGCCCAAATCCATCTGCGCCGCGACGCGCACGCCCCGCACGCTTACGGACGGCGTCGCCTTCGTCACGAAAGTCCCCGCCTGCGTCCGTTCCGTTATCACGCCGCCGAAGCCCACCAGCGGGAGCAGCGCCTGCACGTCCCGCGCCTGTGCCGGCGCCGGGTGCCCGTCCTCCTGCGGCCTGTCGTACGGCATTGCGCGCTGCGCCCGGTTGGTGTTAAACCGCGGCGAAAACCCCCACAGGTCCACCAGCGGGAAAACCGTCGGATCGTACAGCCCGCCCGTCATCTCAAAAGCCTCTTCCGCCACCGCGAGGATCTCCGATGTAATCTCCGAGACGGCGATGCGCCCGCCCGTCTCCAGCGCGTTGAAGCGGGCGATGTCAGAGGCCGGAACGGAGACGGACACCGCGGCCTCGATCTCCCCCAGCAGCGCCTTGATCTCCTCCCACGCATCCTGCGATCCTTCCTCTTCGTACAGGCAGAGCATGGACACCGTTCCGAAGTAGTCCGCCGTCTGGCGGACGAACGCGGCCCCGGCCCGGCACGACACACCGGTCAGCAGGACGAGCGCTGCGAGGGCCGCCGTCATCTTCTTCATCTGCAAACCTCCCCGCCGGCATCACGGAGCCTTTTAAGATAAAGCTATTATATCCCATGCGGCGTCTTCATACAATATTGACAAAACTCGTCTTCTGCCGTAAAATAGTTGCGTGCGCAATTAAATAAACCTGCGCAGAAAAAAGGAGGCTTTCTCATGAGGAAACTGGCTGTCCTGTTCGTCACCGCGGCGCTGCTCGTCCTGCCGCTGCTGGCCCTGGCCGATTTCGACCCCGCCGGCTTTATCGACTGGTTCAATGAGAGCAACACGTGGATGACCGTCGCCAACGGCCACTGGTCCACCGACCCCGCCGACAAGATCACCGACGAAGAGCTGGAGAAGATCTTCTCCATGGCCACGAAGCAGCAGAACGCCGTCCACTGGACGCCCTGGTACTTCGTCGTCATCAAGGACACCGAGGAGCAGCAGAAGATCCTCGGCGACTACTGGGACAAGCCCGAGAACGAGGCGACCGACGCCACCGTCACCGTGCTGTGCCTGGCCGACCAGATCCTCACCGAGGAAGAGGGCCACGTGACGCCGTACGACGGCTACTACATGCCCACCACCTTCGCTTACTACGACAGCGGCCTCACCAGCTCGCTGATCGGCGTCGCCGCCGCCACGCTGGGCTATGAGACCCACTACTTCGGCTCCGTCTACGGCGAGTACGCACCCAAGGACCTGGCAGGCGGCAAGTACCAGTCCATGAGCCGCTACATCACCGAGGAAGACATGCGCACCTGGGGCTTCTCCGGCAACGTCTACCCCGTCGCCGGCAACTGCGTCTTCGTCGGCGCCATCGTCATCGGCAAGCCTGCCGCGGGCGAGACCGTCGAGACCTGGGGCACCAACCACATCCGCCCGGCCAACTGGAAGATCTGGGACGGCGTGCCCAACGAGAACGCCTCTCCCGCCGCTGCCGGCGCCCCCGCGGCCGCTGAGGAAGCGCCCGCCGGGGAAGCCGCTGCCGAAGTGCCGGAAGGCACCCTCGCAGCGACCGTCGAAGGCTTCGGCGGCCAGCCCGTCACCGTGAGCGTCACGATGGACGGCGACAAGATCGCCACCATCGCCATCGACGCCTCCACGCAGACCGAAGGCCTGGGCAAGCTCGCCGAAGAAGAGGCTTTCACAGCCCAGTTCGTCGGCAAGACCCTGCCCATCGACGCCGCCGGCGTTGACGGCATCACTGGCGCGTCCATCACGACGAACGCCGTGGTCGAGGCCCTGAACAGCCTGGCGAAGTAAGGCGTCCCGCCTCTTTAAGCCTTTGTAAAAGCGGACATCCGCGCTGCAGCGTCAGCGCGGATGTCCTTCTTTATGCCGCTTTTTTATCCGTTTCCTTCCCAAAGGTCGCCCTGGCGGACGAAGAAGAATTCGCCTGTCTCCGGAAACCAGACGTGATACCAGTCCGTGCCGATGATCCCGATGACCTTCATGACCGCCTCCCCGTAACTCACGCTGCAGGGTTCGCCCTCCGGCCACGCGTACAGCGGCAATTGCTCACCGCGCAGAAGCAGCTGCGGCATGGCGGAAGTGTCGCAGCGCAGCGCCTGCCCCGCCTTGCCCATCGTCAGGTACTTCGTCATCATAAAGCCGCTCTGGCCGCCGATTTCCACCTGCGCCCAGCCGCCCCGGATCTTCCAGACCTTAACCGGCGTTCCGCTGTAGTACTTGCCGAGGGAGCGGCTTCCCCTGTCCGGTTTCTCCCGCAGGTGCAGCCGGTCCGCGGGATTCGGATTGTTCACCGCCGCATAGCAGAGGTTCAGGCTGCCCGCGTCCATCCGCGCCGTCGCATCGGCCAGCGAGGTCGGGACGCTGCTCCAGTCCATGCCGGTGATGTCCCGCCACGGGTGGCTGCCGACGTAGATCTCGTTTTCGTCCGCAAAAACGCAGTCGCTGCCGAAGCGGATCGCGCCTTCCGCCCCAAAGCCCCAGGACATCGCCAGGGAGCACCAGGGCGCGTTCGGCATGTTGCGGATGGAGACCATCCGCTCCGGCGCCCAGCCCAGGCAGTCGGTAAAGTTCTCCACGCCCAGCACCGCGTCCTGCGGCAGCGGCGTGCTTTCGATCAGGTTCACCTCGTGCGCGTTGAAGGTGGTGTCGCACACCACGTAGACCTTTTCGCCGGACGGCTTTTGCATGAGGAAGTGCATCTCGCCCTGCCGCAGCACGCCCTTGATGAAGGTATACTCCGGCATCAGGCATGCTGCCGCTTCCGCAAAGAAGGCCTGCCCCGGCCAGAGGGCGTAATCGTCCGCCGGCGAGGCCATCACGGGGAAGCGCTCCACATCGAAGTCGGCCAGCGCCACGCAGTCCTTCAGCCAGGAGGCGGGCAGTGCCTGCGGCTGCTTTTCCACGATGAGGTTTTCGTTCTCGTCCTCCAGCCGCTCCTGCCATGCGATTTCGCCGCCGTGCTCCGCCTGCCAGCCGATCTGGTAAACCCGCAGGCGTTCTCCGAGGGGCTCTATCCATGTTTCGTCGACAGGCCCCCATTCTGCGCCCGTCTCCCTGCCGCAATGGAAATGGATGCCGGCGTCTGCCGCCTGATAGCTCCAGAAGACCGCCTGGTCGCTGTCCAGCCACAGCCGCGGGGCTTCCAGATCCTGCCGCAGGGCCTTCGGGTTGCAGACCGTCACCTGCCACTGCCCGTCCCGCCGCTCCAGCAGGCACAGCGCCTTTTGCCCGTCCAGCTGCGCGATGCAGGCCGCCGTATCGCCCCAGGTCTGCAGCTGTTCGGTCTGCGTCACCCCCGCCGCCGTCAAAGCGGACAGCAGTCCGGCGTCCGCCTCCTGCGCTAAGCCGCAGGCGCACCCGCAGCAGACCAGCAGCACAAGCAGCAGCAAAGCCGCTTTCTTCATATCCCGATTCCCCCTTGTGTCCGTCATTTCAACGCTTTTATCCGGTTACTGCTCCTCACATAAATACAGACGGAAAAACACGCGGTTTTATCCGTCTGGATCAGCTTTTTAAATGGTTTTATCAATGGTCTTTATTCTTTTTTGGTTTACCAAACGGTATTTGGATTTGCATATCCGGCAGCTTCACTTTTGACAAATCGATTTCGGGCAAGTCAACCTTCGGTAGCTCTATTCTAGGAATCGAGATCTTTGGCAATTCAAGTTTTTGTTCTCTCTTCCTGTTCTCTTGTTCAAGTCTGCACTGCTTTTCAATCTCTGCCTGTTCTTCTTTAGCATGTTTTATTTGTTCATAATACGGAGCAACGTCATCAATATCAATCCCATAGCCGATAAACAGATGGGGCTTACCATCTTCACGGACAAACAGTGCCGGGATAATCTTTCGGGTAGGCACTATTTGTGTTCCAAAGTATTTATGGCGTTCATCATTCCTGTAGATATCCATTTCCTGTTCTTCGTCCGTAATCAGTTTTACAGGGATATCATCCAGACAAATACTCTCAATTCTTCCGCTCGGCCGCTGGATCAAGTATTTTCTATACTCTGTTTTGTTAATTCTCAGCGTATTTGCGATAAACTTGATTCCAGTTTCTGCCAACCCAGTTATGTCCAGCTTAATATCCTTAATCAGAGCCTCTTTAAAATCATTCGGCTTATAACCAGCTATGGTTGGCCTGTTTTCCTCGCCCAGTATAGCTCCATAAGGTTCCATATGGCTGAATGTATACTCAAACCAGCTGCGATCTTCCTTGATTCGTCCTAAAAAATCCTTTTCAATCTTTCGACGGGCGAATTGTTTGTAGACTGGATAATAAACATACTCCACTTTAACTACACGGAATTCAGAAACCTTTTCCATTTCCAGTGGATATCCATTTATATCAATGAAAGCTGGCATGTCCAATCCTCCGCCATTTAAGGAACCCATGTATGATGACCCTCTGACATCATTTTCAATTACTATTTTAACCCTAATGCGACGGTTGTTTCTTCATAATGCTGCATCTCGCTTTCGGAGAATCCTTCAATATCCGTCCAGGTGTATTCCGGCAGCCAGCAGACCGCATGATGAAAACCGTCGTCAAACGTCAAAAACAGATACATTATAGCCTTCACCCTGGTCAGCTCATTTTAACCCCGTTGTAGATGAATCCCTTGTCCGCGTCCACGGTGATGGTCATGCCGCCCTTGAGCATGTGCACGGCCTGATCCGTCCTGTCCATGAACAGCGGGATGCCCAGCGCCTGGCAGGCGACCGCAGCGTGGCACTCGGGATCGGTGCTCTCCACCACAACGGCTGCGGCCTTGCGCAGCCACGGCAGCATCTCGCTCGTGGTCATCTTGGTGACGATGATGTCCCCGTCCTCAAAGTTGCTCTCCAGGTCGGAGAGGACGTTCACCTGGCAGGTGCGCCCGCTCACGCAGCCGCTGCCCACGCCGATGCCGCGCAGCAGCACGTTGCCTACGATGTGCGCCTTGATGAGGTTCGTGGTGCCGGAGACGCCCGTAGGCACGCCGGCCGAGATGATCGCCACGTCGCCCGGCTTAACGTAGCCCATGTCCTCCGCCGCCTTCACGGCCTTCTCGATGAGCTCATCGGTATCCCCGCTCATCTCCATGCGCGCGGGGATGACGCCGTAGGAGAGCCCCAGCTGGTGGTACGCGTGTTCGCTGGGTGTCGGCGCGATGATCATGCAGTCCGGGCGGAAGCGCGCCACCATGCGCGCAGTCGTGCCGGAATTGCTGGGCGTGATGATCGCCGAAGCCCCCAAATCGTGCGCCATCTGGCAGCAGGAGTAGGAAACCGCGTTGGCCACCGTGCGCGCCGTCGCGTTGCGCAGCGCCTCCTGCATCAGCTGCAGGCGGTTGCCGGCGGTCTGGTGCTCTTCCACATAGGTGGCGATCCGGGACATGGTGTTCACGGCCTCGATGGGGTACTTGCCCGCCGCCGTCTCGCCGGAGAGCATGATGGCGTCCGTCCCGTCCAGGATAGCGTTGGCCACGTCGCTGGCCTCCGCGCGCGTCGGCCGCGGGTTGCGGATCATGGAATCCAGCATCTGCGTCGCCGTGATGACCGGCTTGGCCGCCACGTTGCACTTGTGGATGAAGCGCTTCTGCAGCACCGGGACCTCCTCCATGTCGACCTCCACGCCCAGGTCGCCGCGCGCGACCATGATGCCGTCCGACACCTTGAGGATCTCGTCGAAATTGTCAACGCCCATCCGGTTCTCGATCTTGGAGAAGATGCGCACGTGCGCACCGCCGTTGTCCTGGCACAGTTTGCGGATGGTGAGCACGTCCTGCGGGCGGCAGACGAAGGAGGCCGCGATGAGGTCGATGCCCTCCCGGATGCCGAAGAGGATGTCGTCCCTGTCCTTGTCGCCGATGGAAGGCATCTGAAGGTCCACGGCAGGCACGGAGATGCCCTTGCGGCTGCCCAGCACGCCGCCGTCCGTCACGGTGCACACGATGTCCGTGCCGTCCACGATCTCCTTCACCTTCATGGAGAGCAGGCCGTCGTCGATGAGCACGCGGTCCCCCGCCCTCAGCAGGGCCGGCAGCCTGTCGTAGGTGACGCTGACGGCGTGCTCGTCGCCTTCCACCTCGCGGGTGGTCAGCGTAAACTCGCTGCCCGCGCTCAGCGTGACCTTGTCCGAGGCGATCAGCTTGGTGCGGACCTCCGGGCCCTTGGTGTCCAGCATGATGGCCACCGGGATGTTCTTTTCCTGCCGCAGGCGCTTGATGCGCCCGATCCGCTCGCCGTGCTCCTCGTAGGAGCCGTGCGACATGTTCAGCCGGCACACGTTCATCCCCGCGTCCATCAGGCGGGAGAGCATCTCCTCGCTGTCGGTCGCCGGGCCGATGGTGCACACGATTTTGGTCTTTCTCATATTAAAAATCCTCCCCGAACGGTACGTTGTTCTCAAGCGGAAACATTGTACCATGTTTGGGGAGGATTGCGCAATGCCAGGGCTTATCTCTTTTCCACCACGTAGTCCACGCGGCAGCAGAACTGCTTCTCCGGCGGCAGCACCAGCAGGCCGCTCTCGTCGACGAAGCCCTGCTCATGCAGGTTGATGAAGTTGGTGGAGCAGGTCTGCGGCTCGATGCAGAAGCCGGGGCGGTCGTGCGGCGTGTACACGACGACGTTGCGGAAGCAGTCCGAGCCGGAGATGTGCAGCACGATGTCCTCGTAGCGGATCTTCGACTCCATGTCGCCCGTCATGCCGCGGAAGACGTTGTCCAGGTACAGACTCTCCACGGTGTGGTAGCCGTCCCAGACGGTGTGCACCGCGTCCGCCGGCAGGATTTTCCCGCTGGGGAAGAGGTTCTCGTCCGCCTCGTACACGCGGCGGACCGGAACGGTCAGCTCCACGCGGTTCGCGTCCCCGCGCTTGGAGAAGTACGGGTGCACGGCATAGCCGAAGGGCATCGGCTCCCTGCCGTCGTTGGTGATCACGGAGTCCATGTGCAGCCCGTCCGCCGAGAGCATGTAGGTCACGCGCAGCGTGCACGGGAACGGCCAGCCCTCGCACAGGACGCTGCCCTCGGCAAAGACGATCTCCGCCTCGCACACGGCGCACGTTTCACAGGCCTCCAGCCGGGTGACGGTGAACGGCTCGTCCTTCACCAGCCCGTGGATGACGACGGGCTCGCCCCGCTTTGTCATCACGTGATGTTTGCCCTGCCACGTGTACTCGCCCTTCGGGATGCGGTTGGGCGTCGGGAAGAGGATCGGGATGCCGTACTTGGTGCCGAAGACGGTGATGTCCACCGGCTTCATCAGGATCTCCTTTCCTTCAAACGTCCAGTACCACAGGTTGAAGCCCGCCTGCGGCAGGATGCGGACCTCGTGTCCCGCGCCCGCGAGCGTGATCTGCTCGTACCCGTGGGGCTCCAGAATGCCTTTTTCCGCTGTGAACATCGTCTGTTCCTCCTTACGTTATAACGGTTACAGAATCTTTCTGCATTCCATGTAGTAGCGTTTTTCGTGGCCTTCCCCCATGGAGAAGGTCTTGCGGGGCAGCACGCCGCCCGCTCGGATCGCGGCGAAGAAACCGTCCTTCGGGATGCCCTGCAGCAAAATACCGACCGCCTTTCCTTCCGAAGCGTGCGAGACGGTCTCCTGCTCGTCGTGCACGTAATCCACCGCGGCCTCCGCGTGCCGCTGCAGCCATTCGTCCAGGAAGCGCTGCAGCACGTCCAGCGGCAGCCGCTCGCCCAGCCCCGCGATGTCGAAGCCCAGCTTCTCCCCCTTCGCGGCGAAGACGACCTCGCCGCCCGGGATGAGCGCCATGCCCAGCCCGGCCAGGGCCGCGTCGAAATCGCGCACCAGCGCGTCCAGCTCCGCGCCGAATACCACGCGGTGGATCGGCTGAAAGAGGAGCGCCGGGCTGTGCAGGTTGACGAGCTCCACCAGCGCGTAGCGCGCGGGGTGGTTTTCCCTCTGCTCCGGCTCAAGCGACGGCTTCAGTTCCTCCCAGCAGGCCTTGGCCGTCGCCAGGGAGTGGTTGCCGTCCCCGGCTGCCAGGAAGAAGCCGCCCGGCGCCGCCTTCTGCATCCTTTCGATGAGCGCAGCGGTGCGCGCCGCGGCCTCGCCGGTCACCGCGTAGCCGGACAGGTGCCCGCCGCCCTGCATGAGCTCCGTGTCGTAGAGCAGCGGCAGCGCCTCTTCGGCCAGCGGCTCGATGAGCTGCCGTTTCGCGTCGTCGAGGAGCATCATGATGTGCGGGCTCTCGATGGGCGCGCCGCGGCGGATCTTGACCCGCGGCGGGATCCGGGAGAGGATCGTGCCCTCCGTCGCCCGCACGGCAGCGCGCGCGCCGGGCCGGTAGTCGTACTGCTCCAGGTCCAGCCGGCCCACGAGGCCCAGCCGTTCCCCGCTCTCGGTCACGCGCCGCACCAGCACGAAGCCGTCGGTCACCGCCTGCGTAAGGATGCCCTCCTGCAGGTAGCGCTCCATGGCGCTTTGAATCTCCGGGATATACGCGTCCCCGCGGGAGAGCCACGCCTCCGGATAGATGAGGTCCAGCGTCGTCGGCGCGCCCTCCGTCAGGTTGCGGACCGTCTCCCAGTAATCCGGCCTGCTGGTGAACTGGTCGCAGGCCACGACCGCCCATTTGGACAGGTCCGTCCCCGCGCGCGGCAGCAGGATGTCCGCCGGCAAAAAGCAAGCTCCCATATCGTACCTCCAGTTGTCTATTCTACGCCCTCGCCGTCGAAGGCCGGGATAAACGCCTCGTCCGCCGCGGCGGGCAGCTGCCGGTAGCCGTCCAGGCCGCAGGCCTCCATGTGCGCCAGCACCCTTCCGTATTCCCGCGCCGTCAGCCGGCGGTTCATGCCCGGGATGGACGCCGCCTCGCCGAAGGGCACGTACTGCCCCATGAGGGAGACCGGCGTGCCCGGCACCTCGTCCGCGATCCACGTGAGGATGCGCATGGCGTCCGCCGTAAGGCCCGGCAGCACCAGGTGGCGCACCAGCGTACCGCGCTGCATCAGGCCCTCCGCGTCGTACACAGGCGCCCCCGTCTGGCGCACCATCTCCCGGATGGCTTCCTTCGCCCGTTCGGGATAGTCCCCCGCGCCGGAGAGAAGCGCCGCCATGCGCCCGCTCCAGTACTTGAAATCCGGCAGGTAGACGTCCACCGCACCGGAGAGCCGACGCAGCGTCTCCGGGCGCTCGTACCCGCCACAGTTAAAAACTACCGGGATCTTCGGCCGGTACAATTCCAGCGCCGAGAGCACCGCCGGGATGAACGGCGTCGCCGTCACCAGGTTCAGGTTGTGGGCGCCCTCCCCCTCCAGCCGGCGGAAGATCTCCGAAAGATGCCGGACGCTCACCCGCCTGCCGGCACGGCCGCGGCTCAGCTCGTAGTTCTGGCAGAAGCGGCACAAAAGCGTGCAGCCCGCGAAGAAGACCGCGCCGCTGCCCCGGGTACCGCTGATGCAGGGCTCCTCCCACCGGTGCAGCGCCGCGCGCCCGATCACCGGGTCGGTGCCCATACCGCAGAAGCCGCCGCCCGCCTCCGGCGTGCGCTTCGCCCCGCACTGCCTGGGGCAGAGCCGGCAGCCCTCCCCAGCCCCGTCAGACATCGATGAACTCCCTGAAGCGCGGCAGGATGCCAATGCCGTCCGGATAGTGCGCCGCGAACTGCGGTATCGCGTGGCTGGGGAAGGAGTTCCCCTCGATGAACAGCGGGCCCTCCGGGGTGATCGCCACATCCCACGCCACAAAGCGGACCTGCGGCACGACGTGCATCGCGGCCAGGCACATGGCCTTAACCTCCTCCCAGTACGGGATGGCCGTGCCGGGGATTTCGTGCCCCGTCATCGGGTGCTTCTCATACACGTGCCCCTGCTTGTCCGCGCCGGGGCCCCGGATGATGCCCGTATCCAGGTCGATGGGCGCCGCCATACCGCCGCAGTCCACGTTGTCCATCACCTTGCCGTTGCCGATGCGGATCGCGGCGTAGACGATTCCTTCCTTCCGGTCGCCCAGCAGCGTCGCCACGCGGATGGTGTTGACGGACGTGGGGCACAGCGCGTCGATCGCCGGGTGCTGGCGCACCCGCTCTTCCACGATGCCGATGCCCTTCTCCTTCAGCTGCCGGTAAAGCGCGGCGGGGTCGCCGTATTCCTCCGGCGTGTGCTTCTCGATGCCCTGCCCGGAGGATCCGTCCACCGGCTTGCAGATGATGTCGCCCATGCCCTCGAGGAACGCCGCGAAGGCCGTCTCGTCCGCGGCGGTGAGGTCCAGCCAGCGGCGCTTCACCTGTGCGGCGAACAGGGTGTTGAACTCGCATTTGTTGTCAAAAAAGTGCCAGTACGCCTTGTCGTTCATCCTGGCGACGATGGAGTTGCTCGTCCCGCGGGTGATCACCGTGGCGCGCTGTTCCGGCGTCAGCCGGTACATTTCGGCGATCTTGTAGTCCACGTAGCCCGCGCCGTAGCGCCGGGCGCAGCCGGCCATGTCCGCCATCAGCCAAAGCCGGCTCTTCCCCGTCTTTTCAGCCAGCATGCCGGCGGTCTTCCACATGCTCTTCCAGTCCATGCGCAGGGCCCGCTTAATGAGAAAGGATACCTTCGCCATCCTCTACGCCTCGATTCCTTGAAATGTCCCCTGTATTGTAGACGAAAGCCTGCCCTTTGGCAAGAGGAGGCATGGCGCACGGGCCGGGCCAGCCGGCGGCACATCCCCCGTCAAACAAAAAGCAGGGAGCCCTGTCACAGGCTCCCCTTGTTCTTTTCCATGTCCTCACGGATCAGCCGCTTCACGTAGGCCGCGAAGGGCTCGTTCCGGCTGGCCACCCAGGCAATCAGCTCCGCCTCTGTCTTCCGGTTGAAGTTCAAGCTATGCCGCTCCAGCGTCTCTTTCTGATAAGCGATATCATAGCTTCCCTTATCGAAGCTCACCTGCTCCTCCATGATTTGTTTTATCCTTTCCTTTGTTTCATGAGACTGATCACGCAGACAATGATCACAATGTCGCACACGATCTGCACCACATCCAGCACAATGTTCAGCATGTCTCTTGCGGTCGGTCCTTTGCTTATGATAGAATCCGGGTGAGGGATCGGAGGGCTTTCGCCCTCCGCCCCGGCTTACCGCTTGATCGTGTCCGTCAAGAGCTTGATCAATGCGGTGATCAGATCGAGGATTGCCGCTATCAGGATGATCACCTCGTGGATCTCCTGCTGGCGGCTTTCCTTTCTCCGCCTTGCCCGGTTCTTTCTCACCGGCCTGCCTCCTTTCTTTTTTATTGTTCCCTCGGAACGATTATAGTATATCACACTATGCGCACAGTGCCAACCCTATTTAATCAATTTCTTCAATTATTTCTCAATTTTCTGCATAAAAAGGTGGGAGCCTTACGATTGGCGTAGCCGCCTATGGCGGCGTACATCCCGCCTATGGCGGGACGCTCAGCATCAAAGCCGACAGAGCTGGTGGTTTTGATATTGGCGCCATGCCTGGTGCTTTTAGGAGGATGAATGTACATAGCCGGTATGGATAAGTTTATATCCTAATGAGAATTGTCCGTTCCCCTTTTGCGTGCTATAATGAGCCGGAAAACTTGAATTCTGGGAGGAGCTTATGAGCAATTTCCCTGTCCGTAAAGACTGGCTGCCCTTCTGCCTGCCGGACATCTCCGAGGCCGAGTGCGAGGCCGTCACCGCCGCCGTCCGTTCCGGATGGTGGGCCAAGGGCCCCCGCACGATGGAATTCCAGGAGAAGTTCGCGCAGTACGTGGGCGCCAAACACTGTATCGCCGTCAACTCCTGCACGGCGGCGCTCCACCTCGCGCTGCTCGGCCGCGACATCGGCCCCGGCGACGAGGTCATCACCACCCCGCTGACCTTCGCCTCCTCCGCCAACACGGTGCTCCACGTGGGCGCCACGCCCGTGTTTGCGGATATCGACGAGGATACGGGCCTCATCGACCCCGCCGAGATCGAAAAGAAGATTACGCCGCGCACAAAGGCCGTCGTGCCCGTGCACTACAGCGGCCTTGCCGCCGACCTGGACGCCATCGGCCGCCTGTGCGACGCGCACGGCCTGTTCCTCAGCGAGGAC
Source organism: uncultured Eubacteriales bacterium (assembly GCA_902781095.1). Lineage (GTDB taxonomy): Bacteria > Bacillota > Clostridia > Christensenellales > Aristaeellaceae > Ventricola. Next base: position 67,238 of record CACZHW010000006.1, read on the forward strand.
GCCGCGCACGCCGTGGAAACGCGCTACGACGGCAACCTGATCGGCCATCATCCGAAGGGCGCCGTCTCCTTCTCCTTCTACGCGACGAAGAACCTGGCCTGCGGCGAGGGCGGCGCGCTGGTGACCGACGACGACGATCTCGCCGCGCGCGCGCGCGTCCTCTCCTGCCACGGCATGAGCGCGGGCGCGTGGAACCGCTACGGCAAGGAAGGCTCCTGGCGCTACGACATCGAGGAGCCCGGCTACAAGTACAACATGTTCGACATCCAGGCGGCGCTCGCCCTCACCCAGATGGCGCGCATGGACGACATGCAGCGCCGGCGCTTCGAGGCCGTGAAGGTCTACGAGGAGGCCTTCTCCGGCGTGCCCGAACTGCGCCTGCAGAAGACGCCCGCCTACTGCCACCACAGCCGCCACCTGTACGTGATGCGCATCGTACCGGAGCGCCTGACGATTTCGCGCGACGCCTTCATTGAGGAGCTCAAGGCACGCAACATCGGCGTCTCCGTGCACTTTATCGCGCTGCACACCATGAGCGCCTATGTGAAGCGCTTCGGCTACCGTCCGGAGGACTTCCCCAAGGCCTACGCCTTCTCGGAGAGCGAAATCTCCCTGCCCATGTACTCCACGCTGGGCGTGCCAAACGCAGAATACGTCGCGGACGCCGTGCTGGACATCGTCCGCGCGCACCGCAGGTAAAAACCGCTTACGATTTGACAGAATCCATATAAGGAGGAACGCACCATGAAACTCGCCATCGGCAACGACCACGTCGCAGTGGAAATGAAGAAGGAAATCCGTGCCCACCTGGAGCAGAAGGGCATCGAGGTCATCGACGTCGGCACGGACAAGACGGACCGGTTCGACTACCCCATCAGCGGCTACAAGGTCGCAAAGCTCGTCGCCGCCGGCGAGGTGGACGGCGGCGTGCTCATCTGCGGCACGGGCGTGGGCATCAGCCTGGCGGCCAACAAGGTCCACGGCATCCGCGCCTGCGTGTGCAGCGACCCGTACACCGCCAAGCTCTCCAAGCAGCACAACAACACCAACATCGTCGCCTTCGGCGCGCGCGTCATCGGCATCGAGACCGCGAAGATGATCGTGGACGAGTGGCTCGCCGCCGAGTTTGAGGGCGGCCGCCACCAGCGCCGCGTGGACATGATCATGGAAATCGAACAGACGCAGAATCTCAAAGCCGCGGAGTGATCCCGCATACATCACAGAACACCGAACACACGAGGGGCAGACGGACGGCCGTCTGCCCCTGCCTTATTCCTGCCTTTTCCTGCCGCGTCCTCTCCGGCGCCCGGCCTCAGCCGTGCGCTTTTCTCCCCTGCTCGATCGCGTCGCGCTCGCACGAGAGCTCCTGCTGCAGCCGCCTCGGCGTCCACGCGGCGTTGGTGGGCGTCAGCACCGCCTTGAGCGCGACGCGCTGCGCCCCCATCGTGCGCGCCGTCTTCAGGTAGGCATCCATCAGCGCGGGCGCGAAGCCCGCCATCACCAGCATCGGCTCCGGCAGGGGCGCCAGCGGCGCGGCGGCCGCCTCCGGCGCGGCGTTTTGCAAAATGTCCGCCAGCGCGGTGTCGCATTCCGCCGGGGAGACCTCCCGGATGCGGATGCGCAGCCGCAGCGCCGCCGCGCGCCAGAGCCTGCCCGGCTCCCCAGAGAGCCCGAAGAGCAGCACGGCCGGCGCGCTCACGGGCGCGCCTCCCCGGGCAGGTAAGCCCGGTTGACGACGTCCTCCGGCGAGTTCAGCGTGCGCCCCGCGTCAAAAGCTGCGATATTGCCCATCACGTAGTCGACCATGTTGTGCGTGTTGTCCGCAGTGTTGCCGCCCGCGTGCGCGCTAGCCACCACGTTGTCCATCCTCAGCAGCGGGTGATCCGCCGGGATCGGCTCGTGCGCATACACGTCCAGCCCGGCCAGCGCGATCTGCCCGGACTCCAGCGCCCGCACCAGCGCGTCCTCCTCCACGATGGGGCCGCGCGCCGTGTTGATCAGCATGGCGCTCTTTTTCATCTTGGCGAACTCCGCGCCGCCGATCATCCCGCGCGTCTCCCCGTTCAGGGGGCAGTGCACGCTCAGGATGTCGCTTTCGGAGAGCAGCGTGTCAAAGTCCACGAACCGGTAGCCGAAGCGCTCCTCCTGCTCCCGCTGGCGCAGGATGTCGTAGTAGATGACCTTCGCGCCGAAGGCGGAGACGAGCCCCGCCACCCTGCGGCCGATGCGCCCCAGGCCCAGGATGCCCACGGTTTTGCCCCGCAGCATGTAGGAGCGCCCGAAGTACTCTGTGCGCGGGAAATGCCCGCGCCGCAGGTCGCGGTTGATCGGCAGCAGGTTGCGGTATCCCGCCAGCATCAGCATCACCGCCAGCTCGGAGACGATGCCGGCGTTGACGCCCGGGCAGTTGGCCACGGGGACGCCGCGCTCCCCCCAGGCTTTGATGTCGATGTATTCGTAGCCGGCGCCCCAGACCTGGAAAAAGCGCAGCTTCGGCGTGCTGCCGATGATCCCCCTGTCCAGCGCCAGCCGGGCGATCATGTACTCGCAGTCCGCCAGCCTGCCGAAGTCCGCCGGTTCGACCGCGTCCACGAGCTCCATGCCCGCAGGGACGGAATCGTGCAGCATTTCGTAGGCTTCCGGGAACCAGATGCCGGTAAGGCCGATCTTCTTCATCGCTTTAACTCCTTCTTTGCGTCGTTCCGTTGACAATTATACACGCGCCTCTCTATAATGCCAATACGAACATTACGAAGTGCAGAGGCCGAACCGATGAATGCAGCACCTTATCAGGCCGTCTTTTTCGACATCGACGGCACCCTCGTCTCCCACCGCACGGGCAGCATCCCGCAGTCCGCGAAGGAAACCCTGCTCGCCCTGCACGAGAGGGGCGTCCGGCTCTTTGTGTCCACAGGGAGGCACATCTCGGAAATCCGCAGGCTGGCCGGCGTGCTGGATTTCCCGTGGGACGGCCTTATCACCCTCAACGGCCAGTACTGCTTCGACGGAAAGACGCCCTACTACGCGCAGGCCATTGAGCCGGAGGACGTCGCGCGCCTCGTCCGGCGCTCCCGGGAATTGCAGATCCCCTGCAAGTTCGTGGAGGAGGAGAGCATGTACGTCAGCGCGCACACGGACGTCGTGCGCCGCGTGCAGGCCGACATCCACACGCCGCTGCCGGAGCTCGGCGACCTTTCCCACGGCCTTACGCACCCCGTCTACCTCATCGTCACCTACTGCACGCCCGCGCAGCAGACGGAGCTGCTCGCGCCCCTCGGGCACGTCCGCTCCACCATCTGGAACCCCTTCGCCTTCGACGTCATCCACGAGGACGGCAGCAAGGAAAAAGGCGTGCGCATGACCTGCCGCCGGTACGGCATCCCGCTGGAACGGGCCATGGCCTTCGGCGACGGGGAGAACGACGCGGACATGCTGCGGTGCGTGGGCATGGGCATCGCCATGGGCAACGGCGCGGAGGTGGCCAAGAGGGCCGCGCGCTTCGTCACGCGCGACATCGATGAGGACGGCGTCGCCTGGGCCGTCCGCCGCTTCGGCCTTCTGCCCGGCTGATCAGCCGAGGCTGAGCAGCGCCAGCGCCGCGAGGATCAGGACGAGCCCGGCCGCCTGCCGCCTGCCCGGCTTTTCGCCGAAGCAGGCCGCGCTGACGGCCGTCACCAGCACGATCGTCCCCGTGCTGTAGAGCGGGTAGGCCACGAAGGACGGAACCCGCTCCAGCGCCAGCAGCAGCAGATACGACGAGAAGTAGTTGGGGATGCCCGCCAGAAGGCCTGCGGCAAACTCTCCCGGCAGCATGCGCCGTCCCGTCCGCCTGTGCTCCAGCGCGGCCAGAACGGCGGAGAGCAGCGCCGCCGTCGTAAACAGCCAGAAGAAGTACAGCGCGTCCTCCCGCCTTGCGCCCAGCTGCTGGAAGACCTTGGCCATCGCGTCCCCGCCGCCGCAGCAAAGCAGCGTCAGGATCAGCAGCGCAGGCCTCTCCGCCCTCTCCTCGGCACCGTCCCCCGCGTTGATCAGCACGAGGGCGGGGAGCACCAGCGCGATGCCCGCAAGCTGCAGCGCCGACGGCCGCTCGCCGAAGCACAGGATGCCCACCGCCAGCGAGACGATCAGCCCCAGCTTGGCAAAGGCCGCGGAGAGCGTGGCGCCGTTCACGCGGATGCTGCTCTGCATGGAAACCAGCCCCGCCACGAAGACGGCGCCGCCCACCATGCCCAGCCGCAGGGTCAGCGGGCTGCCGCTGACCACCAGGCGCTTGTCCGGCAAAAAGGCGAAGGACAGCGCGATACAGGTCAGATAGTTGCCGAGGATAAGCGCGAAGCGGTTGCCGCGCTGGGCGCTCAGCAGCTTCATCACAAGGGTCATCGCCGCACTGCTGGCGACGGCCAGGAGTAAAAAAGCCATTTTGCATTACCTCCGGAGAGTCTGCCCTACACTATAGGCCCGGCGCTCCCGGTTGTCAACGCGTCTGCCGCGCGGCCGCGGCGCTTTCCCGCTTTTTATATAAAACAACCGTTCCCTTTCGGACGCTTTTATGTTAAACTGTGATCATACCAGGCGCAGTTCAGCGGAGGATTCCGCTGCATATAGAAAAGGAGGAATGCCCCATGAAAAAGATGCTTGCCCTGCTTATGTCAGCCCTGCTGGTCTTCACGGCGTTCGCCGCGCTGGCCGAGGACATCGGCGACACCCTCGTCATCTACACGCCGCAGACCGAGAAGGACTGCGAAGTGCTGGTGGACGGTTTCAACGAGCTCTACCCCGACTGCGAGGTGGAGATCGTCAACGGCTCCGCCGGCGAGCTCGTCGCCCGGATCGCGGCCGAGGCTGACAATCCCCAGGCGGACCTGATGGTCGGCGGCCTCACGCAGACCGACGGCACCAGCTACATCGATTACTTCGAGCCCTACGTCTCCCCCAACGACGCGGAGATGCTGGAAGGCTACCACAGCAACAACGGCATCTACAACTACAACTTCATCGCGCCCATCTGCTTCATCGTCAACACGACGATCCTGGACGAGCTGGGCATCACGGTGACGGGCTACAAGGACCTGCTCCAGCCCGAGCTCATGGGCAAGATCATCGTGGCCGATCCCAACTCCTCTTCCGCCGCGTGGAACAACTTCTCCAACATGCTCGCGGTCTTCGGCTATGACACGCCCGAGATGTGGGATTACCTCGAGAAGCTCATGAACAACAAGCTGGTCGTGGTGCAGAGCTCCTCCACCGCCTTCAAGTCCGTGGGCAACGGTGAGTACGCCGTCGGCCTCACCGCCGAGGATCAGGCCGCGACGCTGCTGCGCGACGGCAACACGGAAGTCGCCATCGTCTATCCCGAAGAGGGCTGCGGCGCGTACGCCTTCGGCGGCGCCGTCGTCAAGGGCGCCAAGCACGAGGCGGCTGCGAAGGCCTTCCTCGACTACACGCTGGACGCCCACTGGCAGTCCGTGCGCGCGGGCTCCCAGGGCACGCTGCGCGTAACCAACGCGAACGCCTCCTTCGAGTCCCCGTACCTGAAGCCCTACGACGAGATTAAGTGGGTCACCCGCGACATCGACTGGCTCATCGAGAACAAGGCGATGTGCCTGGAGAAGTGGAACGAGCTGTACACCAAGGCGAACTGATTCCGTCTCCCCTCCGCTCCCCTTCGGGGGAGCTTTTTTGTCGCCTTTTTCGTCCGGCCCAAAAAATCCTTGCCCGAATCCCCAAATATGCTATAATCATTTCAGTGAAAAAATGGGATGGTTCCCGCGAAAGGATGGATCGACGATGAGCGTACAAATCAACATCCTGGACGCCGTCAAGAAGTACGGCAACAACACGGTGATCGAAGACCTGACGCTGCACATCCGCGGCGGGGAATTCTTCACCCTGCTGGGCCCCTCCGGCTGCGGCAAGACGACGCTGCTGCGCATGATCGCGGGCTTCAACAGCATCGAAGGCGGCGACTTCTACTTCAACGACACCCGCATCAACGACCTGGACCCGGCCAAGCGCAACATCGGCATGGTCTTCCAGAACTACGCGATTTTCCCGCACCTGTCCGTGCGCAACAACGTGGCCTTCGGCCTCAAGGAGCGCCGCATGCCCAAGGACCAGATCGCAAAGCAGACGGACAAGTTCATGAAACTCATGCACATCGACGAGTACGCGGACCGCATGCCCGACCGCCTCTCCGGCGGCCAGCAGCAGCGTGTCGCGCTCGCCCGCGCGCTGTGCATCGAGCCGGACGTGCTGCTCATGGACGAGCCGCTCTCCAACCTGGACGCCAAGCTGCGCGTGGAGATGCGCACAGCCATCAAAGAGATCCAGAACAGCGTGGGCATCACCACCGTCTACGTGACGCACGACCAGGAGGAGGCCATGGCCGTCTCCGACCGCATCGCCGTCATGAACGGCGGCGTCATCCAGCACGTGGGCACCCCCAAGAACATCTACCAGCGCCCGGCCAACCTCTTCGTCTCCACCTTCATCGGCCGCAGCAACATCCTGGACGGCACGATGCGCGTGGAAAACGGAAAGGCCGTCGTGGACCTGCCCACCGGCTACAGCGCCGTCTTTGACACGGTGGCGCCCGAAAACCTCGCGCCGCAGAAGGTGAAGCTGAGCGCGCGCCCGGAGGAGCTCATCGTGCAGAAGCACGGCGGCGAAGGCCTCTCGGCCGTGGTGGACGACTGCGTCTTCCTGGGCCTCAACACCCACTACTTCGTCCACCTCACCTCCGGCGAAAAGGCCGAGATCATCCAGGAATCCACGATCGATTCCATCATCGAGCCGGGCACCGAGGTGCGCCTGCGCCTCAACACCGAAAAGGCCAACCTCTTCTCCGAGGACGGCGAGCGCAACCTGCTGACCGGCGTGGAAAACGATCTCGCTTCGGGCAAGTGAGGTGATCTCCATGATGGAAAAGCAGAAATTTGAAGTCTGGTCCGTCATCTCGTGGATCCTGCTCGCCGCCTTCCTCTTCTTCATGGTCTACCCGATGTTCGGCGTGCTGCAGCAGGCGGTCTTCTCCCCGGACGGGCATTTCACGCTGGAGCAGTTCGGCAAGTTCTTCTCCACGCCCTACTACTCCTCCACGATCCTCAACAGCTTCACCGTCACCATCGCCGTCACGGTCGTGACGCTGCTGCTGGGCATCCCGTTCGCCTACTTTTACTCCTTCTTCACCCTGAAGGGCTCGAAGTTCCTCTTCGTCACCTCCATCCTGTGCTGCATGTCCGCCCCCTTCCTGGGCGCCTACAGCTGGATCATGCTGCTGGGCCGCAACGGCATCATCACCGTGTTCATCAAAAACGTGTTCGGCATCCGGCTGGGCAGCATCTACGGGTTCAACGGCATCCTCATGGTGCAGAGCCTCAAGTTCTTCCCGCTCGTGTTCGTCTACATGAACGGTGCGTTCAAGTCCATCGACAACACGCTGATCGAGGCCTCCGCCAACATGGGCTGCACGGGCGTGCGCCGGTTCTTCAAGGTCATCATGCAGTTGTCCATGCCCACGATCCTCGCGGCCTCGTTGCTCGTGTTCATGCGCGCGTTCGCCGATTTCGGCACCCCGCTCCTCATCGGCGAGGGCTTCCGCACCTTCCCCGTGGAAATCTACAACCAGTACCTGGGTGAGAACGGCACCAACCACAACTTTGCGGCGGCCATCTCCGTCATCGCCATCGTGGTGACGGCGCTCGTCTTCTTCATCCAGAAGTGGGCGACCAACAAGTTCAACTTCTCCATCTCCGCGCTTCACCCCGTGCAAAAGCGCAAACCCGAGGGCATCCGCGGCCTCCTCATGTACGTGTACTGCTACGGTCTCATCGCCGCGGCCTTCCTGCCGCAGCTCTACATCATCTACCTCTCCTTCCGCAACTGCGACCAGGCCGTCTTCAAGCCCGGTTATTCGCTGGGCAACTACCAGAAGGCCATGAAGAAGCTGCTCGTGCGCTCCATCAACAACACGGTCATCTTCGGCGTCGTCTCCCTGGCGATCATCATCCTGTTCGCCATCCTCATCGCCTACCTCGTCGTGCGCCGGCCGAAACCGCTCAACCACGCGATCGACACGCTGTCCATGCTGCCCTACATCATGCCGGGCTCCATCATCGGCATCGCGCTGGTCATCGCCTTCGGCAAGCAGCCCTTCGCGCTCACCGGCACCATGGCCATCATGGTCATCGCGCTGGTCATCCGGCGAATGCCGTACACGATCCGCTCGGCGACGGCGACGCTGCAGGGCATCCCCATCAGCACGGAGGAGGCCGCCATTTCGCTGGGCGCCAGCAAGCTCAAGACCTTCTTCAAGGTCACCACGCCCATGATGGCCAACGGCATCATGTCGGGCGCCATCCTCAGCTGGGTGGCCATCGTGACCGAGCTCTCCAGCGCCATCATCCTCTACAACAACAAGACGATCACCCTCACGATGTCCACCTACGCCGCGATTTCCCGCGGCAACGACGGCCTGGCCTGCGCCTTCGCCGCCATCCTCACGGTGCTCACGGCCCTGTCCCTCATCCTCTACCTGGGCGTCACCAAGTCGGAGGATATCCGGCTGTAATTCGCCCGTGCTCCCCGGCTGATACTTGAAAAGGGCTTCCGGTCCGCTGCCTGCATGGCAGCTTTCCGGAAGCCCTTTGTTTCGTCTTACATCAGTCTGTCGATCGTCTCCAGGATATAATCCGTAAACTCCGCTGTGGAAGCGTCCTCGATCTGGGTTGTAATCACCTTTTTGCGCTCGGTGACCGTGCAGATGTCCAGAGCCTTTTCCAGGATCGCCTTGCGGTCTCCGTAGCCGATGTGGGCCATCATCTCGCCCATCGCGCGGATCAGGCTGCAGGGATCGGCATACTGTCCGCGGCCGTGGCTGATGAGATAGGGCGCCGTGCCATGGATCGCCTCGAACAGCGCGTACCGGTTGCCGATGTTGCTGGAACAGGCCGTCCCGAGGCCGCCCTGGTGTTCTGCCGCCACATCGGTGACGATGTCGCCGTACAGATTGGGCAGCACGACGACTTCCATCCCTTCATTGAACTCGGGATCCAGCATTTTGGCGGCCGTGGCGTCCACCAGCTTGTCCATAACCTGGATTTCCGGATATTCAGTCTCACCGATACGGTGCACGGCCTGCTGGAACGCGCCGTCCACCAGCTTAACGATGTTCGCCTTCGTAACGACGGTTACGCTGTGCTTGCCGTTCTTGCGGGCAAATTCAAACGCCGCCCGCGCGATACGCTCTGCCCCCGGCTCAGTGCACACCTTAAAGTCGACGGCCAGATCGTCGTTCACCCGGATGCCCTTGTTCCCCCAGATGTACTCTCCTTCGATATTCTCCCGGAAGAAAGTCCAATCGATGCCTTTGTCGGGGATTTTGATGGGCCGGACTGCGGCAAACAGCTGCAGTTCCCGGCGCAGCAGGCTGTTGGCGCTCACCAGGTTGGGCAGCCCGTCTCCGGCACGGGGCGTTACGAAGGGCCCCTTGACCAGCACGTCGCATTCCTTGCAGGCCTTGAGCACGTCGGCAGGCAGCGATTCCTTCAGTTCCGCCCGGCGCTCGATGGTCATGCCGGGAATTTCCCGCAATTCCACGCGTCCTGCCTTGATTTCAGGCTCCAGCAGCCGGTTGACCACACGCAGCGCCTGCTCCATGATGATGGGACCGATGCCGTCTCCGGGCAGGATGCCCACCACGATATGATCCAGCCTGCTGAAATCCTTGACTTCCCGGTCCGCCTTCATGGCCTCAATCCGGGCCTGCTCGCTGCGGATCAGATCGCCGAATTTCTCCTGTGCCGCACGGATTTCTTGTTCGGTAAACACGATGCATTCCTCCTCACCGTTTTCCCGGCCCGGCATGCCGGAGCCGGAAAGCAAGTCTTATTGAATCTTTCCCATCTCCCGAAGCTGCTTTTTCAGCGTGCGCAGCTGGCCGCCGTTGGAGATTACCTCAATCTCGCCGTCAGACAACTCCAGCCGTGCCCTGAAGGTCAGGTTTTTGCTCAGGTCTCGCACTTCCACGCAGCGGGTTTTGATTTGATCCGGGAGATTGCAGACCTCCAGCTCGTCTCCCTGGTCGATTCTGTCGTAATCCGCCGGATCATCGAACACGAGCGGGATGATGCCATGGTTGACCAGGTTTCCCTTGTGAATGCGGGCGATGCTTTTGGCGATCACCATCTTGACCCCCAGATACATCGGGTTGATGGCCGCGTGTTCCCGGGAGGAGCCCTGCCCGTAGTTTTCTCCGCCGATGATGATGCTCTTTCCCATCGCGCGGGCGCGTTCTGCGAAAGACGGATCGTACCGGTGATAGCAATACTTGCTCATCAGCGGTATGTTGGAACGCATGGAGCTGAATTCGGCGCTGGCGGGTGTTATGTCATCCGTGGTGATGTTGTCAACCGTTTTGAGGCTGACCGCCGCCTTCAGGTTCTGCTCCGGCGCGTCCGGTACGGGCAGGAATGCGATGTTCGGTCCGCGGATGATCTCGACCTGCGCCGCCTCTTCCGGCGGCAGGGGCGGAAGGATCATGCTGTCGTCGACGGGATACGAGTCGGGTTCTCGGATTGCCGCCAGGGCAGCCATCTCTTCGTCGGAGAGAATCTCCTCCGCCGCGGTAAACGTCCCTGTAACCGCAGTGGCCGCAGCGCTCTCCGGGCTGACGAGATAGATCTGAGCCGTCGGGTTGCCCGCGCGTCCTTTAAAATTGCGGTTGCTGGTGCGCACGGCGATCCCATCCGTGGCCGGCGACTGGCCGATGGCGCAGCAGGGTCCGCAGGAAATCTCCAGCATGCGCACGCCCGCGTCCATCAGCATACCGATGTATCCGTCGTCCAGCAGCTGTCGGTAAATCTGTTTGGAAGACACGCCGCAGGTGCAGCTGACGTCCGGATGCACATGGCGGCCTTTCAGTATCAGGGCAGCCTTCGCCACGTCGGCGTAGCTGGTGTTGGTGCAGCTGCCGATGAAGACCTGCTGCACCTTTTTCTTCTCCACTTCACGCAGCGGGATTACGTTGTCCGGCTGGTGCGGGCAGGCGCACAGCGGCTCCAGCGCGCTCAGGTCAATCTCCATTTCGTCGTCGTAGGCGCAGCCGGGGTCGGGCAGCAGCTCGGTAAAGTCCTGTTCCCTGCCCTGTGCCTTCAGGAAACGGCGCACCTGTTCGTCTGCCGGGAAGACGGATGTTGTCGCCCCCATTTCCGCACCCATGTTCGTGATGGTCACGCGCTGGTTTACTTCCAGGTTTGCCGCGCCCTCGCCTACATATTCGTATACCTTGCCCAGCCCGCCCTTGACGCCGTTGCGCCGCAGCATCTCCAGTATGACTTCCTTGGCGTTGACGCCAGGCCTGAGCATGCCCTTCAGCCGCACACAGACCACTTCCGGCATTTTAAGGCGCATCGGTACGCCGGTCATCGCCGTCGCGACGTCCATGCCGCCCACGCCGATGCACAGCATGCCCAGCGCGCCGCCGTGCGGCGTATGGCTGTCTCCGCCCATACTGAGCTTGCCGGGCTTTCCGAAGCGGGCGATCTGCACCGTGTGGCAGATGCCGTTGCCGGGCCGGGAGAGGTAGACGCCGTACTTTCTCGCGACGGATTGAAGGTAAATATGGTCATCCGGCGTTTTGTGATCCAGATAAAGCAGATTATGATCCAGATAGCTGACGCTGGTTTCCACCTGCGTCCTGTCAAGGCCGACCGCCTCGAAAGCCAGGTAGGTCATGACAGCGTTGATATCATGCGTCAGCGTCTGGTCCACATGGATCAGGATCTCCTCACCCGGCCGCATATCGGACGGCGTGGCCAGATGCGCGGAGAGGATTTTTCTTGTCAGATTCATCGCCATACGGTTTCCCTCTCGTCTTTCACATTATCAGGCGGCTTTGGTTTCCTTTTTCATCCGCTTCTTCACATAGGGCCCGACCACCGGCCAGAGCAGCATGAAAGCAGAGACCAGCAGCAGAACCGTCGTGATCGGGCTGCGGAAGAAGCCGGCGAAGCCTTTTGAAATCAGAACGCCGCGGCGCAGGTTGCTCTCACAGATTTCGCCCAGAACCAGCCCAAGCACCAGGGCGGAGGAAGAGAACTTATACTTGTTGAACGCCACGCCCACCAGCGCTGCAATCGCCATGATCAGCACGTTGGTGATGTTGTTGTTGGTGGCAAAGGCGCCGACGATGGAGAGCATCAGGATGGTCGTTCCGAGATAAGAATAGGGGATGTCCAGAATCTTGGTGAACACCTTGGCCACGCCGATGGAGATGATGACCATCAGCACGCCGGTCAGCACCTGGGTTGCGAAGACCGTGGACAGGAACTGCGGCTGGGTGCGGATGAGCAGCGGGCCCATCTGCACGCCCTTGATGGTCATGGCTGCCATCATGACGGCAGCGGCGTTGCCGCCCGGGATGCCCATGGACAGCAGCGGAACCATGGAACCGCCCGTAGCCGCGTTGTTCGCTGTTTCGGAAGCCGCGACACCGCGGGGTTCGCCCTTGCCGAAGGTCTCCGGGTGCTTGGACAGCTTGATCTCTGCGGCGTAGCTCAGGAAAGAAGCAATCGTCGCGCCCGCGCCGGGCAGGATGCCCACCGCTGTGCCAATGACGGCCGAACGCAGGATGGTGAACTTCATCTTCCACAAGCCCAGGCCTTTGATCTGGGTGTTGGTGCTGGTGATCTTCCCTTCACCCAGGTCGCGCTTTTTGATCAGCTGCTTCATGACTTCAACCACGGCAAAGAGGCCGACCATGATCGGAATCATCTCGATGCCGTTCATCAGCTGGATGGAGCCGAACGTCAGGCGGTTAAAGCCCTGGATCGGATCGATGCCGATGCAGGCCAGGCCCAGCCCCAGCAGGCCCGAAATGACGGTGCGCAGGGCGTTTCCGGCATCCAGCGCCGTCATGACAGAGAGGCCCATGAACGCTACGGCGAACAGTTCCGTCGGGCCAAAGCGCAGCGCCACGGCAGCCAGCTGGCGGGTGAGCAGCATCATCACCAGCGCAGAGAAGATACCGCCCATGGCCGAGGTGATCAGGGCGATGCCCAGCGCCTTGCCGGCTTCTCCCCTCTCCAGCATGGGATAGCCGTCCAGGCAGGTGCAGGCGCTGGAAGGCGTGCCGGGGATGCGGAAGAGGATGGCGGTAATGCTGCCGCCGGTGACGGCCGCACAGTACACGGTAACCAGGAAGGCGATGGCAGGCAGAGCGCCCATGGTGTAGGTAAACGGCAGGGCAAGCATGGTGGCCATGGCCGAACTGACGCCGGGCAGCGCGCCGAATACAACGCCGAGCACCGTACCGGCCAGGATGTAAATCAGCACGCCGGGGTCAAGAATGACTTGAAAGCCTTGCAGGATAATATCCACAGTCGTCCCTCCTTATCGGAACCTGAAAATGCCTTCAGTGAACAGATGGAAGCTGCGCAGCACGCCCGTTCCGCGGGGCAGCATGATGTTCAGGTTGATGAACAGCACATACAGCACCAGCGTGATGATGATTGCGGGCAGGATAATGCGCAGCGGCTTGCGTTCACCAAAGAGGAACGTAAACACGCAGCAGAAGACGATCCCTGTCGGGAAGAAGCCCAGAATATTGAGCGCCGGAATGGCCCCAAACAGCGTGACAAACGCCCAGGTCAAACGGCTGCCGAGAAGGTGCTGCAGGCTGATCGCCTTCAGGGGCTTCAGATTGCGTTCCTCTTTCGGCGTGTTCCGGTAAATCCGGACCATGTTGATGACGAGGCACACGGCCAGCAGGCCGAAGATCAGCTGCGGCCACTGTGCCGCGTTCATGTTCCCCTGTATGGGTTCCGGGGCAACGAGGGTGATGTTCACGAAGCAGATCACCGCCACAAGGAGCAGCGCTGCGTTGAACAGCAATTCAAAAATCATGTGCACACCTCAATCTTTGGACAGAAAAGGCGGCGCAGCGCCTGTTTCAGCATACTGCGCCGCCTGGTCTTGTAATCGGCAATCGCCTTGCGGTGTTTGGGGATTACTGGGCAGCCTTCTCCGCCAGCTCCTTGCCTTCCTTCACCTGCTCCAGCAGGGTGGCATAGCTCTTCATCATATCCTCGCCGCTCAGGTAGGAAGCCGGGTCCATGCCGGCGTTGGCCATGTAAGTGGTCCAGGTCTCGGACTGAACAGCCTGCTCGACGGCCTTTTCCATAGCCTTTACGGCCTCTTCGGGCGTACCCTTCTTGGCGACCATGCAGCGGATGGTCTGGAAGTCCACGTCAAGCCCCAGGTCCTTGCAGCTGGGGACGTCCGGCATCACCGCGCTGCCGGTCTGATTGAAGATGCCGAGGGCCTTCATGTCTCCGCTTTCCACGAACGCAAGGCACTCGGACGGAGAGGAAAGGATCATGTCCACAAAGCCGCCCAGCAGCGCGGTCAGCTGCTCAGAGCCGGAGGAATAGGGAACCATGGTCAGTTCGACACCCAGTTCCGCAAACAGCAGGCGCAGCGCGAACTCGTCGGAGCCGCCCATGGAGATGCAGGCGACCGTCAGCGGGTTGCTCTTCGCGTATTCGCCCATCTCCTTGAGGTCGTTGTACGGCGCGTTGGCCGCCGCCAGCAGCACATAGTCCTCCGCGTTCAGCCGGCAAACGCCTTCGCACGCGTCCAGCACGCTGGAGCTCATCAGGCCGTTGGCCTCGTTGACCACATGGGAAGCGGTGACCATGCCGAAGGTATAGCCGTCCGCAGGGGCCTTCATCATGAATTCATAGCCGATCACGCCGGAGGAACCGGGCTGGTTGTTGACGATCACGGAGGTGCCAAGCGCTTTTTCGAGCTCGGGCTGCAGGGTCCGCAGCGCGGTATCCACGCCGCCGCCGGAGCCGAAGGGGCAGACGATTTCGACAGGACGGGTGAATTTCCATTCTTCTGCGGAGGCTGCGCACACAGCCAGCGTCAGAACGAGGACCAGAGCCAACGATACGAGTTTCTTCATGACGGTTCTCCTTTCTTCAGGGCAGGGTGTTTTGGATTGGTTTCACTATAAAGGATTGCCCGGAGCCTTGTAAAATACGGTTTCTTTATCAAATCCATAACCAGTGATTATGATGGTTATGGATGGACTTCCGGCCAATAAAAAAAGCCGCATCGCTGCGGCATAACCGGTGATATGACTGAAAGCTCAAACCGTCTGAGACTGCATAAACTGCAGGAAGCCCTGCGCCTCCGGCGTCAGCGGATTCTTTTTCTGCCAGATGAGCCAGGTGGGGCGGGTGAGCGGAACGTCGGAGTTCTGGATGGTGACGGGGGTCAGATACAGGCCTTGCAGCGCTTTGATTTCCTTCTTTTCGGGCAGGAAGGCAATGGCATAGCCCAGGCTTTGGGAAATCATCGGGAAGGCCTGGTCCATGTGTTCCACCGTCATGCCGATGATGGGTGGCGTATGAAAGCGTTCCTTCCACCAGTTGTCCACCAGCTGGCGCGTCAGGTCATTCAGGGGATAATCCACCCGGGGCGTCCAGGCCAGGGCGTCCAGGCTGTCCATGGGTACGCTGGTGATGACGTAGCATCTCTCCTCGTTGATCTGGATCTTGTCCACCAGGTCGCTGGTGCGGCCGCGCAGGATCCCCAGCTGCACGGTCCCCTGTTCCACCATGTGCAGCACCTCGCTGCTGCGCCCGCCCAGCACGTCAAATCGGACGTCCGGATGGGCGGCGGTGTAGGCAGCGATCAGCTGCGGCAGCACCAGTTTCAGGTAGGAAAGCGAGGTGCCGATGGTCAGGTTGGCCTTATGGTTGCTGCGCAGCATATCCAGCTGGCACTTGGTCTCCTCCAGGAAATCCATATACTTCAGCGCTTGTTTGGCCAGGTAAAGCCCCTCGCTCGTGAAATCCAGGCCGTTTTTGTTGCGGTGGACGATCTGCACCTTCCACTCGTCTTCAATATACTGGAGTCGCTTGGTCAGCGCAGGCTGAGAGATAAACAACGCACTGGCGGCTTTGGTGATGTTGGGTGTCATATACAGCTGCCGCAGAAATGCCCAATCGGAATCCTTCATCGGTCATCATCTCCCCGTGCCCTGATTCTAACATACGGATACAGCATTATACAACTGAAAAAACGCCAAATGGGGCGGGACCGCCACGTCCCGCCCTTCCCTTCCGTAAGGGATATGTTACCCAAGCGTTGTTTTCGTTTTACTGGGCCAGCAGCCACTCCATGGCCCACGGATACCAGACGGTGAGCTTGGAGGTGGCATGCATCTCGCAGATGCCGAAGTCATGGTATTCCGGGTCATCCGCGTAATACAGCTTGATCAGATCATTGATTTCGGTTTCGCTCAGCCCGGCGTCATGATACAAATCGCGGAGCAGATCATAAGCGGAGATGGCAAAGGTCCAGGAAATGCTGGCATCATTGGGGTTGTGCCAGATGTAAATCGGCAGTCTGGCGTCAGCCACGGGCTTCAGTTTCGCCTTCAGGACAGCGATCTCTTCATCTGAGACAAAACAGTTCTCACGCTCCTGCAGGGACAGGGTCTGGGTTACCGTGGTCTGGACGGTCTTCCCGTTGGTTTGGTATTCGGGCTTATAGATATTGGCGGCCCGCTCCTCGGGGCTCTTGCCGTCGGGATCAATAATCCACATGCCATTGCACTGGATATAGCCAGCCAGGAAATCCGGGTGCTCGTTGATCAGCTGGCTGAGATGCATGGTTCCGGCAGAGGAACCGATGCCGTAGATACGGTCCATATCAAAGGAATACTCTTTGGCAAGTTCGTTGACCAGATAGATCGTGTCCCCTACTGCATCGACTTCCCACTCGTCGGGGGCATTGCGCCAGCGCTGGTGGCTCAGCACGATGACATCCTCGCCGACTTCACGCAGCCAGGCGACAGGCACCGCATCACGGCCCAAATCGCCGCCGGCGCAGACGTAATTGCCTTCAGCATCCACCTGGTCATAATTAATGCTGCCGCCGATACCGTGACAGGTCAGAACCACCGGATACTTCTTGCCGGATCGTAGTTCTTCGGCAGGCCAAGGGAATAATAGATATCATATTTCCCGTTCGGCGCAGGCGTCTTGGTCATCACGAAGTCGTCCAGAATCTTCGTATGGAGATCCGCCTTCTGCAGCGTGGGCATCAGGGCCGGCCTGGCCACGGTATTGCCCTCCGCGTCCTTCACGTTTTTCTGCTGGGAAATCACCAGTTCGGTAAAATCGTCGCGCAGCCATTCGCAGCCCTCGCCAAGATTGCGCCACGTGGCCAGGCCGCACAGGTTGTTGGGTTTCCATATGCCGTCCTTCTCATCGTAGAAGGAGCCGTTCACCAGTTCCTGCTCGATGACGACATACCTGCCGGCCACGCTGGTCTTGTCCTCACGCATTTCGGGCGCATCATTGGTGTACACGGCCGTAATCACGGCCTCAGCATAGGGCCTCTGGTCGTAATCCTCTTTCATATGGGCAGGCGCGAAGTCGACGATGGTGTACGTGCCTTCTTCCGGCTCAGCGACCTCCGTCGGGTACTCCAGGATGAACGCTTTGATCTGATGATAGGTGTACACTTCGGCAATGGCGCTGACCTTCACGTCAGCGTTCACCTCGGCCGCCGCCCCGGTACACAAGGCCAGCGCACAGATGAGCAGAGCAGTCAGCAGGCATAAAAGCTTTTTCATTTCACAATCCTCCGCTGTCGGTCGTCGTGTCTCTCCGATTGAATCCCTCTGGCCAGAGTTCTTTTGATTTGCCCTGATCATAGCAAAACAAGCCTGAAAATACCAATACTGTTCGGTTATGTCTTCCATAACGGTTTTATATTTATCCTTCATCCTGACAGAATCGCAAAACCCGGATTTGCATGTTGACTTTATCGCGATAAAGTGGTAAAGTAATGCCGCACTAAATAAGCATGAATCTTTACAAGGAGGAACAACCCCCATGATGAAAAAGAGCCTCGCGCTGCTGCTGGCGCTGTCCCTCGTCCTCGCCGCCTCCCTCGCCCTGGCGGACACCTTTAAGATGGGCATCGACGCGGAGTACCCGCCCTTCAGCTACCTGGATGACAACGGCGAGTACGCCGGCTTCGACGTGGAGATGTGCAAAGCCGTCTGCGAGATGAACGGCTGGGATCTGGAGATCGTCCCCGTCAACTGGGATTTCAAGCTGAATTCCCTGGACAGCGGCGAGCACGACTGCGTCTGGTCCGGCATGACCATCCTGGATTCCATGAAGGAAGCGGGCTACGTCCTCTCCTTCCCCTACTATGACAACACACAGGTCGTGCTGACGAAGGAGGGCAACGGCATCGCCACCACGGCGGACCTCGCCGGCAAGCGCGTCGCGGTGCAGCTGGGCACCTCCGGCCAGGAGCTGCTGGAGAACGACCAGAGCGCCCTGTCCGCCACCTTCGAGGGTGGCGCGGCCGTGACGATGGAAAACTTCAACATCTGCGGCACGGAGCTGGCCGCCGGCAGCGTGGACGCCGTCGTCATCGACCTGCCCGTCGCCCAGACCCTGCAGAAGAAGTTCTCCGGCCTGGTGATCCTGGATGAGAACCTGGGCAGCGAGCAGTACGGCATCTGCTTCCGCAGCGGCGACGACGCCCTGTGCGCCCAGGTGGAGGAAGGCATCATGAAGCTCGTGGAGGATGGCACCTACCTCTCCCTGGCCGAGAAGTACGGCCTGGATCCGAACGTCCTGTGCCTGCTGCCGAAGGCCGAATAAGGCGAGTTTCCGACATAAACAACCAGGCCCCCCTTCGGGGGGCCGTTTCGTGTAAAGGAGTTTCCCGGGTATGACGATCCTGACCATGATTGCGAAGATGAGCGAGGGCCTGGGCCGGACCTGCGCCATCTTCTTTCTGACGCTCCTGTTCTCCCTGCCGCTGGGCATGCTGGTGGCGCTGCTGCGCATGAGCAAAAACCGCGCCGTCTCCACGGTTACCAAGGTATACATCTCCGTGCTGCGCGGCACGCCGCTCATGCTGCAGCTGCTGGCCGTCACCTACGGCCCCTTCTACCTCTTCGGTCTGGGCGTCGCCCGGGAAAAGCTGGTCCCCGTCATCATCGCCTTCGCCCTCAATTACGCGGCGTACTTCGCGGAGATCTACCGCGGCGGCATCGAGTCCATCGGCCGCGGCCAGTACGAAGCGGCGGAGGTGCTGGGGTACAGCCGCTATCAGTGCTTCCTGCGCATCATCCTGCCGCAGGTGGTCAAGCGCATCCTCCCCTCCGTAACCAACGAGGTCGTGACCCTGGTCAAGGACACCTCCATGGCCTTCACCGTCGCCTATCAGGAGATGTTCACCATCGGCAAGCAGATCGCCAACTCGCAGACCAGCTTCATGCCCTTCGTCATCGCCGGCGTCTTCTACTTCCTGTTCAACGCCGCCGTGGCTTTCGTCATGGGCGCCTTCGAAAAGCGCCTCAGCTACTACCGCTAAGGGGGACGGATCATGAGCAAGTTACTGGAAATCAACCACTGCCGCAAGCGGTTCGACGCCACGCGCGTGCTGGAAGACCTCTCCCTCTCCGTCGAGAAAGGGCAGGTGCTCAGCATCATCGGCCCCAGCGGCAGCGGAAAGACCACCCTTCTGCGGTGTGCCACCCTGCTGGAGACGATGGACGGCGGCGACCTCATCTACCTGGGCAACTACGCCGCGCGGGACGAGGGCGGCACCTCCGTCTACGCCCCGCCCGCCGAGCTGCAGCGCATCCGCGGCATGTTCGGCCTCGTCTTTCAGAATTTCAACCTCTTCCCCCACTACTCCGTGCTGAAGAACGTGACGGAACCCCCCATCCTCGTGCAGCACCGAAATCCGGCCGAGGTGCGCGACCAGGCGATGGCCCTGCTGGAGCAGATGGGCCTGGCCGACAAGGCGGACGCGTACCCCTACCAGCTCTCCGGCGGCCAGCAGCAGCGCGTCTCCATCGCGCGGGCGCTGGCGCTGAACCCCAAGATCCTGTTCTTCGACGAGCCCACCTCCGCGCTGGATCCCGAGCTGACCGGTGAAATCCTGCGCGTCATCCGCAAGCTGGCCGAGGAGAAGATGACCATGGTGATCGTCACCCACGAGATGATGTTCGCCCGCGACGTCTCCGACTGGGTCGTCTTCATGAACGAGGGCGTCATCGTGGAGCAGGGCGACCCGCGCGAGGTCATCGACCACCCGACGCAGGAGCGGACCATCCAGTTCCTCCGGAGGCTGCAGGAAAAATGAGTGAAATCCGCTACGTCACGCTGGATCCCACCGGCAATATCACCTGCCTGGTCACGCAAATGCCGCCGGACGCGGACGAGGCCGCCGTCACCCGCCGCCTGATGCGCGAGTGCGAGCAGGTCGCTTACCTGGAAGCGCCGGCGCAGCCCGGCGCCCGGGCGCGCATCCGCCTCATGGGCGGGGAATTCTGCGGCAATGCCGCCATGGCCTCCGCCTGCTATCTTGCAGACAGGGACGGTATCCTTCCCGGCCAGGAAGTGATCCTCCCCATCGAGATGTCCGGCGCCAGCGGCACCCTCCCCTGTGAAGTCCGCCGTTTTGCGGGCAGCTTCGAAGGCACGGTCCCCATGCCGCCGGTCCAAAGCATCACGCCCCTTCAGGCAGAAGGCCTCACCCTCACCGCCGTTGCGATGGAGGGCATCGCCCACCTGATCCTCTGCGGTCCCCCCTTCCCGGACGACGCGCAGGCGGAAGCGCTGCTCCGGCGCCTCGCCGGGACGAGGCCGGAGGAGGCCGTCGGCCTGCTGCTCTGGGATGAAGAATCCCTGACGATGCGGCCGCTCGTGCTGGTCAAGGGCAGCGGCACCCTCGTCTGGGAGACAGGCTGCGGCAGCGGCAGCGCGGCCGTCGGCGCTTACCGCGCCTTCCGCGCCGGCAGCGGCGTCACCCGCACGGACGTACACCAGAGCGGCGGCGTCATCACGATCTCGGCTGCAGTGCGGGACGGCCTGCCGGAAAACCTCACCATCACCGGGCGGGTGCACCTCGGTCCCGAAAAAACGATCGCCGCGGAACTGCCGTAAGCAGCCCCGCGGCTTTTCTTGTCAATGCACGATCCCCGCTTCGGAGCAGCCGGAGCGGGGTTTTGTTTTATTCCCCTGCCGTTTTCCCGGGCCGCACGCTTACGGTGAAGCCGCTTTCTCCCCGTCGTCTGCCGCCGCAGGAATACCGGTGCTCTGCTCAAAGAGGACCGTCTTCCCGTCCGAAGAGAGAATGCGCACCGTGACGGTTCCGCCTGCGAAGGTCTTCATCGGATCGCGGAACATGAGGTCGTGGCACGCCCATTCGGACAGCAGCGCGCCTTCGGTGCCGTCGTTCATGACCGCCTTGTAGGCGAGGGTGAAGTGGGCCATCTGCATAAACCGCAGGTGCTCCAGCGTGCTGTCGGCCAACTCCCGGTAGTCCACGATCGTCAGCGACCTGGGAGCGGCGTCATAAACCCAACCGTCCAGCGGCGCGTCGGCGATCACATACCGGCCGTCCTCCAGGTAATCCTCCGGCACGAAGTACCCGTCCCCGGTGTCCTTTTCGCCCTTCTGTGCGGTGAAAGCCGTACCGCTGGCCCTTCCGTTGCCCGAGGCGCTGAGCAGCACCCGGAGTACCGCCGGGCCTTCTTCTCCCCCGGCGCCGTCGGCGATGCCCGCTGTGAAGGAGAGCTTTCCGTCCCCGCTCAGCTTCAGGTCCTTTACATAGGTCCCTTCCATTGCGGTCTGCGCGTACTGCACGATCGTCTCCATGTATTTGAACGGGAAGGGTTCCGCGATGGCCTTCGCCTCGTCATACCGGCCTTCCGCAAGCGCCGCTTTGGCAGCCTGATGGGCGGCAGAACGCACCTGCTCCGCCTTTTCCCCGGCGTCCTTGTAGTTCTTGCGGCCCAGGCTGTAGAAGAGCTGCCACGCCTCATGGTAGTTTCCTGCGGCCTCCAGAGCCGCAGCCTGATCGTATTTTTTCTGTTCTCCGCAGCCGGTCAGCAGCAGCGTAACCAGCAGCAGCATGGCCGCGACGGCAAACTTCCTTGCGTTTGTGCCAATGCCCTTCTTCATGACGATCCCGCCTTTCTTTCAGGTCCGACCGATCTTCACGGCAGCCCGCATCATTCTTTCAACAATTCCTCAATATACTCGGCTGCCTTCGTATGGTTGACAGAGCCGATATGGTTGCCCGGTGCGACGCGGTCGCCCGGCGTGTTGGTCCAGACACTCGCCAGATGGAGAATCTGCTCCGTCTCCATGTCGATGACCAGCACAACCGTCGTCACCTGCACGCGGTCAGCCGGCCCGGTGTAGTAGTCCTTCTCGATCCGTGAAGGGAAGCCGCCGTAGTAGATGAGCGTCCGGCATTCCTCCAGAGACTGTGCGAACAAAGGGTTTCCCCGCAGTCCGGCAAGGCTCCCTTTCCCCAGCGAGCCGCTTTCTTCACATTCCATGAACCCGCCGTGGAGGACCCCCAGGCCGTTTGCGACGACCACCCCCTGCAGCTCTGCTTCCGGGCGTGCTGTCAGCTTCTCGCCCAGGTCCGGGTTAAGAAACCGCACCTCTCTGATCTTATCGTCAAAACCGGGCATAAAGTCCAGCTGCGCCTCTTCGATCTGCCGGCTGTTCCGGGTGTTCTGCCTGCCCACGTAGCGTGAAATTTCAGCTGTCTTCACCTCCGCGATGCCGCCCCTCTCTGCAAGGTTCGCAAGCGCTTTGGAAACCGCTGCCTGCGTCCACTCTTTCATCGCGTCCAGCGCGGGGACGTCGCCCAGCGCGCGGTGACCGATGGTCTGTACCGAAGCGGGGATTCTGATTTTCTGCAGCGCCGTGCATTCTTCAAAGGTCGCTTCGCCGATCGACTGAACCGTATCCGGAAGGCTGATCTCCGCAAGACTCTTGCAGTTCTGGAAAACCGTATCCTCAAGCTCCTCAAGTCCTTCCGGAAGGCGGGCTTCCGCAAGGCTCCCGCAGTTTCTGAAAGCTCCCTGCCCGATCGTCGTAACGCTGTCCGGCAGGGTAACGGCCGTGATGCCCGAACAGCCCGCAAAAGCGTCCTCGCAGATCGCATCCAGCGTGTCCGGCAGGATGATTTCCGTAAGTCCTGTGCATTCTTCGAAGGTGCTTTCTTCAATCGACGTGATGCCGGCCGGAATCACGATCTTTTTGAGAGACACACATCCGCGAAACACACCTTTCCCGATCCGCACCACGGATGCCGGTATCACGATCTCCGCAAGCGCGCCGCAGCCGGAGAACGCATAATCCCCGATTTCCGTTACGGAATCCGGCAGGTTGATTTTCTTCAGCCCCTCACAATGATAGAAGGCGGCATTCCCGATGGATGTGACCGTGTCCGGAACGGAAACCTCCGAGATGTCCTCCTTACCGTAATACGCATTGTCCGCTATCGCCGTCGTCCCGTCCGGGATCGTGACCTTTTTGGCGCAGCCCGAGAGCAGCAGCATAAGGGGCAGCATCAGCAGGACCAGATACCTTTTCAGACGGCTTCGGGACGATATGGCGCGCGCTCTGTTCATCTTTTTACCCCTTCCCGGTTCTCTTTCCTCATTCAACTGCCTGGCGGAGCAGCTCTCTCAGCGCGTCCGCGTCCAAGCGGACGGTCGTAGTCTCCGAGAGCGGTTTTACCGGCTGAGCCGGCGTCTTTTGAAGCGTCGATGCAAAGATTTCTGTTCCGTCTTCCACCGAGATCGTCAGCGCCAGCCGGTCCGCTCCAGCGGAGGCGCGCAGCTCCGAGTGGGTTTCACGCTTCAGCATGCCGGGGCCCGGCTCCATCCGGTAGATCCACGCGAGGTCGAGCACGTAATCCCCGGCCTCGTCAAAGCCGCCCGTCAGCGCCCGCTCGATTGGTTCCCTGCTGCTGCGCGCAAGGGCGCTGACGGAACCGTCCGCCGCGGCCTGCAAGGCCAGCCGGTCCGCTCCGGACTGTACGTCCAGGCTCCGGCGCTCCGGCGTGCTCACCGCCTGCAGCGTCCAGGTCTTGTCCGTTCTGAAGAGGTTCAGCGTCGCCGTCAGGGAACGGTCCCGCCCCTTGCGGACGGCCGACACGTGCCCACCCGCAAGCTTTCCGCGGACGTTCAGTTCATAGTCCGCCACAAGCAAGAAGCTCCTGCCCCGCCGCAGGATCCCCGACAGCTTCGCCGAGACCGGTACCGGATGGGAACTGCCCACGATCGTCGCCTCGGCCTGCGCCGTAAAGGCGCCGTTCCGGCTCACATCCGCCGTGACGCTGCCCTTGCTTACCGCGAAGCTGCCCTCCAGGGCGAAGTGTCCCTTCGGCAGGGAGGCGTCCAGCGTGAAAGAGGCGGCAGGCACCGCGCCGTACACGCTGCCTTCGGCATGCACCTCGCCCCGGGCCGCCGTACCCGTCAGCCTGGCGTTCAGGTACGGATTCGGGTACTCCAGCGCCGCCTCAAAGTTTCCCTCGCCGTCCCGGCTCCAGGAAACGAAGGCCGAGCGCCCTTCGCTGCTTACGGAGGCGCGGATGCGGTCCGGCGCGAAGTCGAAGTCGACCACCGTCGTGCGGCTGTTCATCCGGTGCGTTCCCGTCGTAACGGCCAGCTGCCCGCTGCCCGTGATCCTGCCGCGCAGGTTGCCGCCGTCGGCCAGGACGAGCCTCGCCTCAAAAAGCGGATACTCCGCGAGCAGACGGGTCGCCGTTCCTGTCAGCACGCCGTCCGTAATACTGCCGGTGACCCGCAGTTCCTCCTGCATCATGGGCAGCGACAGCTTTCCTGCCAGGGTCTTTGCTTTCTTATCCAGCGCCAGGGACAAGCGGAGTGCCTCTCCCTCCCTGACGTTTTCTCCCTTCGCCGAGAGTACCAGCGAAAAGGAGGCCGCCTCCGGGGCGTTCGTCCCGGAGAAGGCGATGGTGTCCGTCTCCCCTTCCACGGCCAGCAGCAGCTGCCCGTCCAGCGCACCGCCGCCCACGGTGATCTGACCCGTCAGCGACAGGTCTGCCGGCAGGGCCAGCAGCTGCTCACGGCCGGACAGCCACTGCGCGCGCAGTTCCTCCGGCGCAATCGCGTCCGCCCCCTGCGCCATGGCGACGTTGTTCAGCAGGGGCATGACCGCGCCCAGGTATTCATCCGAGGCGATTACCGCGTCCAGGAACTCCGCCAGCGAGGGCAGCATCTTCGCCGCATCGTAATGAAGGCGGATCACCGTGCCGCTCTCGGCCGTCTCCACGGAGACGCCGGGCAGCAGAACCTTTTGCACAAAGAGCCCCGCGATTTCCTTCAGCGTCTCTGCGTTGCTCCGCTCCAGCGGCTGTGCCAGCCTCATCAGGTCCTCATAGCGCACCTCAAAGACCTGTCCACCTGCGGATAGCCAGGCCGCTTCGCTGCCCAGCTGCAGCTCGGCTGCCCCCTCGGGCAGGGCCAGGTTCAGCGAAACCCGGTCCTCCCCGATCGTCAGCGTTCCGCCTCGCGTTTCACCGTCCGGCGTCTGCACCGTGAGCTCCAGCGCCTCTTTTTCGGGGCTGAAAGTCCCGAAGAATGCAGAGATTCCCTGCGCGAAGCGCTCCGGCCCGGGCGCTGCCGCGCAGGCCTCCAGCGCGGCGAGCGTCCATGCGGCTGTCAGGATGAGGCACAGCCAAATGCGCATCCGTCTTTTCATCGTGAACCTCCTTACAAGTCCGGTTTTTCCGCCGCTGTTTTCCGGGGCTTACCGCAGCGGCTGCATCTGCGGCTTCTCAAAAGGCTTCGTTTGTTTTTCCTGCGCCGCTTCCCCCGTCTTTTCAGCCGCCGCCTTTTGACTCTCCTCCGTTTCCGGCTCTGCGGGCAGCAGCACCCCTGCGACCTTGTCGATCGCCTGCTGCGGCTCAAAGTCCCCGCTGAAGGCGCCCGTCGTCGGTATGCCGTTCATCGTCCGGATGGTGACGCTCCTCGGCGGATCGGTTACGACCGCGTCAAATGGTTTGTACAGCACATCCTGCCGCAGGTCGGCCACGCAGACCTTCGTGTAGGTCTTCCGGGCACGCACCATTGGCGTATATTGGCCGACCACCTTGTAATCCGCGTAGATCAGCACCAGCGTATCCGCCTCGTCAAAGGATGCCGCGAGCCGGCCTTGCGGAATCCGGCTGAAGTCATACTTCGGCTCCTCCGACAGCGAGGTATGGAGGTTGCCGTCGGAGACCGCAAAGACGATTTTCCCTTTGTAGGCAGGCTGCCCCGTCTCGAAGTCCGTCTCCGCGTTCTGCGCGCGGTTGAAGTATTCCCGGATCCTGCCGTAGGGCACGGCGTCCGGCGCCGGCGTCTCCTCCGCCAGGGCCGCGGCAAACAGCGCCAGGCAGAGCATCAGGGCGACGAGGATTGTCCTTTTCATCGTTCCTTCCTCCTTCTTACTCCGCGAAATCTTCCCAGTCCTCTTCCTCGGAATCCAAGCCCGTGCCTTCCGCCTCGCTCTGCTCGATGTTGATGTTCAGCGTGTAGGCGTGTCCCTTCTGGAGGAAGACCGTCTCCTGCTCTTCCTCGCCGAAGGTCATCCGCTCGTAGTACGCTTTCTTTCCGAAGGCCTCGCGCGTGCCGTACCACACGCAGCCCGTCCCGCACAGGATGGAATAGGAACCCTCCGGCAGGGAGACGGTCACCTCGCCCGTCCCGCTGATGAAGAGATTGGAGACCGTTCCCCCTTCCGCCTGGACGACCCTGCCGAACCAGCCGGTCTCCTCCGGCTGGTTGACATGGATGGTCAAATCAAGCGCAAAGCTCCTGTGCGCCGGACTGTGCCAGAGCTCTCCCGTCCCGGGCCATTCCTGTTCGCACGCCGCCGCCCTGGCCGCGTAATCACGGTAACCGCTCTTCAGATAGGCCTGTTTTGCGCTGTAGTACTTCCCTTCCTGAAACAGCGCGTCCGCTTCCGCGTATTTTTCCGCATCGCCGGCTTCCTCCGCTTCCATCTTCCCGGCAATTAAGGCCGCGGCTTCTTCCGGCGAGTAGCCGGGATACTTGCCGTAGTCGATCGTCACGATCCGCCCGATGCTGTCCCGCCCGATCTTCGTGCCGAAGTTCAGCCCCGGGCGTTCCGCCGCGGTGACGGCCGGCCAGGCCGCCCGGATCCATGGATTGATGACCTGCACCTGCGTGCGCACGTCCGTCTGGGCCAGGTTGCGCTTGTAGTGCGCCGGATAGACCACGGCAAGCGAATCCGCCGCGGAGAGGCTGTCCGCCAGCCTCTCCGCCGGAAAGCCGTAAAAGTCCTCCCCTGCCGCTTTGGCTTCCGAGGAGAGCACGGGCTGCGCGCTCTCCGGGTCGTCGTAGACGGCGATCAGCAGCGTGCCGCCGAGGTAGGGTTCCCCCTCCAGCTCCGTCAGTTCGCCGGCTTTGGCCGCGGCGAACAGGGCGTTCACCTGCTCCCGGTCCTCCGGCGCGGGCGTGCTCTCGGGAAGACGCGTCTTTCCCCGGCCCGTCAGCGCGGACGCCTGCGGTACAAAAACCGCACCAAACAGAGCCAGGCAGAGCATCAGGCCGACGGCGATGATTCTCTTCAACACTCCAGCCTCCTTCTGTCGGGTTTGCAATGCTGTTAGCTCTTAAGGCTCTCCCCTTGCCTCTCCCTACGGGAGAGGTGGCACGGCGTCAGCCGTGACGGAGAGGGCACGACCTCTTCCGTCCCGCTTCGCTCGACACCTTCCCCATAGGGGAAGGCATGCCCTCTCCGTCAGGCTCCCTCCCCCTCCTGCGGGGGCGTGCGGTTTTCTTCCGTCAGGCGGAAGAAGTAGCGCTCCAGATAGTTGCCGTCCGAGAAGCTAAAGACCGTCTCTTCCGTGTGTTCCATCTGGCTGTCCGTCAGTGTGAAGGCCAGGCCCGTGGTAAGGGTCTGATCCATGCCGCTCAGTTTCATGTCGCTCCCCGGGTAGATGGTGCGGTCGCCGTAGACGGTGCCCCACCTGTAATCGATGCTCTTTTTGCCGTAAAGCAGCTCGCGGGAATGCACCATATCCTTGCATTTGTTCTCTTCCGGCCGGCTGTAGCTGAACACGATCGTCAGGTAGATCTGCTGTTGGCCGTCGCCGGAATTGACGTCGTCGTGATAAACCTTGGGCGGGATCCACATGTTGCTCACGCTTCTCAGCGTCCACTTATCCACGGGTTCCCAGCCCACGATGGTCATCGTCACGCCCTCCATCAGCGGGATGGGCTCGCCGGCCTTTGCCTCGGTGTAGTCGGCATAGCGCGCCGCGTCCCTGGCGAACACGCCGGGCGAATAGGTGACAGCGGCTTGCTTCGTCTCCTGATCGTAATCGACCGTCAGCGTCACCTTCCCGTCTGTCACCACGGCGCGATCCGTTCCGTCCTCCGTCTTCTCTGCGGCGACCAGCGAGAAACCCGCCTCCGCCAGCTTGACGCTGAAACGGGCGTAGCACTCGTAGGGCACGAAACTGTACAGATAAATCCTGCTGCCGTCATCCGCCGTATCTCTTCTGGAAACGGGGACGCCCGTGGCGCCGTGCAGGCTGACGGTCACGGGGAGCTCCGGCAGGATGGAGACCGCGTCCTCCCGGATCGTATAGGGTTCTTCCTCGTTTTTCTCCATCGCGTTGACGCGCGGGGAGTACACGGCCCGGAGCGTTCCCATGCCGCAGTCGTAGGTGACGGTAACGCTGGCGCTGCCCTTTACCGCGACCGCCGTCACCGTGCCGTCCGCCGCCGTCTCAGCGCTGCCCAGAACAAAGCCCTCCTGCGCCAGCGCGCGGCCGAAATCCTCGTAGTTCTCCTGTGTGATCAGCTTGTAGTCGTAGCGGTAGCCGCCGTCCTTTTCCAGCGTCGGCGTGACCGCCTTCACGTCGCAGGCAGCGTGCAGGCTCACGGCCTCCGTGATTTCCGGCACCGGCGTCTGCAATACGGGCAGGATACCCTCCGCGATCGACAGGCTGCCCAACAGGCAAAGTACCAGGGTGACGATGATGATCCGCTTCATGTTCTTCTCCTCCTTTTTTGATCCTTCCGTCACGTCTCTTAACGTGATACTTCTTCTTTCAGAGGGCGACTTCAAAGCGCCGTTACTTTCCACCCAGGCTTATGATAAAGAGACCCGCAAACATGATTGCGATGCCCAGAACAAACCAGAGAACCCATTGAAAGAAGCTCTTTGCGTCTTTATAGCGCTCCCGTCTGTTGTACTTGGCGCCGGGCAGCACCAGACCGAACAGCACCACGACCGTTCCGATGATCCTGAATATCATGTCGGCAAAACCTCCTCTGTGGTTGCAAATAATCCGCCTCTCTTCCGTCAGCCCTTTCGGGCTCATACCGGCGTAGCCGCCTCCGGCGGGCTTGACGGCCCTGCCGTCGACCAATCCTCCCCTTTCAGGGGAGGGGGACCATCGCGCCGGCGACGATGGTTGGGTCACTTGCCGGAGAGGGCCCTCTCCGTCAGCCTACGGCTGACAGCTCTCCCATGGGGAGAGCCAAGAGCAGAGGGCTCACTCCTCAAACAAAACCTTCACTTTGCGCCACAGCGCATCGTTTTCCGGATCCCAGTAGGTGTCGCCCCGCGGCAGCATGATGAAGCCGGAGAGCTTGCGCACCGTCCAGCCCAGATCCTTCAGCATCGCGCCGCTTCCCGCGTCGTGCACGGTGATGTGCGTCAGCGGATAGTGGAGTTCTACGCCGTTCGCGCTCTTGCCCGTGGAAAGGTCCAGGTCAGTCCGGTCGTACTCGGTCGCCAGGCGGATGATGTAATCCGCCTCTTCCGGCGTCTGGGGGATGTTTGCTGCTGGCAGCGCCGCCTCCATGATGAGGTCCGTCCAGGTCTCAAGATCCTTTCCCGGTTTCTTCATCGAACAGACGAAGAGGTACGTCCCGTGCGGGTCCGGCTCGGTCTGCGTCTCCGGCGCTCCGTCGTCCAGCGTAACCTCCGGCACGGGAAGCTCTTTCGTGTTGCTGTTCCAGTTCAGCTTCAGGAAGCGGTGGGCAGGCGGATCGTCCTGTCCGGCTCTCACCTGCGGCAGCAGATCCTGTGCAACTGCGCGCACGGCCGACAGGTCCGCCGTCTCCTGCTTCTTCAGGAAAACCCGGATCGCGCCCAGCGGCAGATTGTCGGTGACGCCGTGTGCCGTAAGGTGGGGAAAGAGCCTTTGCAGGCGGTTCAGCGTCCCGCCGGCCGATTGCTGCAGGTAATACAGCGTGCTCCCGTCCAGCTTTCCGGTCTCCAGCAGCGCGTCCCGCTCTTCACCCTCGTACACGCGGATGCGCAGGCCGGAGAGCCCCAGCTGCTGCGCGTGGGACCGGATGTCCTTCGCAGAGAGGGCTTCGGAGACCAGCCCCGTGCTGATGATGAGGGATGCGGCCGCCTGCTTGCCCCAGAAGGAGACGGCGGCGATGTGCGCTCCGCAGGGCAGCAGCACCAGCGCTGCCGGCTGCGGATCCAGTTCCGTGTACTTCGCCTGCGTCCTGTCCGCCGCGGCCGCGTATTCCGGATAATCCCGGTTCAGGTATGCCGCCAGAGCGGGCGCGATGTCCGCGTATTCCTGCACGCCGAGCGCTGCGGCTGCCTTTTTTGCCTGCTCATCGTCAAGCCCGATGACGATGACCTTGTCGGGGTGAAGGAAATCCATCTTCAGAATGCTTTCGCAGTGTCTTATCAGCGAGCCGCTTTCAGGCGCCTCCAGCGCGTCCGCTGCGTTGGCCAGGATCTCCCCTGCCAGCGACAGGCCGTAGCGCGCGTGGTTCTTGTCCTTTCTGCGCGTCTCCTCGTCCACGGGGGATTTGAGATAGCAGACATAGCGCACGGCGTTGTCCCCGTCGTTGAAGGTGAGGGTCACCTCCTCCGGATGCTCCAGCTGCTCTTCCGTCAGCGCGGCGCCGCAGGCGACGACGTACTCCTTTGCGGCCCCGCCCGATGTGATCGTCTCCGTGAGATCGTCATAGTTGAAGGACCGCTCGCCGTTCTCCAGGCCGCGGTTCATCTCCAGCTTCTCCTTGCCGTAGCGCAGCGTCAGGTTCTTCAGGATATCCGCCGTCCTGTATTCCGCCCCCGGCTCCAGCCGGACGGCAAAGCGCAGCAGCACCTGCTGCACGCCCGCCTCCGTCATATGCTCTGCGCTCGTTCGTTTGGGGTTCGGTTTGTAGCGGTAGTCTTTGTAGTACTCCTTGTAGCTGTCCACCTTCTCCCAGCCGAGCCACGTGAGGGCCGCACCCTCGGCGAGCCGGATGGTCTCCCCCTCCGGCAGCTCCGTAAAGTCGCCGTACAGACTCAGTTCCCGCGGGTGCACGCCCTTCGGATAGAGGATGCTGGCGGTCTGGTTTGCCATATCATAATCAAGGGTCAGCGAGACCCCGTCCTTCTCGACCACCGCGCGGCTCACGCCGCCTTCAATCATCTCCGCGGAAGCGAGGGTATACCCCTCTTCGCCCAGCTTTTCGCCGAAGCGCGTATATGCAGCGTAGCTGACACCGCTGTAGCTGTGCCGATAGCTTGTCCCCGTCCACACCGTTTCCTCGGGCCTGACTGCGGTCGCGGACTCGAAGCTGATCACCTGTGTCAGTTCCGGCAGGACGGAGGCCGTCGCGGGATCGATGGCCGCAGG
Organism: uncultured Eubacteriales bacterium; assembly: GCA_902781095.1. Classification (GTDB taxonomy): domain Bacteria; phylum Bacillota; class Clostridia; order Christensenellales; family Aristaeellaceae; genus Ventricola. The sequence continues at coordinate 98,738 of CACZHW010000006.1, forward strand.
GGCGGCTGCGACTGTTTCCGCCGGGCGGGCCCAGGCGGTATAGGTAACGGTGAGGACTTTCTCTTCCTGGTTAAAATACACCTCTACCTCGGCGTGTTCCTTTCCCATTACTGCCGTAACAGCACCGGAAGCGTTCTCGTCGGAATCTGTCAGCGTGAAGCCTTCCTGCGCCAGCAGGCGGCCGAAGTCCAGGTATTCGCTGTAACCGACGTCCGCATACCTGTAGCGCAACGCGCCGCTCTCCGTCTTTTCTGCCTCAGGCGCTTTCCTGCCCGTGAGGGCGTGGAACACCGGAGCCTCGATCGCTTCGGGCTTCGGCGTCTGCAGCACAGGCAGGATGCTGTCTGCTGCCGCACCGGACACAGCAACCGCAAGCAGGAAGCAGAGCGACATAACAAGAGTCAGGAAGATCGCAAACAGCTTTTTCATGGGTCCGGCCTCCTCATTCTTTGAATCGTTTACATCAGTGCCGTCGTACATCCAAACAGGGATGAAGGTTTTACAGCCATATCTTTCTGATTACCCATCATTATTGTATTGTAGCGGTGGATAAAAAAACAGTGCCGATGGTCATTCCATTCGGCACTGACTTTTTTCCTTCGGTTGTCCTTCAGTGGATCGCGTAGTAATCGACCGCGCGGTTGATGATAACGCCGTTGTCGTAAACCCGCTTGGTGTCCGCGTAGTGCGGGCGTTTGTTGACGTACATGGCGATGTAGCCTTCGAAGTAGTGTTCCTTGGCGGAATAGAGGATCTCCTTCCCCTGCGAGTTGCAGCGCGGCAGGTCGTAGTAGACGTACCGGTCGCCGTCCAGCACCTCGTAGGCCGGCTGGGGATCCATCTTCTTGCCGTTGGCGTACAGCGTCAGGTGCAGCTCCCCTTCATAGCCGCCCTGCCACACGGAGGTCACCTCGAAGGTTACCGTTCCGCCCAGGGCCAGCGCGCCGCTTGTGGATAAAACCACCAGCAGGAAGAAGGCGACTGCCGCAAATACCGCCGGATGCCGCAACGCGCTCCCTCCCCGCCTACCACATGCTGTGGTTGATTCATATCTCTTTCCACTCTATCTGGCATTATAGTCAGTTGTCCACAGAAATCCAGTATTCTCAACAACATATAACACATATTTAATAATATTTATTTATTTGTAACTATTATTAAATCATATTCATAAACTTGAGAAAGAATGTAAACCGTTCTTTACAAAGTTATGTTCTGTATTTCATTTTTGAAGACAGTTTTCACGCGGACCGTCGATAAAAAAACGGCCGAAGAGCGGCCGTTCCGATCCGGTTGTGGATAAGTCATATGCGCGAGCGACAAAAAAAGGCCTCCCCTTTCGGGGAGGCCGGGTGTTCAGCGTTTGCCGCTTACTTCACCGTGCAGTACATGAAGTACTTGTAGCCCAGCGGGTTGGCGAAGAAGCCGTCAACCTTGGAGGAGAGCATGTACGGATCGGTGTAGAAGTACAGCGGGGTGATGCAGCCAGTGCTCATCAGCAGGTCCTCGGCGGCGTGCATCATGCCGTAGCGGTTCGCCTTGTCCGTGCAGGACTTGATGGCGGTGATCGCCGCGTCATAGGTCTCAGCCCAGGTGCCGTTCTCGACCTTCAGGTCGGAGCCGTAGGGCGTGAGGTCGATGGAATACATGTGCAGGTCCGCATTGGCTTCGCGGCCGAACTGGACGTCGTTGTTGCCGGAGGCCGTGGTCCACATGTCGAGGAAGCAGATGGGATCGTTGTAGTCCGCCAGCCAGCCGTTGCGCGCGATGCTGTAATCGCCCTGCTTACGGGTGTTGAGGAAGGTGTTCCACTCCTGGTTGGTCAGGCTCATGTTGATGCCGGCCGCGCTCATGACGCTCTGCAGGTACTCGCCGATGGCCTTGTGGCCTTCGGAGGTGTTGTAGAGGTAAACGAGGCTCGGGAAGTTGGTGACCTGCTGGGTCGCCTCGTCGAAGGTGTAGTACTTCTTCAGGGTCTCCACAGCGCTCTCCCAGTTCGCCTCATAGGCGTCGGCAGCGACGTTGTAGTAGCCGTCGAAGTCCTCGGCAGCGCCCGCGTTCTTGTAGAACTCGGAGCCGTCCGCGTCGGTCATGCCCATCGCGACGAAGGAGCTCGCCGGGACCTGGCCGGCCTGGCCGATCTCTTCCACGATGTAGTTGCGGTCATACAGCAGGGAGACGGCCTTGCGGATCTCCTGGCGGGCCTTCTCGGCTTCCTCGCCGGTCAGCTCGCAGCCCTCGGGCAGGATCTCTTCGTTGATGTTCCAGCAGACGTAGTAGGTGCCGATCTGGCCGGCGACGACGTACTCGTCCGGATACTGCTCGGCGACGCGCTTCATCTCGGAAGTCGGGATGTCGTCGATGAGCAGCCAGGAGCCGTTCTCGAAGTTGGCCAGCATGTTGTTGGCGTCGTCGGACAGGTAGAATTCGATCTTGCCCATCTTGACGGAATCGGCGTCGAAGTAGTTGGGGTTCTTCGTCAGCGTGATCACGGAGTTGTGATCCCAGCCCGTCATGGTGTAGGGGCCGTTGCAGACGTAGGTCGCCGGATCGGTCGCCCAGGCTTCGTTCGCCACGACGTCCTCACGGACCGGGAAGAAGGCCGGGAAGGCCAGCAGCTCGTCCCAGTAGGAGAGCGCGTTGTTCAGCGTAACGACGATGGTGTTGTCGTCCGGGGTCTCCACGGCGAGCTCGTCCGGATAGCCCTTGACGCCCTCGAACATGTAGCCGTAGTCGGCGCCCAGCGCGGAAGAAGCCGCGCGCTTCCAGGCAAACGCGAAGTCGGAGGCCTTCACGGGCTGGCCGTCGCTCCAGAGCATGCCGCTCTTCAGCGTGTAGGTGTAGGTAGCGGTGCCGTCCTCGTTGATGACCGGCTCCGTCAGCGCCTCGGCCGCAGCAGGGACGATCTGCAGTGCGCCGTTCTCATCCTGTGCCCAGGTGGAGAGACCGACGAACAGGTGCGCCGTCACGGTAGCGCCGTCCACGGCGGAGTTGAGCGCCGGGTCCAGCGTGTCCGGTTCGGAAGCGATGCACACGGCGATGGAAGAATCCTCCGCCAGGGCAAGGCCGAGGCAAAGGGTCATCGCCAGTGCCAGCATCAGAGATACCAGCTTTTTCATGGGGTGTTCCTCCTAACAAAATTTTTTCAAAAATGCGTAACGCATTTTGAAGCGGATAGAACCTCTCCGTCACGCCTGTGGTGTGACACCTCCCCTTCCAGGGGGAGGCAGGAAGGCAGCGGTAAATAACCCCGGCTCTCCCTAAGGGAGAGCTGTCAGCCGAAGGCTGACTGAGAGGGTCCTCAGTTGATCTCCTTCACCCGGTGGCAGGCGACGAAGTGCCCGTCGGCGACCTTCTCGAAGGGCGGCATGCTCTCGGCGCACTTGGCCGTCGCGTAGCGGCAACGCGTGCGGAAGGGGCAGCCCGTGGGCGCGTTCAGCGGAGAGGGGATGTCGCCCGTCAGCATGATGCGCTTGTTCGCCCTGGCGATCTTGGGATCCGGCAAGGGCACGGCGCTCAGCAGGCTCTGGGAGTACGGGTGCAGCGGATGGTCGTAGATCTCCTTCGCGTCCGCCAGTTCCACCATCCTGCCGAGGTACATGACGGCGATCCGGTCCGAGATGTGCCGCACGACCAGCAGGTCGTGCGCGATAAACAGATACGTAAGGCCGAGCTTGTCCTGCAGCTCGTCGAACATGTTGATGACCTGCGCCTGGATGGAGACGTCCAGCGCGGAGACCGGCTCGTCGCAGACGATGAACTCCGGGTTGACCGCCAGCGCCCTGGCGATGCCGATGCGCTGCCGCTGTCCGCCGGAGAACTCGTGCGCGTAGCGGGAGGCGTGCTCGCTGTTGAGGCCGACCAGGCCCATGAGCTCCAGCACGCGCTCGTGCCGCTCCTTGGCGTTGGCCGTCAGGTGGTGCACGTCCAGCGGCTCCGCCACGATGTCGCTGACCGTCATGCGCGGGTTCAGCGAGGAGTACGGATCCTGGAAGACCATCGTGGCCTTCCTGCGGTATTCACGGATGGACTCGCGGCTTTCAATTTCTTTGCCGTCGTAGATGATCTTGCCCGCGGTGGGCTTGTACAGGTGCAGCAGCGTCCGCCCGACGGTCGTCTTGCCGCAGCCGCTCTCGCCGACCAGGCCCAGCGTCTCGCCCTTGTGGATGGTGAAGGAGACGTCGTCCACCGCCTTGAGCGGCCGGGAGCGGAAGAAACCGGTATTGATCTGGAAGTATTCCTTGAGGCCCTGGACCTCCACCAGCGTCTGATGCTCAGGCATTCGCTTCACCCCCCTTTCCCGCGTTCAGCCCGTCGCGCACGTTGACCCAGCAGGCCGCCGCGTGATCCGCGTTGATCTGCATGCGCTCCGCCCGCTGCGTCAGGCAGATCTTCATCGCGTTGTCACAGCGCGGGGCGAAGGGACAGCCCTTTGGCATGTTCAGCAGATCGATCGGCGTGCCGGTGATGGGCTGCAGGCGCTGCCCGTCGTTCCCGACCGTCGGGATAGAGCGCATGAGGCCCTTCGTGTATTCATGCTTCGGATTGTAGAAGATCTCGTCCGCCGTGCCCTGCTCGCAGATGCCGCCGGCGTACATGACGATGACCTCGTCGCACATCTGGGCCACGACGCCCAAATCGTGCGTGATGAGGATGATGGACATCCCCATCTTGCGCTGCAGGTCCTGCATCAGTTCCAGAATCTGCGCCTGGATGGTCACGTCCAGCGCAGTGGTGGGCTCGTCCGCGATCAGGATGTCCGGCTCGCAGGCCAGCGCCATGGCGATCATGACGCGCTGGCGCATGCCGCCGGAATGCTCGAACGGGTACTGGCGCAGGCGCTTGTCCGGCTCGTTGACGCCGACCAGCTCCAGCATCTCCCGCGCCCGCTCGCGCGCCTGTTTCCGGTTGCGGTTCGTGTGCAGCAGGATCGCTTCCTCCAGCTGATGGCCCACGGTGTAGGTGGGGTTCAGGCTGGTCATCGGGTCCTGGAAGATGATGGAAATCTTGTTGCCGCGGATGGTGCGCAGCACGTCCTCGCCGGCGCCCACGAGCTCGCGGCCGTCGAACTTTACGCTGCCGCCCACGATTTTGCCCGTCGGCGCGAGGATCTGCATGATGGAGTACGCGGTCACGCTCTTGCCGCTGCCGCTCTCTCCCACGATGCCCAGCACTTTCCCCTTCTCCAGGAAGAAGGAAACGCCGTCCACCGCCTTGACCTCGCCCGCGTCGGTGAAGAAGGAGGTCCTCAGATTATTGACTTCAAGCAGTGCCATGATGATCCTCCTCTCTTAAGCGTTCAGCTTCGGGTCAAACGCATCGCGCAGACCGTCGCCGAACAGGTTCAGGGAGAGGACGATGAGGCAGATGACCACCGCCGGAATGATCAGGCGGTACGTATACGTGTAAATGCCGTTGAGCGCGTCGCTGGCCAGCGAGCCCAGGGAGGGCATCGGCGCGTTGACGCCCAGGCCCAGGAAGGAGAGGAAGCTCTCTGTGAAAATCGCGTTGGGGATCTGCAGCGCCGTCGAGATGATGATGACGCTGATGCAGTTGGGCAGCAGGTGCTTTCTGATGATCCAGCCGCCCTTCGCGCCCGTCGCCTGCGCGCTCAGCACGTACTCCTGCTCGCGCAGGGAGAGGATCTGGCCGCGGATGAGGCGCGCCATGCTGACCCAGTAGAGCAGGCCGAAGACGATGAACATGGAGAGGATGTTGGAGCCGATCTTCTCGAAGACCGTGCCCTCCACGTTGAGCACGCGTCCCAGCACGACGGACAGCAGGATGATGACCAGCATGTCCGGCAGCGAGTAGATGATATCCACGACGCGCATGATAAAGAGGTCCACCTTGCCGCCGCAGTAGCCAGCGATCGCGCCGATCGTCATGCCGATGATGAGCACGATGATGGAGGCGAAGAAGCCGACGGCCAGCGAGATGCGCGTGCCGTACATGACGCGGATGAAGTAATCGCGTCCGTGGGCGTCCGTGCCGAAGATGTGCGGGAAGACCTTCTCCCCCGCCTCGATGCGCTTCAGTTCCGTCTTGCCGTAGGTGAAGGGCGCCAGGTTGTTAAAGGAGGAATCGACCGGCCGGCCGGGGCGCACGCCCAGCATGGCGTCGTACTTGTACGGCCACACCATGGGCAGGATGATGCACGCAACCGTAATGAGCACGATGAGGATGAGGCTCACCATAGCCACCTTGTTGCGGGAAAGGCGCTTGACGCCGTCGCGGAAGAAGGTGGACGACGGGCGCATCTTCGTAATGTACTCCTTCTCGGCTTCCGTCGCCGGCCGGAACGCGTCCGCGTCCAGCTGCTGCTGAAGACTGAAAGGCTTCTGAGTCTGCTGCATGTGTCCCCCTCCTCTCACTGGAAGTCGATCCGGGGATCCACCACTTTATAGAGCAGATCCGTAATGAGGTTCATGATGACGATGAGCGCCGCCAAGAAGATCGTGGTGCCCATGATCATCGTATAGTCGCGGTTGGTGATGCTGGAGACGAACTGCCGCCCGATGCCGGGCACGGCGAAAATCTGCTCCACCACCATGGAGCCGGTGACGATGTAGGCGAGCATCGGCCCGAAGTAGGTCAGCACCGGGATGAGGGAGTTCTTGAGCGCGTGACCGAAGATGATCTTGACGCGCGAGACGCCCTTGGCCCGCGCCGTACGGATGTAGTCCTGCCCCAGCACGTCCAGCATCGAGGAACGGGTCAGGCGCGTGATGTAGGACATGGGATAGAGCATGAGGGTGATGACGGGCAGGATGAGGCCGCCCGCGCTGGCGCCGTTTGCCGGCACCCAGCCCAGCTTCACCGAGAAGACGATGAGCAGGAAGGATCCCATGATAAAGCTGGGCATCGAGACGAAAGCCGTGGTGATGACCATGATCACCTTGTCCAGCACCGTGTTGCGCCGGATGGCCGCCACGGCCCCCAGCACGATGCCGGTGACGGCCGCGCAGCACGCGGCGATGACGCCCAGCTTGGCGCTCGTCTTCATGCCGTCCAGGATGATGTCGATGACCATGCGCCCGCGCTGCTTGAGCGAGGGGCCGAAGTCAAACTTCGTCAGGATGTCGTGCAGGTACGTGAAGTACTGCTCCATCAGCGGCTTGTCCAGGCCGTACTTGGCCTCCAGCGCCGCCTGTGCCTCCTTCGAGATGGCCTTCTCCCCCACGAAAGGCCCGCCGGGCACGGAGTGCATGACAAAAAACGTCACCGTGATGACGATCCAGATCGTGAGGACCGCCAGCACGATGCGTTTCAGGATATAGTACATCAATTTGGAATCCATCGAATCTTCCCACCTAAAACCGTTATTTCGGATATCTGTCCGGCCCGTTCCCCCAGTCCGGCAGACAGTCGATGCTTATGCCACAGTAGCGTACGAAAGTGCTCTTGCATACATGGGTAAATTACATTATATTCGCATAAAACTTCCTTGTCAAGAAAAAGGGAGCCCATCCCGAAAGATGGGCTCCCCGCCGAAAACAGCCGGATGCGGATTACTTGCCGGCCGCCGCGTTCGCGCCGGCGATGCGGCCGAAGACGCAGAAGTCCACGATGGCGTTGCCGCCGAGGCGGTTGGCGCCGTGGAAGTTGCCGGTGATCTCGCCCGCGCAGTACAGGCCCTCGATGATGGAGCCGTCCTCGCGCAGCGGATGCGTATCGACGTCGATGTTCACGCCGCCCATCGTGTGGTGCGCCGCCGGCTTGCGCGGATACGCGTACCACGGAGCGGTCTTCAGTTCCTTTGTCCAGGTGATGCGGCCGCAGGGATCGGTCGCCTCGCCGCGGACGTAGCTGTTGAAGTCGTCGACCGTCTTCTGCAGCACGGCGGGATCCATGCCCAGGGTCTCGGCCAGGCCCTCCAGCGTATCCGCCTGCACGTAGCCGGCCAGATGGTTGTCCAGGTAATAGGCCACCGTCTTGTCGCCCAGGGTCTTGCCCGTCGCCGGATCCGGCACGGCGTCCGCGCTGAAGAGCTGGTACATGAGGCCGTCCGGCTGCGCGATGATCGCGAGGCTCATCTCGTCGCGGCGGCCGTCCTCGCGCACGAAGCGCTCGCCGTTCTTGTTGATGTAGCAGGAGGCGCTGTAAGTCAGCGTGATGTCGCTGGTCGCGCCCGTCCACGGGTTCGCGTAGGGCAGCAGCTGGATCTGGTCCATGTTGATGAGCTGCGCGCCGACTTCCTGCGCCATGCGCAGGCCGTCGCCGGTGACGCCGGGCATGTTCGTGGTGATGACCTTCGCGGAGAGGTCGGGCCACTTCTCGCTCGTGCAGTACTTCACGCGCATTTCCACGTTGCCGGCGAAGCCGCCCGTGGCGAGGATGACGCCGTTCTTGCCGTACGCGGTCACCTTGTGGCCGTCCTTGGCGGTGCAGTTCACGCCGATGACGCGGCCGTTCTCGTCCGTGATGAGGCTCTCGGCGGTGGTGTCCATCTTCGCCGTGAACAGATCCTGGCGCGTCGCCAGCGTGTCCTGGAAGGCCTTGAAGTAGCCGGTGCCGTTGGGCATCACGGCCGTGTGCGTGCGCATGTACAGGGAGCCGCTGGCGGAGTTGATCTTCGGTGCAAACTCCATGCCCATGCTCTCCAGCCACTCCAGCGTGGGATAGGCACGCTCGGCGTAGAAGAGCAGGTGGTCGAGCATGCCGACCTTGTCGCCGCCGTTCCAGGTCTGCAGCGCAAACCACTCGGGGCTGTCGAAGACGTGCTTGTCGGTCTTCTTGTATTCCTCAAACTGCGCGCGGACGGTGTCCTGCACCTGCTTGTGCAGCTCGTCCACGGGCTCCTCCGCCAGCGCCTCCTCGACCAGGGGATCGAGGCTGGAGGTGATGTCGGCGTAGTCCTGCAAGTCCGGGTCCGGGCAGTTGAAGATGCCGCCGGAGACGATCGAGTTGCCGCCGAAGAAGCCGGTCTTCTCGATGAGCAGGACGTTTGCGCCCGCCTCGGTCGCAGACAGCGCGGCCGCCAGGCCCGCTCCGCCGCCGCCGACGATGACGACGTCCGCCGTCAGCTCTTCGTCCGTCGGGACTTCCTTCGCAATCTCCACGTCGAACTGGCCGTCTTCCGCGCCCGCCAGCTTCAGCGCCTCGCGGACGCCGGAGAGGATCGCGCGGCTGGAGATGGAAACGCCGGTGACGACGTCCACGGAGAGAGACTGGTTTTCGACGACCGCCGCCGGGATCGCTTCCACGACCCAGTCGCGCAGGCCGGGGGTTTCCACGTTGGAGAGTACCTCGACGTCGGTGATGGCGTCCTCGGTGACGGTGATGCCCACGGTCATCGGGCCATGCATGCCGGGCACGGTCGCCTCGTAGGTTCCGGGGGTCATGGCCAGCGCGCCCGCGGCGAGCGTCAGCATCGCCAGCGCAAGGGCCAGGGAGAGCAGTTTCTTCATGTTCTTCCTCCTCCTATAAATAACTGAGGATATGCCTCGTATTATATAAAAGTAGTATTTATGAATCCCTCTCCAGGGATATGCTACACTGCTGGGGATGCTGTGGATTGGTATCGTTTGCCTACCGTTTG
>CACZHW010000007.1 GCA_902781095.1 uncultured Eubacteriales bacterium
GGGATACGGGTTATAAATCGTAAAGCTGTTGTTGCCTGCGGCAATATATGCCGCCATGGCATTGAACAGCGACCCGGTGATGTAATAGCTGGTGTAGTTTCCGTAGAAAGAACCGTCAAAGGTGCCAAGCTCATCTCCGGTGTACTGCCAACCCGCAATGCCGGAGGCGATGCCATTCTGGTAGTTGGCTTTCCGCATGAAAACGGTCTTTGTGCTTCCCGCACCATAGCCTGCTTTTGAAGCGTCAATATCCAGCCAGATACTGGTGATCACCTTGTTGGCAAGGTTCATGCCGACGAAGCTGATAATACCAACGTTGTTGTAGCTGGAATCATAAAACTCCTGACTGGCATATCCATTCTTGGCATTGGAGGATGAATTGTAGTGCCTCGTGCACAGGGACGCGCTGTAGGATACTGTGGATGCCATGGGATCACCTCATTAACCGTTATAAATCAGGGAGAGATTGCCGTTTGTCTGCGGCTCGAAGGCAAAGTGACCGATGATGCTTTGTCCCGCGACGAGCTTTCCGCTGAAATGCAGCGGCTGACCAACATGGACAATCCCAACTCCGTAGCCCAGATGAAGCTATGGCTGGCTGACCACGGGCTTGAGGTTGAATCGCTGGACAAGAAAGCCGTGAAGGAACTGCTGAAGACCGCGCCGCCGGAACTGGCCCAGGCGCTGGAACTCCGACAGCAGCTTGCCCGGTCGAGCGTGAAAAAGTACATCGCCATGGAAAACTGTGTATGTGCTGACGGACGATGCCGTGGCATGTTTCAGTTCTATGGTGCCAACCGTTCCGGACGCTGGGCTGGCAGGCTGATACAATTGCAGAATTTGCCGCAGAACCACATTCCAGATCTGGCCTCCGCCCGCAGCCTGGTGAAGGACGGAGACTATGAGATGCTCCGACTGCTGTATGAGGATGTACCCGATACGCTCAGCCAGCTGATCCGGACGGCGTTCGTGCCGAAACCCGGATACAAGTTTATCGTCAGCGACTTCAGCGCCATTGAAGCCAGGGTGATCGCGCACCTGGCCGGGGAGACCTGGCGCACGGAGGTGTTCCGCAGCAACGGCGACATTTACTGCGCCAGCGCAAGTCAGATGTTTCATGTGCCCGTGGAGAAGCACGGGATCAACGGTCATCTCCGGCAAAAAGGCAAAATCGCCGAGCTGGCTTTGGGCTACGGCGGCAGCAGCGGAGCCTTGCGGGCGATGGGCGGTTTGGAGATGGGCTTGAAAGAAGAGGAACTTCAACCGCTGGTCACAGCATGGCGCGAGTCCAATCCCAATATTGTGTCTTTCTGGTGGGCAGTGGATGAGGCTGTGAAGAAAGCAATCCGGCAAAGGACAGAAACCGAAACACACGGCATCCGATTCACGTACCAGAGCGCCATGCTGTTTATCACCTTGCCCTCCGGCAGACGGCTCGCCTATGTGAAGCCGAAAATCGGAGTGAATAAGTTCGGCGGCGAATCCGTCACCTATGAAGGCGTCGGAGCCACCAAGAAGTGGGAGCGGATCGAAAGTTATGGCCCGAAATTCGTGGAAAACATTGTGCAGGCAATCTCGCGGGACATCCTGTGTTATGCCATGCGGACGCTGCATCACTGCTTCATCTGCGGACACATCCACGACGAGCTTATCATCGAAGCCAGCAAGGGGGTGGATCTGCAGGCAATCTGTGAACAGATGGGCCGTGTGCCGCCATGGCTTCCGGGAGCCGTGCTGCGGGCCGACGGGTACGAGACGGAATGGTACCGGAAGGATTGAAAAAAGCGCTCACCGTTGATGGTGAGCGCACTTATGCTAAGCTGAAAGTTTTAAATTGACAAGAAGCCCTTGTTAAAAGCATCCGGATATACAAAGTTTTTTTCGCCTATTGGAAACCTCACAGTTATATGGGTTCGTGAGTCATCTAAGGAAAGAATAATACCTGATCCGAAAATTTTGTGTCGGACAGCAGCTCCTTCCTTTATTAAAGACTCATCGAACAGATTCTTTGGTGGTGCTAAAATCGGCTTTGGCTCAGCAACTTCAGGTGCATTGCTTATCTGGTTTGCTTTTAATGGGAGAGACGCTTGCTGTCGATGCTCAATTTTTGAAGGCAAACTCGAATATACAATGGTAGTTAATCCAGGAAGCAGTTCGTTTTCCTGTTGCAGAATATATCGATCACCAAGAGCCTTTGAGAGAATTGAAATACGTGCTGGAGAAATATAGCCCACTGATTGTGCATACCTTGAGACACTTGCTGCAGCTACCCTAAGCTGTGGTTTTCTTGGTTCCCCACCTTCGAGTCGATCACGAGCATAGTTGCAATTGTATCGTATGCCTAACTGCGAAAGTATCCCTGAGAGAATATCCATGGAGTCATTATTGCCGCAGTCAAGAACAATGTACCTGATATCACCTGTGGCTTTATTGATATCAATAGAGCTTCTACCATCAAAAGCCCCGAGTACAATGCATTTCTTTAAATCCAGTGACAGATTTTTCAAAATGCTCTCCGTAAACGTACATACTTCCTTTGATGTTACATTTTCTGGAGTCTCAAATGATGCAGCAAAACCAATCTTGTTAGGAGTAAACCAATTACGCATTACTAACTCGGTTTTATTATACATCTGAGCTTTCATGCCTTTAGTAAGACTCATAACCGAATTAAAATGCTTGGTCAGATCCTCGTTTGTGCAGTATCCAACATTATGCTTGGTAATCGCAAGCCAAGCTCGTTTATTCTGACCGTATAGTCTATAGCTTTCGTCGCCTGCTAATAGTGACCCCAGAAAATAAGCAGAAGCAGGGGTAAACTCTCCATTAACAAGAATTCCTTGAATAGGGCATCGGTCAGTAATCATAGAGGAAACCTCCAATAAGCGGAATGTAGGCACGCCATTATTCTACACCAAACAAAGCTTTGAAACAATGAATTTGTAGGTAAAAATGAATGAACACATTTTTGAATTCGGATTATGAATGTAATCCCTTTTATAATTGTAATTAAAATTTTGATTCTAAAGAGAATTAGAATTGCAATTTGAATGACTATATGGTAGTATAATACATGGATTATTTTGTGGTAAGGAGGGAGACAACGCATGGCTGAAAAGAAACCCAAAGCCCCAATGGAGCATATAAACATTGGCGAGTTCAACCATGGACAGTCTTCAAAGATATTACGGTCTTTAGTTGAGACTGACAAAACTGCTTTCATTCAGAAGAATGGAAAGCCAATAGCCGTTGTTATGTCGTATGAGAGGTTTCAGAGGATGTTTGAAAAAGGCATCGACATCAACGAGTATTGATTAAAGGAGGGCTTTCCCGCATGGCTGATATCACTTTGCTAAACTCAGATTGCCTGACCGCAATGAAGAATATAGATGAATCCTCTGTGGATCTGATTCTCACTGATCCACCTTATAATCTCGGCAGGTTTATGGAAAAACGCGCAACAAATCTTCACCGTATGCGCGACAACTTTTTCGGAGCCGCAGGATGGGACGATATGGAATTTGACGAATGGGAAAAGTCCATGGACAGTTTCTTTGAATCTGCTGCTCGAATCATGAAAAAAGGCGGATCGATGATTGTTTTTATGGCAATTATCAAGGTCGAGTCAATTATCAATCTTGCCCAAAAACATGGCTTTTACTATAAGACGACTGGAATATGGCACAAAAGGAATCCAATGCCACGAAATATGAATCTCCATTTTGTTAACTCTACTGAAGCGTGGGTCTATTTCGTGTATAAAGCTCATACTGGTACTTTCAACAATAACGGGAAGGTACTACATGATTTTGTTGAAACGTCAGTTACCCCTTCAAGTGAAAGAAAATATGGAAAACATCCAACGCAAAAGCCCGTAGCTCTAATGGAACATTTTGTGTCCATACTTTCAAATGAAGGGGATCTCGTTTTCGATCCCTTTATGGGCAGCGGTTCAACGGGAGTAGCTGCTGTATCATGTGGAAGAAGATTCACTGGTGTGGAGCTCGACAAAAAATACTATACCATAGCGCAACAGCGGATTGAGGAGGAAGCCAAATGAAACCTACAGTAATTGACCTGTTTGCAGGCGTTGGCGGGTTATCTCTTGGCTTCGAGATGGCCGGATTCAATGTACTACTCGCTAATGAGTACGATCCGTCTATCGCGTCAGCTTATGAGTTGAATCACCCAAAAACAAAAATGATTGTTGGGGACATTACATCGCTGAACTTGGACGAGGTGTTTGGTAAATACTCTGGGAAAGTAGATGTAATTATAGGTGGCCCTCCGTGCCAGGGGTTTTCACAAAAAGGGCAGCGGAAAACAATTCATGATGAAAGGAATTTCCTGTTTAAATACTATGTAAAAGTCGTTGGATTAGTTCGCCCACGTTATTTTGTAATGGAGAACGTCCCTAATCTTCTCACATCCGAGGGAGGATATTTTAAGCAAGAAATCGAAAAGCTGTTTAATGATATGGGTTATTCACTTTCCATGGGAGTTCTAAACGCTTCGGATTATGGTGTTCCTCAGAATCGAAGGAGAGCTGTCATTATAGGTAAACGGGATGGGTTGGCACCAGCGCTCCCTGCTGCATCTCCCAACGGTGTAACCATTTGGGATGCAATTAGCGATCTTGCATTCCTTGAATCCGGAGAGGGCAATGAAGTACAGGAGTACCCCACACCACCGCAGAGTGATTATGAACGAGAATTAAGGCATGGATCTACTCAGTTGGTCAATCATGTAGCCACCAAGCACTCCGATCTCGCACTTGAAAGGCTCAGAATGATTCCTCCCAATGCAGGCCGCGAAGTCCTCCCTCAGGAGCACTTAACAAAATCGATTTACAGCGGCACATGGACACGGATGCGCAAGGATGAGATATCAGTCACTATTACAACAAGGTTTGACACACCTTCATCAGGGAAGTTCACTCATCCATATTTGCATCGCGCCATTACTGTTAGAGAAGCAGCAAGAATTCAGTCTTTTCCGGACACATTCATTTTTACCGGAAACAAGAGTTCTCAAATGAAGCAGGTTGGAAACGCTGTTCCACCACTTCTTGCTAAAGCAGTTGCCGGAGCAATAATGCATGATATTGAGGAGGATGCGAAAAATGACGAGACCAGATAATATGCCGGTTTATGATGAGCTCGACCTGAAGCTCGGGATCAAGTCCTCTCTTCCCAACCCCAAGGCAACAGTTGGACTGGCTTTGCTCATTTACGAGAGTATGGGGGCGCCTGCAACCGTTCAATACTGCATACCTAATGGGGATGGTCTTGTCGTAGAGGAAAGTGTATTAAACTCAATTGTCGCATATGCGGGGGAAATATTCGCAGAAAACGAGATCGATCCCAGCGACGCTGGAACGATTATCAACAACAATCAGCTCTTCAAATCACAACTTGAAGCATTGATTGTGGCTTTTGAATTAGTTTGGAAATTATGCAAAGTTACTTTCGTTGATAAATCAAAGCCAGCAAGTGCCGAAAGGACAGGCGGTATCCGCTATCCGAAGCAGCTTGCCTTTTCGTCAAACTGTGACATTATTCATTGTGCGTTTAGTGGAGAAAAAATCGAATACACAAAAGTATTATTGTCATGGATAGGATTCAGCGTAGAATTTAATGATGAATATCAACAATCCTTATTGAAGATATTGACTGCGTTTGCTGAAAACGCGGTATTTAAGATGACAGATGGTCTTCGGGAAGTCATCTTTAATCAACTAAGTGTCTATCGCAAGCTATATGAATCCGGGGAATCTGTTGATATTAATGGAGATCGTGAAGCCAAAGGCCCGCTTCGCATTCTCAAATCATTGCTGGCCGATGGTATGAATCCCTATCTTTCCTATTCGAATAATGGAAATGTTTCCACCAGTACCGAAGATGATACGTTAAGCAAGTATCTAAACCGCGTGGAGACTTTTTTGCGTTTATCAGCCACGAAAGTTGTGGGTATTGAGGATCTGAATGCCGAAACAGAAGGAATTGCTGTTGAGGAGCTGGAAGAACGGCGTTTAACTACAGGGACAAACATACTTTTATATGGAGTTCCTGGTTCCGGCAAGAGTTGGACTATTCAGCATGAGTATTGTACCGACGATAGCATTGTAGAGAGACTTGTTTTTCATCCTGATTATACATATTCTGATTTTGTGGGACAAATTTTACCAGATGTTGATGATCAGGGTTTAGTGACGTATAAATACACCCCTGGCCCTTTCACAACGATACTCAGAGATGCCTATGCCGATCCCACACATAAATATATCCTTGTTATTGAGGAAATAAATCGCGGAAACGCACCGGCTATTTTCGGAGAAGTTTTCCAGCTATTGGATCGGAAAGTCGAACAGAAAGATGGGGATGATGGTTATCCAGTAGGTACAAGTGAATATGGAATAACAAACCCCAATATGGCTATAATAATCTACGGTGACCGCAAGCAAAAAGTGAGAATTCCTTCTAATCTCTCAATTATAGGCACAATGAACACCTCCGACCAGAATGTCTTTACGTTAGATACCGCTTTCCAGCGTAGGTGGAAAATGCGCTTGATTGAGAATAGTTTTGAAAATGTTCGCCCCTCGCTTGCTAACTGTCCAATACTTGATACAGGCGTTACATGGAAGCATTTCTGTGAAGTTATCAATAAGCAGATCGTTGGTAATAAAGCAAAAATGGCTTCTTCAGAGGACAAACGTCTTGGTGTATATTTTGTACACGAAAGCGATCTTAAGCACGATAATGGTGATGAGCCCAAAGAGCATGATACACTTCTCGCTGAACTCAATGCGCTATTGCAAGCAGAAATGAATAAATCAATTACTACTTCGCAGAAAACACGGTTAGATGAAATTCGCTCTGCACTCATTCAAAATAGAATCTTCCCAGAAAAGGTAATCAAATATCTCTGGGATGATGCTTTTAAGTTTAACACTGGAGCTATATTTGATACCGAAGAAAATAAAGATCTTGATTCACTTGAAGCCGTCATACGCATGTTTGTATTGGAAAATCGAGGAAAGGATCGATTCAGGATTTTCAAGAGTGCAATTAGAGACCTACTATTTGAGGAGCCTTAATGCGTTTGGCCGCAAAGGTGGTGATTAGTTATGCCAAGTACAGCACAGTTTAGAAATGCTGAAACTGTTGATAGAATACTTCCTAATATCGATCAAGACATGGCACGGCGCAACATCACTCTTAGACAAATGTGCCACATAAACGATAATAGCGAAGGTGACAGTTTTGTTGGCGTAAAAGCTGACACTAATGGGATGACAGTCTATTTTCCTATTGGTTACGAATTGCCCGAAGATGATGATGATCTGCGGGTTGATATTCATAATCTCTTTGGTGTCTTGGCAGCATTCATGAAAGAAGATAGCCACATAGAATCTCCTGATTTTTCAGGCCCCGTTTCTGTGGATTTCCCAATGCATGCATATATTCAGGTGATAAGGAATTTCCTTAACACCGGGCATTATTATGTTGAGACAGAAGCACAGTTTACAACAGCAACCAAAGGTACACCGCACTGGCCAAGAACTTTCAAAGATCAAATGGGGCTTGTTCAGAAAAATGGTTCTATTATATTCACTCAGATGACCGTTCGTAAACAAACGCCTAATGCAAACAAGAAGATTACCCAGATTCATCAGTTCTGTGTACATGAAGCCTTTTCTAAAATGGGGGCAATCTATGTTTCTTTCGTTCCAGAAGAGCCTGCACAGTGCCCGAGCATAACCGAGTCAATCACCATTCTGACAGACAGGATTAATCATACCAATAACGAAGTGGATCGTGACTTGTTTTTGGCCATGCGTCATATTCTTGCATACAAGGATTCAGAAAGCGACAATCATCGTTTCTTCTTTGGAACTGATCGATTTGAATATGTCTGGCAGAGTATGATAGATGCGGCATTCGGGATTCCCAACAAAGACCAATTCTTCCCGAAAGCAACCTGGCTCCTTGATTATGGAACCGCGTCCATGAGAAAGCGTACTTCTCTGCAGCCTGATTCAATTATGATATACGGTGATAAGTACTATGTTCTTGACGCCAAGTGCTATCGGTATGGGTGGACTGAAAACCCAGATCACCTGCCTGGGGGGCCGGACATCAACAAACAAATCACCTATGGGGAGTTTATTGAACGTACCAGAGCAATCCCAAATGAGCGGCTGTTCAATGCATTCATTCTCCCATATAATAAAAGGAAAAATTACTTTAAGCTGAGTGGTGATATCGAAAACGTTGGCGAGGCGGTCGGTAACTGGAGATTCGATCCCGCCAATCCTCACATGAAGAATTATGAACGTGTACAAGGAATTGTGGTGGATACAAGGTATCTCATGTATAACTATATCGGTACCCCGGAAGAACAAAAACGTGCTCTCGCGCAATGTATTGAGAGAGTTTTGTCCCGCCCAGACATTAACCCTCAGATGATTCGATAAGTATAGCCCCGGTCATCACGACTGGGGCTTTTTTTCTGCCTGTTCACCGAGTCTTCTGCGCCGTTGGCCAGCGGCACTGCGACATTGTGTACTACAGTATTCCTTATTCGTTTTGGTTCTATCGGTAAGAAAGAATACATCACGCTTGCAGTTAGGGTTGGCGCAGCGCTTGTACATCTTTATTCCTGGCTTCATATAGAAGATTGCAAAATAAAGTGCTTGGAGCAGAGTTTCTATCTTCCATTTGGGAGCAAGTCCCTCACCGTCATACTGCATATGAATACTGCTTATATTGTGATTGATTTCATTACTCAATACCATGCGCGCTACTTTAGGCAATGCCTTTTTTAAGTTATCATTCAAAGAGAACTGCGCCTTTGGATCATAGTATGTAATGCTATCGAGGTCGACGTAATCGATGATTCCCGCTTGATTCTGATAGTTCATATAAAAATCCACTATAGGTGCCCAATCAGATTGCTTTTTCATCGTGCTTATGTATGCAAAGAACAAATTCCGGTAATTGCTACTTCCTTGTCCTGGGATGGTTCCGAAGCTACCCATCTGCATCTGATTATACAAATCATGTGACACTTCCGCTCTGCCAGAGGACGATATCGAATCACTCACTTCAAAATTTCCGTTTTCAAGAATACTGTCACGGTCACCACGGAAATCCCTTAGCGGAATAGGCTTTCGTAATAGTTCATTTAGTGCATGCGGACAAGTAACATACCTCATACCCTCAAGGTCAAGTTCAATCGGATCATCATAGAGCAGGTAAGTCATTGCCTGGAACATGCGCATCTGCTCATAAATGTTTTTACCATCGATAGCATTCATTAGATTCACGGTTGCTTTAATTCGCCTAATTATTTTCATCAATGCATTGAACTCAATAGCTTCATAGTTCTGAAAGCTGATCGGCAGAATGAAGCCTGCCTTTTCTATAAGGCGAATAACGCCATCAGCATCGCCTTCCTTTAATGCAAGAACCTGGCCGAGTATGTTTTTTATGATCACTCGACCTTGGGGGCCTGTCAGATTCAGTCCATCTTTATCGGAATACGAAAAGTGAATAGGTCGATCCGAAAGGCTATAGATTTTCAATGTAGTTTCCGGCGGTTCTCCGGGGACTACGTTTTTTGTGTCCTTTTCACATTTGCAAGCGTTGCTATCAAGCTCAAACAGATTGTTCACAAAAATCTCTGAAAAAACACTTGACATGGGCTTGCTCATTGGCTCAACGCTCCTTATATCAAAACCAGCAACATTATATGGTCTCAGGTGCCAGTTCCGTATTATCCTTCTACATTGTACTCGTCAATTACACAGAAGTCAATATAAAAGCGGCAACAAGCTTTATTAATGTTGCTGCTATTTTTTATATATCCGTAAACTTTTTGGATTTTTATAATGGGAAGTGCTTCAGGATGAATGATCTCCGCGCGGTAAAACGCAGCGAGGAAATTTCTCTCAGATGGTTGCCAGCCTGACCGGAAATGTCCTGTGGTTTATGTCCGTAAAAGAGTGAGGACATCCTGACCGACCTGAGCATGTCGTTAAACCGTCTCCATCGGAGCTAAAGCTGACCCCATCCGGAAGTGGGTCGTTCGCAGCGGCAGCAATGGTGAACTGAATAATGAAAGCCAAACCAGCGAACGGTGCGGCCTGACACGAGCGGAGAGTCGAAAAGCTCTTCCGAACGGGTCTGGTTAAGTGCACCCTTCTTCTGGGCACATCCGGCTCTCCGCTCACAGCGACAACTGTGAGAAAGGAGAGCTTGAGGATGAAAGCTCAGAAAAACCACGACAATCCCTGGAAATCTTACAACAATGAGCCGCTCCGCGAAGGCGAAGTGCTGGTACCCCAACTGGTGGATGACCGCAACTATGCCATCGCCATCGGCGCGAAACCTGAGAACCTGCGAACATGGTCAAAGGGCGGCGTTTCCTACACGGTGATGTTTGTCCCCGTCCCGGCGGATCAGGAGACGATCAGCCAGCAGGCATTTGACGCAGCAGTCAACGAACTCCTGGATGAAAAGATCGGCCCCAACCGTCACTCCCGCTGCCTGATTTCACAGCCGGACGGCACAAAGAAAGTCTGCCCGAAGGTCAAGGATGGCAACCATGCTCCGTGCGCCACTTGCCCTCACAAGGGTGAATATGAGCGCGAGGACAAGAGCACGGTGTCCATTGAAACGCTGAACGAGGACGAGTACCACCCGATGCAGGCCGCGCCGTCTGCTGAAACGGAAGCACTGGAGATGGCTATCTTCGAAGACCTGGTGGAGTACCTGAAGACCATCAACTCCGATCTGGCAGATGTTGTAACCCTCGGCTTCCAGGGCTTTGACAAGAAGGATGTTGTCAAGCAACTTCCCGTCAAGTCCAGCCAGGCCTACGACCTGTATGCCAAAGCTGAGAAACTGACCCGTGAGTTTCTGCGCAAGTAACCCAAAATGAAAAAGGCCCGGCGGCGATGAACCGTCGGGCCAATCTTGGCTTCATACTATCACACGAACACACGGTAAACCGTGTGAGGGTTCAAACAATCACACTATAAATCGTGTGCCAGTTTGAAACCCCTTTCCCGGCGCATAGGGGAAGTAAAGCATCCGTGCCGAAGGTGCAGTTTCCATCCAGGCAAAAGAAAAAGGCCTGTCCATAACGGAGAAGCCTTATATCAAGCCGCTTTCTGGCCTGTTACCCCTTCATGGGTCTGTATCGAATCCGGTAGCTTAGCATCCAAAAAAAGCAGGGACGCAATTTTATCCTGAAACGCACGCAAGCGCTGTTCCCGCGTCCGCTCCACCTGTATAGCCTTTATGGTTTCCAATTCAACTTTCAGGTCGTTCAGGAACAACGGGTCAATGACTTTATGGATGTTTTCAATACTGGTATAGTGCATACCGCCCTTGCGCCGGGTTTCCGGGTTCAACGTCGATTCAAAAACAGCGCCAAAAATGGTTGGGCTTATTTCGCTCCAGTCAAACGCCGCGCTTGCCTTGTTCAGCAGCAGGTCATAAATTTCAGGATTGAACCGGGGGATTTCAATGTTTTCGTCGCTGAACAAACCACCGTTCACATACGGGAATACGGCAAGTTCATCATCCATATAGGGGTCACGGTCTTCAACGGGCGTGTCCAACACGCGGAACAGGTCAATCAACGCCTGCCGTGCCTTTGAAAGCCCGTTGCGCTGCATGTAGTCATGGAATATCAGGCGTTTGCCGAATATGCCTGCGTCTTCGGCATACAGGCAGAAAACAAGGCGGACACACAGTTGATTCAGGCTTTGCAGACTGTGTTCGTTTGTCGGGTCTTTGTATTCTTTCAAGAAAGCGTCATACAGCTTGCCCACAAGTTCGCCTGCCTGTATGGAAATCTCCATTTCCTTTTGCAGCGTCAGGTCTTCTTTGTGCACAAGGAATTCCAGCAAATAATACTGTGTCGGCAGGTCTTCCAGCTTTACTATAATGGGTTCGGTTTGTGGGCGAACCATATCATAAATATGGAATTCAGCAAAATTGCATATGACAACCCATTTCGGCACAGCGTCACGCCCTTTTTCATCCAACAAAGCATGAATATAGCGCTGCGCCTGTTGGCGCGGGGTCAACAGCGTGCCGTCAGATTGCTTGATAGGATTTTTCAGGTCTTTGTTTATGCTTTTCTGCTCAATCAGAACATGGGTTGCCGGAATATATCCATCTATAAAACTGGTATGGTCAAGGTGAACTTGATCTTCAAACGAAATGAATTCCGCCGCGTGTTCCACGCCGAAAACATCCGTCAGCAGGGAAAGCCAAAACTTTTGACTTTCACCCTTTTCATAGCCCTTGCCTTTCCAGTAATCCGCAAAGTGCTTTGCTGCTGCGCGTTGCTGCACGTCGTTCATGGGTGAACCTCCATAAAGCTACTTACAAAAGCTCGTTAAATTGTACCACACAAGCGCCGTGCCTGCAATGAAAAGAAAAGGCGCAAGGTTAAATCCTGCGCCTGCCCTGTATGTGCTCATTCCAACAATCCTATTGCCGCTTGCAGTACAGCGTTATATCCTGCTTATACCCTTCAAAGGGATCAATCCGGGTAACGCTGTACTTCACGCCGTTATACTCCACATAGCAGGCCGTTGTCAGGCCAGCCCGGTAATTGATGGTAAACAACACTTCTTCATCATACCTGTACGCCACCGCCGCGAAAAATTCCTTGCCGGATAGCTGCCGGAAATACGCCCACACGTTCAAGGCCACGGGTTCAGTTACCTTTGTCGTGTAGCCGTTGCCATTCGGAAGGTACTTGCGTCAGTCAGGTCGGTTGTAACAGACAGAAGCTTATACCACGGTCAAGCCTAAATCACCCTGACCCTCAGCGGAGGGCAAAGGATGCTTATCATGGAATGCTTTGACAGACAGGAGAAGAAGTATAAGCATCACGGTTATACGTAAAGTGAGGAGTTCAGCCTGAAGAAAACCTTGATCGTACGGGCTTGAAAAGTACGCAAAGGCAGAAAGAAGCCCTTCCGGCCGCGTGATACCGGAAGGGCTTCTTGTTCTGATTCGCAGTCTTTAGCCTTTCACCGACCCCTCGGTCAGCCCGGACTTCTGCGCGAGCTGGAGGATGAGGTAGATGAGGATGCTGGGGATGATGACCAGCGTCGTGCCGGCCAGCACGACCTGCCACGGGGTGGACAGACCGTCGGAGACGGGCAGCTGGGCGACGGAGACCATCAGCGTGTGCTTGGCGTTGGCGCGCAGGAACAGGATAGGCCAGAAGAAGTCGTTCCAGCGGGCGATGAGCGTGAGCGACGCCCAGGAGGCCAGCGCGGGCTGCACGATGGGCACCACGACGCGCCAGAAGATGCCGAATTCGCTGCAGCCGTCGATGCGCGCTGCGTCGATGATTTCATCCGGCACGGCGAGCATGTACTGGCGCAGGTAGAAGATACCGATGGCCGTCGCCATACGGGGGATGATCAGCGACCAGAGGCTGTCGATCATGCCCACCCTTCGCATGATGACGAACAGCGGGATGGCGCCCGCCTCCGCGCTGACCATCATGGTGGCGATGACGAAATAGAACAGCGCGTTCCGGCCGGGGAAGCGGTACTTGGCGAAGGCGAACCCGGCCAGCGCGCAGAAAAACAGCGTGGTGATGGTTCCGATGATGGTGGTGAACAGGCTGTTGAAGGCGTTCTGCCACACCGGAATGAGTTCCCACAGGCGGCGGTAGTTCGCCAGCGTGGGCGTGACGATCCTGAGGGCGTTGAAGCCCGTGATGCTCTCGCCGACCGTCTTGACGGAGATGACGCACATCCACAGGACGGGGAAGAGGCACAGCGCCACGATGAAGATCATGAGGAAGTGGATGACGAAGGAGACGGTTTTCTGCCTGCTTTTCATGGGATCCCCTCCTTATATCTCGCCGAGCCTGCGGCGGACGGCGAACTGGACGAAGGAGATCAGCAGCAGGATGACGATCAGCACGCAGCCGAGCGCCGAACCGTACCCCAGCTTGAAGGTTTTGAAGGCCGTGGTGTACATGAGCTGGAAGAGCGACGTGTTGGAGGAACCGGGCCCCGCGAGCACGTACGCCTCGTTAAAGAGCTTCCAGGCGTCCACGGTGATGGTGACGAAGCAGAAGAACAGGATGTTGGAGAGCAGGGGCAACGTGATGCGGAAGAACCGCTGCACGGCGGAAGCACCGTCCACCGTCGCCGCCTCGTAGTACTCCTCCGGGATGTTGAGCAGGCCGGAGAGCACGATCTGGGTAAACCACGGGGTGAGGCGCCAGACGAAGAGCACCTCCACCGGAATGCGCGCGTATTTGCTGCTGGTGAGCCAGGGGATGCGCTCGCCGCCCAGGCTGGTGAGGATGCCGTTGATGAGGCCGGCGTTCTCCTCGAAGAGCATACCGAAGATGAGGCCCATCGCGACGCTGGCGCAGACGTACGGCAGGAAGGTCGCCGTCTTGAAGAACTGGCGCGCGCGCAGCAGGCGGGAGTTCAGCATGGTGGCGATCATCACGGAGAAGACCATGATCAAGACGACGCTCACCAGCCAGTAGAGGGTGGTGTTGCGGATGGAGTCCTTGAACATGTAGTCGTTCATCATCAGCCGGTAATTGGCCAGGCCGACCGGCTTCATCTTCTTGAGCCCGTTCCAGTCCACAAAGCTGATCCGGAAGGTCCAGACGGTGGGGATCAGCTGGAAGACGAGGAACAGGATGAAGAAGGGGGAGATGAACAGATAGGGATAACGGTACTTTTTTAGTGTCTTGAGCATGGCAGTGACCTCACAGGGCGGATGGGGCCATTTGCATGGCCCCATCCGCAAAATGTGCTGGTACAGACAGGGCAGAGGGCAGCCTTACGGCATATCCGCCTTGCCGATTCGGGCCTTGAGCTCCTTGTCCATGTTGGCGATTGCCTGATCCATGGTCTGCTCGCCGGCCACGTAGCGCTCGATCTCGGCGCTGATGATGGCGTCCGCTTCCGCGTCCTGCGGCGTGACGGTCATGTTGGGGGCAGCGCCCGCAAGGCCGTCGCCCTCCGCCTTGCGGAAGGACTGTCCGCCGTAGAAATCAGACGGCATCTGCCAGAAGGGATCGCTCAGCACGTCCTTGGAGACGGGGTTGGAATACGGGCCGTTCATCTCTTCCATCTGGGTGACCCAGGCGTTGCGCTTCTCGGTGTCGGTCTGGAAGTCGTACCAGATCTGCTTGAAGAGGTCCACGTACTCGCAGGTGCCGTTGTCGACGAAGCAGAAGAAGGTGGAGACGGGCGCGCCGCCCAGGCCGACCTCTTCAAAGACGGGGGCGTTCATCACGCGCCAGTCGCCTACTGTGGCGGTCAGGTTCTTGCGCAGGAACTCGTCCCAGAAGGCGCCGATGTAGAAGGTTGCGATGGTGCCCGCGTCGGTCGCCTCGTAAATCGGGGGCTTCATCATCGTGGTCTTGTAGAGCAGGCCCTCGCTGTTCAGCTGATCCAGGAAGCCCAGGGCGAGCTTTGTGCCCGGGTCTTCGCCGATGACGACGTTGCCCTCGTCATCCCAGATGCGCGCGCCGGCCTGCGGCATGAGGCCGCGGCGGCCCCAGTAGCGCCAGGTGTAGGTGGTCGGATCGATATAGGAGAGGTAGACCTCGCCGTTGCTGCGCTCCTTGAGCAGGCGGCCGGCCTCCAGATAGCCGTTCATCGTGGACATCATGGCCGGGTCGATGTCGTACTTCTCAAAGATCGCCGCGTTGTAGAAGAGCAGCTGCGGGCGCACGGCGTCCGGCAGGCCCCAGATGCGTCCGTTGACCGTCGCGTCGCTGACGGCGCCGTCCACGAACTGGTCCGCCATGGGGGCGAAGTAGTCGGTCATGTCGAGCAGGAGCTCCGCGTCCAGCAGGTTCAGGATCTCCACGGTGTCGATCATGATGATGTCGGGCATGGCCTCAAAGGAGCCCGCAAGGTAGTCCATCGAGATCTGCTGGCGACCGGCGGCCATGGTCTCGATCTTGGTCGTTTCGATGGTGACGCCGGGGGCGATGTCGCGGTGCTCGTCCAGCCACGCATCGTAGAAAATCTTGCGGTACTGCGGCTGGCCGGTGCTGTAAATCTCCAGCGTACCGTCCGGATACAGTTCGGCGGATGCCACGGCGAAGGACGCCAGCAGCATCGCCAGGGCGATGAACAATGCCAGGATTTTCTTCATGGGGATTGCCTCCTTCTTTTAATATGCTAACAGCCATCCGTCGGCTGTCAGGCGCGGGGAACGGGGGATCCTCAGGGAAACTGCAATTCGGAGCCGATCTGCCGGGCGTCCTGCTCCAGCAGGGAGAGAGCGAGGGGCAGGTCGCGCGCTTCCAGCGCCGCGATGAGGCGGATGTGGTTGCGCCCGTCCATGTTCCGGTCCGCGTGCTCGCCCGAAAAATGCTGGCCCGCGGCCTGCGCGCAGTTTCGCAGCGTCCTGTCCAGCAGGCCGCACATGTACGGGTTGCCGGAGTAGCTGGCCAGCTGCAGGTGAAAGCCGCTGTTGCGCCGCCAGGCCTCGTAGCGCGAGGCCGGGGGGCCGATGTTCAAAAGGGCGGTTACGTGCTGCCGGAGCAGGGCGATTTCGCGTGGCCCGATGGAGGGAAAGGAACGGCGCAGCATAAACGTCTCCAGCGCGCAGCGCGCCTCTTCCAGGTGCCGCACTTCGGCGGGGGTGATCTGGA
This sequence comes from uncultured Eubacteriales bacterium, assembly GCA_902781095.1. Lineage (GTDB taxonomy): Bacteria > Bacillota > Clostridia > Christensenellales > Aristaeellaceae > Ventricola. The sequence goes on from CACZHW010000007.1 coordinate 16,684, forward strand.
CGACCTTGTAGCCGACGCGCGGAATGCTGCGGAGAACGCCGTCGTCGCACAGCGAGACGAGCGCCTCGCGCACGGGCGATTTGCTGACGCTGAAGCGCTCCGTCAGCGCGTTCTCGCTGAGGATGTCGTTGGGCGTCAGCACGCCGTTGATGACGTCGGCGTAGAGGCTCTCGTAGACGAACTGGGTCAGCGGTTTGTGCTCCTGCATGGCGGCCTCTTCACTGAAAGTCCTGCGCGGCCCGCTTCGCGGCGCGCACGCGCCAGAGTTCCACGTTGTCGGGCAGCGTGCAGTCGGCGCCCAGGATGAAGCGCGCCGTTCCGGCCTCGCGCAGGATGGCGTTCGTCTCCGAGACGATGGCCTCTTCACTGCCGTCCACCAGCACGCTGCTGCGGTCGTCAAATCCGCCCAGCAGCGCCTTGCCGGGGAAGAGCGCGCGGCCGTCTGCCAGGGAGTAGCGGCAGTCGTGCACGGCCCAGTTGAAGACGTCGGCGTCGATGCTGTGGTAGGCGGGCAGCTGCACCTTTTCCTTGCAGATGTGCAGCACGGCCGTGGTGCCGCGCGCCTTCACGCGATCGATGACGTAGCGGTCGGCGGGGATGACGGCCTCTTCCAGCAGTTCCCGCGAAAAGCGGGTTTCCTCGCCGCCCAGCGCCGCGTAGTAAATGCCGTCCGCGCCCGCGTCGATGAGGCGGTCGCACAGATCGGACAGCGTTTCGGCGACGGCCATAAGCGCCCCTTTCACGGCTTCCGGGTTCTCGCGCAGGTGGCAGGAGACCCGGTTGTCCGGATTGGAAAAGTGCCCGGGCGTGTCCGTGGCGTGGTAGGCGGAGACGAGCGCGCCGTGGATGGTCGCCCACAGCGGCACGTCGGACGGAACCGCCCTGCGGATGGCGCGGAACTCCCCGATGTAATCGGGGTAGTCCGTCCGCTCGAACGGGACGGGGCGGACCTTCCGCCAGTCTTCGGCGCAGCGTATTTCCTGTTCCAGGCGATACATGTGCTCGTTCATGACCTTGAGCACGTCCGCGTCCGTCGCTTCGTAAAAGTCGAGGTGCGCGCGGACGGAAGCCTCCCCGAACGCGTCCTTTTTGTCAAAGTGATGCCAGAAGCCGCAGGGCACCCTGTCGGTTGCCTCTCCGGCGATGGCGGCGGCGATACGTTCCCTTTTATCCATGGAAAACGACCTTTCTGTTGCAGGCGGTTGGCGGAGACCGCGAAACCCTGCCTCTGATCATATCACATAATCAGATTACCAAAAGAAAGGGTGTCTGTCAAGGCCGGTATGCTGAAGCGATGCGGAAAAGAGACGTCAAAATGCACAAAAATCATCACACAAAACAGCGAAAACGGTTTAAGGGAAGCGGAGCCTGCCGGGAAGGCCGCGGCTCCGGAACGGGAATGATGAAAAAAGGATGAGATGATCTCGTTAAAGCATTGACATTTAGGCATCAAGCGGTATATACTGATTTCAGATTGGTGAGAGTTTCACCAAATGCTTGAAAGACTGATAGGAGGGTTGTACATGAAAAAGATTCTTGCTTTGTTGGTTGCGGTCATGATGCTGGGCATCGCAGCGTTCGCACAGGCGGAGGACATCGACTGGCGCGCGCTGGAAGGCGGCGAGCTGATGGTCTACGGCGGATCGGACGAGCCTCACGTGGCGGCTGTCTGCAAGGCGTTTGAAGAGAAAACCGGCATCAAGACCAGCTACATCCGCCTGAGCGGCAACGACTGCTTCACCCGTATCAAGGAAGAGCGCGACAACCCGCAGGCCGACGTGTGGTACGGCGGCACCTGGGATCCGTACATCGCGGCCGCAAACGAGGGCCTGCTGTACGCCTTCGAGGACTGCAAGGGCGTGGCGAACTACCGCAGCGAACAGTACGGCGTCGGCTATCCGTACTGGGTCGGCATCTACTCCGGCTGGATCGGATTCATCTGCGACGGAGAGGAACTGGAAGCCCGCGGCATCCCGGTGCCCACCTCCTGGGAAGATTTGACCAAGCCCGAGTACAAGAACCTCCTGGTCATGGCGAACCCCGGCGCCACCGGCACGGGCGTGATGGTGACCTCCATCCTCTTCCAGATCTTCGGCGAGGAGAAGGCGCTTGAGATGATCGCCGCCATGGACAAAAACGTGACCACCTACGTGAAGACCGGTTCCGGCACGTCCCACCAGGTTGCGCTGGGCGAGGCGGCCGTGGGCGTCGGCTTCCTGCACAACGGCCTTGACTACAAGGTCAACCAGGGCTACGACAACTTCGTGCTTTCTGCGCCCAGCGAGGGCACGGGCTACGAAGTCGGCGGCGCTGCGGTCATCGAGGGCTGCAAGCATCTGGACGAGGCGAAGCTCTTCATCGAGTTCGCGCTGACGCCTGAGTGCCAGGAGATCGGCCAGACCGTCGGCTCCCTCCAGTTCCTGACCGTCAACGGCGCGAAGGACCCCGAGGCCGCGCAGGAGCTCGTGGATATGGGCATCAAGCTCATCAACTACGATTCCCAGTGGACCGGCGCCAACAAGAACATGCTGATCGAAAAGTGGAACAGCGCGATTTCCAACGACAAGATCCAGACTGAGTAATCCTTCGGCCAAACCCGTCCGGGCCGTCTGTCTGACAGGCAGACGGCCCTTACAGCTTATAAAGTAGAGGTGGTTTGAGTGGCGAGCGCAAAGGGAAAACAGCTGGACCGGAAGAAGATGCTGGGCGACCCCATCCTCGTGATGGTCATCCTGCTGATTGCGGCCTTTTTGCTGCTCTTCGTCGTCTATCCGCTGCTGACCGTCACCACGCAGAGTTTCTCCCGCAGCGAGACGGAGATGATCGCGGCGGTGAAGGAGGACGGCGAGTGGCTGAGCGCGGCGGCCGGCAAGGCGCAGGGGGAGGCTGCGGAGCCCTTCCTCGCGCTGGGGCGGGCGGCAGGAGACTTCCATAAGATGTACAACCGCTACCGGCGCAACAACGCGGAAGAGGTCATCAGCACGCGCGCTGCCCTGAAGGCGGCGCTGCAGGCGGCGGACGGTGCGAAGACAGCCGCTTTTGCCGCGTCGCTGGAGAGCGCGGGGGAGACGGTGACGGAGGAGGAGATCGCCGCCCGCGTCGCCCGACTGAAGGAGAACGAGGGGCAGCTGGGCAGGACGGCCTTCTCGCTGGACGCCTATGCGACGCTGTTTGCGCGCGGCAGCTTCCAGCGCGCCGTGCGCAACACGCTGCTGCTCGGTTTCATCACGGGCATCATCGCTACGCTGATCGGCTTTGTGTTCGCCTACGTGGACATGTACACGAAGACGCGGTTCAGCCCCATGTTCCGGGTGATCTCCGTGCTGCCCATCGTCTCGCCGCCCTTTGTGCTGTCGCTCTCGGCGATCATGCTCTTCGGCAAGCGCGGTCTCATCACACGGCAGCTTCTGGGCATCCTGGACGCGAACATCAACGGCCTGCATGGCATCGTGCTGGTGCAGGTGCTGACCTTCTTCCCGGTCTGCTACCTGATGCTCAAAGGCCTGCTGCTCAACATCGATCCCTCGCTGGAGGAATCGGCCCGGGATATGGGCGCCTCCCGCTGGAAGGTCTTTACGACGGTGACGCTGCCGCTGCTGCTGCCGGGTATCGGCAACGCGTTTCTCGTCACCTTCATCGAGGCGGTGGCGGACTTCGCCAACCCGCAGATGATCGGCGGCGACTACCGGACCCTGGCCGAGATGGTGTACAACGAGTACGCGCTGCAGGGGGACCCGCGCGTGCCGGCGGCCATGTCCGTGGTGATGCTGCTCATCACCATCGTGCTCTTTACGCTGGAGAAATACTGGCTGGAGCGCAAGTCCGTGGCGACGCTGAGCGGAAAGGCGTCGCGGCCGCGCCAGCCCATCGGCGACAAGTCGGTGGTCATCCCGCTGGTCACCTTCTGCCTGCTCATCTCCGTCTTCGTCATCGGCATGTACGCCCTCATCCCGCTGGGCGCCATGTTCCGGCAGTGGGGCCGCAAGTTCGACCTCGTGCCCACGCACTTCCAGAAGGTCTTTGACCGCGGGCTGCAGCCGTTCTGGGATTCCATGCGGCTCTCGCTCATCGCGGCCTTCATCACCTCGTTCATGTCCATGATCATCGCGTATCTCGTGGTCAAGCGCAAGTTCTTCGGGCGGGCGGTCATCGAGTTCGTCACGATGTTCGCCATGGCCGTCCCCGGCACGGTGCTGGGCATCGCGCTGCTGCGCGGATACATCACGGGCATCTTCAACAGCGGCCATCTGGTGCTGGCCGGAACGGGAACGATCCTCGTCATCGCGTTCGTCGTGCGCAGCCTGCCGGTCGGCACGCGTTCCGGCGTGGCGGCGCTGCGGCAGATCGACAAATCCATCGAGGAATCCGCCTACGACATGGGTGCGGACAGCGGAAAGGTCTTCACCTCCGTGACGCTGCCGCTGATCAAGGATTCGTTCCTCAGCGGCCTGGTGACGACGTTTGCCCGTTCCATCACCGCGACCAGCGCGGTTATCTTCCTCATCTCGCCGGCCTTCAAGCTGATTACCCCGCAGATCATGACGGTGGTGGACCGCGGCGAGTACTCGGAAGCGTGCGCGTGGGCGACGATGCTGATGATCATCGTGTACGGTTCCATCGCGCTGATGAACGTGCTGCTCAGCTTCTTCGGCACCAGCCGCAGGCAGCAGCGCATTGAAAAGAAGCAGCTGAAGGAGGGCAGGGCATGAGCAAGGAGAAGAAAGGCGTCCGTCTGCAGAACGTCTCCAAAATTTACCAGGATCCCAAGACCAAAAAGGAGTTCAAGGCGGTCGACAGCGTGAACCTCACGATCGAGCCGGGCGAGTTTATCACCCTGCTCGGCCCGTCCGGCTGCGGAAAGACGACGACGCTGCGCATGATCGCCGGCTTCGAATCGCCCGACGAGGGCGAGATCTTCCTGGGGGAGGAGCCGATCAACGAGCTGACGCCCAACAAGCGGGATACGGCCATGGTCTTCCAGAGCTATGCGCTCTTCCCGCACATGAACATCTTCGACAACGTGGCATACGGCCTGAAGCTGCGGAACATCCCCAAGGAGGAGATCCGCAGGCGTGTGTTCGACATGCTGGACCTGGTCGGGCTGGACGGCATGGAAAACCGCTTCACCAACCAGCTCTCCGGCGGACAGCAGCAGCGCGTGGCGCTGGCCCGGGCCCTGGTGCTGGAGCCGGGCGTGCTGCTCTTCGACGAGCCGCTTTCCAACCTGGACGCCAAGCTGCGCGTGCAGATGCGCACGGAGATCCGGAGAATCCAGCAGCAGCTGGGCATTACGGCCATCTACGTGACGCACGACCAAAGCGAGGCGATGTCCATCTCGGACCGCATCACCCTGATGAAGAGCGGCGTGATCGCCCAGATGGGCAGCCCGAAGGAAATCTACTATCACCCGAACAGCGAGTTCGTGGCCGATTTCATCGGCGAGTGCAATTTCCTGCCCTGCAAGGTCGTCGCCGCGGGCGACAGGAGCGCCCGCGTGTCAGTGGACGGCCACGAGGCGGAGGTGCTGACAGACCGCAGCGTGCAGCCGGGGCAGGACGGAAAGATCGTCCTGCGGCCCGAGGCGATCGCAGTCGGCGATACGGGCATCCTGCCCGGCCGGGTGGAGCTCTCCTGCTTTATGGGCTCCTACCAGTACTACCACCTCCGCGTGGGCGAGACGATGGTCAAGATCAACGACAACTGCCCCGTAAACAAGAAGGTCTTCGGGGTGGGGGACGAGGCGTGGATTTCCTTCGACAGGGAATGCGCGTATATGCTGTAAAAACCCGATCTTTTCGAAAAGAAGGTCTTGACAAGGCGGCGCTTCTGCGGTATCATCTTTGCCGTATCAAGCAGAAGCGCCCGCTTCTCGCCCGGCGGCATCGCCAGCCGGAGCTTATAGGGATTGAATCTCGGAGTGGGCGCATGCACGCCCGCTCTTTTTTCATGAACTTAGGAGGTGTATGGCAACCAACATGGCAGCAGCTGATCTCATGATGAACCAGGAAATTCGCGACCGTGAGGTGCGCGTGATCAGCCAGACCGGCGAACAGCTGGGCATAATGAACACGCGTGACGCAATGGTGATGGCGGAAGAGGCAGGCCTCGATCTGGTGAAGATCGTGCCCAACGCGCAGCCGCCCGTCTGCAAACTGATGGACTACGACAAGTATCGCTACGAGCAGTCCAAGAAGGAACGCGAACTCCGCAAAAACCAGAAGGTCGTGTCGATCAAGGAAGTGCAGCTCTCCGCGACGATCGAGGAGAACGACATCCAGACCAAGGCCAAGGCCGCGCAGCGCTTTATCGCCGGCGGGGACAAGGTCAAGGTTTCCATCCGCTTCCGCGGCCGGCAGATCACGCATCAGGAGATTGGGCTTGCGGTTATGCAGGATTTTGCAAAGCGGCTTGCCGACATCGCCGTTGTGGAGAAAAAGCCCCTGGTCGAAGGGCGCCATATGATCATGATCATTGCCCCCAAGACCGAGAAACCCGCTCCCAAGAGCTCAGCCAAAGAAGCCTGACGGGCTTCCATTACTTGCAATTCCGGAAGGAGGACTTTTTATGCCCAAGCAAAAGACCCATCGCGGCGCAGCGAAGCGCCTTCGCCTCACCAAGGGCGGCCTCGTCAAGCGCAACAAGGCGTACAAGCGTCATATCCTGAACAAGAAGACCCGCAAGACCAAGCGCAATCTCCGTCGCGCCGCATACGTTTCTTCCAGCTATGCAGGAACGATGAAGAAACTGATCCCCTACAAGTAAGCAGGCGGACGACGAAGAGGAGGTACCAACATGGCAAGAATTAAAGCTGCGGTTAACGCACATAAGAAGCGCAGAAAGATCATGAAGGCGGCGAAGGGCTACTATGGCGCCAAGTCCAAGCAGTACCGCGCTGCCAAGGAGCAGGTAATGCGCTCCCTGCGCTATGCATATATCGGCAGAAAGCTCCGCAAGCGCGACTTCCGTCAGTTGTGGATCGCCCGCATCAACGCGGCCGCCCGTCTGAACGGCATGTCCTACTCCCGTTTCATGAACGGCCTCAAGAAGGCGAACATCGACCTCAACCGCAAGGTGCTGGCCGATCTGGCGGTCAACGATCCCGCCGGCTTCGCGAAGCTCGTGGATACCGTGAAGAACGCGTAAGAGACGAACAAAGAGAACACCTGTCCCAAACCGGGCAGGTGTTCTTTTGTATGCCGGGAGAGGAGAACGGCAGACGGGCCGTCAGAACAGGATCAGGGGATTGGTGCGCCCCTGCGAAAGATCCGAAAGGCAGGAGACGACCTGCTCCGCCATGCTGCGCACGACCCGTTCCGTGTAAAACGCGGTGTGGGGCGTGAGGATGATCGAGGGCTGCGCGCGCAGCCTGTCCATCAGCGGGTTGGACAGCGGCTCTCCGACGCGGTTTTGGTAGTACAGCCCCGCTTCGTGCTCCATGACGTCCAGCGCGGCGCCGGAGAGGATGCCCTCATCCAGGGCCCGGAGCAGCGCCTCGGTGTCGACCAGCGTCCCCCTGGCGGTATTGATGAGGATGCTGCCGCGCTTCATCCGGCGGAAGGCGTCGTCTCCGATCAGGTGGAAGGTCTCCGGCGTCGCGGGAATGTGCAGGGAGACGATGTCGCTCTCCCGCAGGAGGGCGTCCAGGGATGTATACGTGCACAGGCCGCGGAGGGAGGCGTTCTCGTGCGGATCGTAGGCGAGGAGGCGGCAGCCGAAGGCGGAGAGGTGCCGGATGACGGCGGTGCTGATGCGCCCTGTCCCGATGATGCCGACCGTGCTTTCGCACAGATCCCTGCCGATTTTCCCGCGGAGGGTGTAATCCTGGACGGCGGCGCGCTCCAGCGTCTGGCGCATGCGGCGCAGGCTCATGAGCATCAGCATGATCGCGTAATCCGCGACGCTCTCGGGGGGATAGGAGACGTGGGCGACGTGCAGCCCCAGTTCCCGCGCGGCGTCGAGATCGATATGGTCGACGCCGATGGACCGGGCGAGGATGGCCCGGATGCCCGCGCCGCGCAGCGCGGCGAGCAGCGGGCGGTCGAACGGCGTGACCGTGGTACTCACGGCATCGTATCCGCGGCAGAGCTCCGCGTTTTCCGGCGAAGGGTAGAGCGGCGAGGAGCCGTAGGAAAAGCCGGGCGTCCGCTCCGCCAGCGCGTCGTAATACGGCTTTTCGTCGTACTCCCGGAAACAGTAAAGGAAGAGTTTCATGGTTCCCCCTGTCGTCAGTCGGTAAAGGATTCCACGCCGCGGAAGAGCTCCAACTCCCGGATGTCGCGCGCGCTCGTGAAGGCGGAGCGGGACAGGAGGGCGCTCGAGCGCCAGTACAGCGGGATGTACGGCATGTCCGCGGCGAACTTCTCCTGAATCTGCCGCATGACGCTGCGGTAGCTTTCCTGCGTCCAGCTGGTGCGCAGGGTGGTGAACAGGTCGTTCATCTCCTTGGAGCGGTACCGCGTGAAGTTGCAGATGCCCGTGGAGGTGAGGGTGAAACCGGGATCGGGACAGACGTCGAAGTTAAAGGCGCACAGCGCGATGGAATAGTCGCCGCTACGCAGCTTGGTGACGACGTTCTCCTGTGACCAGGTGGTGACGCTGACGGTGAAGCCGACGGCTTCCAGCTGCTCGCGGATTTTGTTGGCCGCGTTTGTGCGCACCATGGAGCCGGGCTCGTCGTAGACGATGAGCCGGAGCTGCGGCATGGACTGCCCGTTTTTGTAGCGCTTGCCGTTGTCGGCCAGCTTCCAGCCGGCCCTGTCCAGCAGGGAGGCGGCCATCAGCGGATCGTAGATGTCCTGCGCGGTCTCCTCGTTTGCCAGCCACGTGCCGCTGGGGACGGGGGAATAGGCCACCAGCGCCATGCCCTGGTAGATGGAGGTGATGAGCGTGCTGCGGTCGATGGCGTAGGCAATCGCCTCCCGGACGAGGTTTTTGCCGTTGTCGTCGCTCTTGAGCAGGTTGTTCGCCCGGTTGACCAGCAGCACTTCGAGCTGGCGGGAGCGTGCGGACAGCGAGAACGAGTTCAGCGAGCCGGAGTAGCGCGAGGCGTTGATGGACCGCGTGGTCGCCACGTCGACGTCGCGCTGGTCGAATGCCGTCAGCACCTTTTCGGAATCCTCGTAGATGCCGGCGCGGATGTTCCGGATCTGCGGGGTACGCTGCCACCACGTGGGATTGACGGCCAGCCAGACGGAGGTCCCCTGTTCGTAGCCGTCGAAGCGGTAGGGCCCGGTGCCGCTGGGCAGCGCGGCGCCTATCTCCTCGGAAGGCAGAATGGGAAAGGTCAGCGCGTACAGGGAACCGTAGCACGCGCGGCGCAGACCGAAGACCAGCGTGCGGTCGTCCTGCGCCTGCCAGCTTTTGATGGAGTAGAAGGTCGAATAGTACAGCCCACGGTCCGCGAGTTCGACCTCCGAATTGAGGTCCTTGTCAAAACCGGAGAGGGCATACATGGCGTCCAGCGTCGCGATGACGTCGTCCGCCGTGAGCGCCCTGCCGTTGTGAAAGGTCACGTCGTCGCGGAGGGTGACGATCAGCCGGCGGCCTTCGTTGGAAAACTCGTAGGAATAGGCGAGCTCCGGCTGGGGCAGGTAGTCGTCGTCAATGGTGAAAAGCCCCTCGTAGACGAGGTCCATCACGCTGACGAGGTCTCGGTCCCGCAGCTGCAGGGGCCGCGTTTCCGCGTTCTGCGTGGCGACGATGCCGCACACCAGGGAGGTCGTCTGCGCGAAGGCTGGCGCACAGGCGGACAGCAGGAGAAGCAGACAGAGCGCGAGAAGCTGTTTTTTCATGAAAACTCCTTAGGGGGCAGCAGTGGCCGCCGCGTCGGGTTCCGGGGTCGGATCGGGGAAATAGTACTTTTTGTAGACCTCCCTCGCGCTGAGTACGCGGCTGCAGTAGGCGGCGGTATCCTGCGTGGGGATGGTTTGAAGCGTGACGCCGTCCGGGCTGTACTCGGGGTTGCCGAGCCACGCGGCGACGTTGCCCTGCCCGGCGTGGTAGGCGCAGACGATCTTGACGGGATCGGCACCGAACCGCTCGGAGAGAAAATGCAGATACCAGGTGCCGAAGCGGATGTTGGTCTCCGGATCGAACAGCCGGTCGAAGGAATAGGAGGCGTCGTCCTCGCCGAGCTTGTGGGCGATCCATCCCGCCGTATCCTCCATGAGCTGCATGAGGCCGCGCGCGCCCAGGCGGCTGACGGCGGCGGGATCGTAACTGGATTCGCACAGGATGACGGCGGAGACGAGCGCGGGATCGAGTCCCTGCGCCTCCGAATACAGAGAGATGAGATCGGCGTAGTACAGCGGATGCCGCGCGCGCTCCGCTGCCTCGGCCTCCAGGCGGCGGCGCTCCTCCAGGCGGGCCATGTAATCCCGCACCACGGCGGCGGAGGCGGTGAGCAGCACAAAGGACAGCGAGGCTGCGAGCAGCGCCTTCAGCCAGACGGGCAGGCTGGTCCAGTAGCCGGCGAAGCCGGTTTTTTTCGCTTTCCTGCGCGCCGTGTAGCGCGCGGGCGGGGCGGCGGGCCGGCTCTCGGGTTTTGTGAGGCCGGCGAGCAGCGCGTCCACCTGCGCAAGGGTTTCTTCCTGTGTGCCGTCCGTGCGGATGACGGCGTCCGCCGCCGCGGTCTTCCTGGAGAGCGGCATCTGCGCGTGGATGCGGACGAGCGCCTCCGCGCGCGTCAGCCGGTCGCGCGCACAGAGGCGGGCGATCTGCGTCTCCTCGCCCGCGGCGACGACCCAGACGCGGTCAAACCTTGCTGCCATGCCGCATTCGTACAGCAGCGGGATCTCCGCAAAGACGGGAGAACCGTCCGCTTCGGCTTGCTGAAGCTGCGCAAAGAGCTCCGCGAAGATGCGCGGGTGCAGGATGCCGTTCAGACGCTTTAAAGCCTCCGGATTTCCGAAGACGAGCGAGGCGAGCGCGGCGCGGTCCAGCGCGGCGCCGGAAAAGACCCCGTCGCCGAATGCGGCCCGGATGTCGTCCAGCGCCTCTCCCCCCGGGGCGGTCAGAGACCGCGAAATTGCGTCCGCGTCGGCGACGAAGAAACCGCGGCTGCGCAGCGCGTCGCACACCGTGCTCTTGCCGCAGGCGATGGACCCTGTGATGGCAATTTTCATCGATCGATCTCCAGGCTCATGTCCGCCGGCCTCACTTGGTTTCGAACCACGAGCGGCCGGAGTGGATATCCGCGACCAGCGGGACACGCAGGCTCGCCGCGCCCTCCATGCATTCCTTCAGGATGGCAAAAACGGCCTTCTCCTCTTCGGGCGGCGCCTCCACGATGAGCTCGTCGTGCACCTGCAGGATGAGGCGCGCCTCGAGTCCTTCTTGCTCCAGCCTCCGGAAGACCGCGTTCATGGCGATTTTGATGATGTCCGCCGCGGCGCCCTGCACCGGGGTGTTCATCGCGGCGCGCTCGCCGAACTGCCGGCGGTTGTAGTTGGGTGAGGAGAGCTCCGGCAGGGGCCTCCTGCGCCCGTAGAGGGTGACGGAGTAGCCTTGCGCTTTGGCCGAAGCGACCGACTCATCCATAAAACGCCGGATGGCCGGATAGCGCTCGAAGTAGCGGGCGATGAATTCGGCGGCCTCTTTTCTGGAAATGTGGAGATTGGAGGCGAGGCCGAAGTCGCTGATGCCGTAGACGATGCCGAAGTTGACGGCTTTGGAGCGGGAGCGCATGTCGTGCGTGACCTGCTCCAGCGGGACGCCGTACACCTCTGCCGCAGTGCGGGCGTGGATGTCCTGACCGCGAAGGAAGGCGTCGCACATGGCCTCGTCCCCGGAGAGGTGGGCGAGAAGGCGCAGCTCGATCTGGGAGTAGTCCGCATCCACCAGCAGTTTGCCCTCCTCTGCGATGAAGGCGCGGCGGATTTCGCGACCCATCTCGGTGCGCACGGGGATGTTCTGCAGATTGGGCTCGCTGGAGGAGATGCGGCCGGTGGCGGCGGTGGTCTGGTCGAACCAGGTGTGGATTCTCCCGTCGCGCCCGGTCAGGCGGAGCAGGCCGTCGATATAGGTGCTGTTCAGCTTGGACACCTGGCGGTACTGCAGAATCTTATCGATGGCTGGGTGCAGGTTCGAGAGCTCCTGCAGCGTATCCGCGTCGGTCGAGAAACCCTTGGCGGTCTTCTTCCGGGCGGGCAGGCCCAATTGGTTGAAGAGCACGTCGCCCAGCTGCTGCGGGCTGTTCAGGTTGAAGGGCTCCGTGCCGCACAGGGAGAAGATCTCCGATTTCAGCGTCTCGATCTGCTCCCCGTACCGGCGGCCAAGGCGGACGAGCTCCTCCCGGTCCACGAGGAAGCCCTTGCGTTCCATGCCGAAGAGCGTGGAGGCGAGGGGCAGCTCGATGTTGCGGTAGAGCGGTTCCATCTCCTGCTCGCGGAGCTTCGCCAGGTCGAGCGTGAAGGCGTCCGTCAGCGCGGCGGCGTCCGCCGGCGCTTCGTAACGGCTCGTCTGCGGGGAGAGGAGGTACTGCACGATGCGCTCGTCGTCGAAGGGGGCACTGAAGGGAACGGACCATTCAGACAGCTGCGTCATCAGCCGCTTGGCGTCGTAGAGCAGCAGGCGCCCCTCCCCGGTGAAGAGCGGGGAAAGCAGCCGTGCGGCGGCCTGTGGATCCAGACCGTCGTCGAGCAGCCCCTGCGGGAAGGCGATGCGCGCGCGTGACCGGTCGTCGCAGGCGACGGAGAAACCGGTCTCCAGCAGCATCAGGGCGAAGGCCCGGCCCGGACGCCCGCAAAGCCAGGCGCGCACGTCCGCTTCGCCGGTCAGCACGGTTTCGCTCTCCCATTCGGGCAGCGGGGCGGGCGCCGCGGCTTTCGCGTGCTCCAGCCTTTCGATGCGGCCGACGACGGATTTCATCCCCAGCTGCGTGAGCAGGGGGATGCCGCCGGCAAAGCTTGTGCGCAGGCAGTCCTCCAGGGCGACCCCGTCGATGGGCGCGTAGCGGTTGATGGTCGCCAGCTTCTTGCTCATGAGGCCGGAGGCCGCGCCGTCCAGCAGCTTTTCGCGCTGCTTGCCCTTGAGGTCCGCGTCCGCATGCGAGAGCGTCTCTTCCAGCGTGCCGTACTGCCCAAGCAGCTTGACGGCCGTCTTCTCGCCGATGCCGGGGACGCCGGGGATGTTGTCGCTGGCGTCCCCCATGAGGCCCTTGAGGTCGGTGATCTGCGCGGGGCTGACGCCGAAATCCAGCCGGACCTGCTCCGGCGTATAACGCACGACCTCCGTGACGCCCCGCTTCGTATAGAGGACGTTGGTGGTGTCGGAGACGAGCTGCATGGAATCACGGTCCCCCGTGACGATGAGCGCGGGGATGCCGGCTTCCTCACAGCGCCGGGACAGCGTGCCCAGAATGTCGTCCGCCTCGAAAGACGGGCAGGTGATTTGCCGGACCCCCATGGCCGTGAGGCAGTCACGGATGAGGCCGAACTGGGGCGCCAGTTCCGGCGCGGTGGGCTTGCGGCCTGCCTTGTACTGGCTGTAGTCGAGGTGGCGGAACGTGGGCCCGTGCAGGTCGAAGGCCACCGCGAGGTACTCGGGGTTCTCCTCCTCCACGACCTTCAGCATCATGTTGAGGAAGCCGAAAACTGCGTTGGTAAAGACGCCGTCCGCGTTGGAGAGCGGGGGAAGGGCGTGAAAGGCCCTGTGTATGAGGCTGTTTCCGTCGATCATGATGAAAGACCTGTGCTGCATGGGACGCCTCCGTTTTTGCTGTATAGTTGCAACAATCATAGCACAATCGGCGCGCATTGACAATCGGCGCGCGGTCTTGCCAAGGCGGCGCTTTCGCTGTAAAATAGTAAACAAGGGAGGTCTGTGATGATACACGTGGTATTGATCGAGCCGGAGATCCCTCAGAACACCGGCAATATCGCCAGAACCTGCGCGGCGACCGGCAGCACGCTCCACCTGGTGGAGCCGCTGGGGTACAGCCTTGACGACCGGTATCTCAGGCGCGCGGGCCTCGATTACTGGCCGCTGGCGCGGGTGCAGGTGCACCCCACGCTTGAGGCGGCAAGGGAAGCGCTTGCAGGCGTCCCGTGGTTTTTGACGAGCGCGCACGCGCAGCACGGCTATACAGAGGTGCAATTTCCGGAAGAGGTCGCGCTCGTCTTCGGCAGGGAGTCCCGCGGCCTGCCGCAGGAGATGCTGGAGGAGCAGCCGCAGAGCTGCATCCGCATTCCGATGATCGAAGAGGCGAGGAGCCTGAACCTTGCCAACAGCGTCGCCGTCATCGTATACGAGGCGCTGCGCCAGCACGGCTTTCCCGGCCTCATGCGGGAAGGAAAGGCGAGGGGCGAAACACAGCAGCCGCAATGGAAGGATTATCTCTGATGAACAAAGCAAACCGGCCAAAGGCGAAAAAGGGGACAAAGCGCACGGCGAAGGTGCGCGGCAAGCGGAGCAGCGCGGCGATCCACCGCGGCATTTCCGGCGGCCTGGACTTTATCGGCGCTGCGTTTTTCGCGCTTGTCATCATCCTCCTGCTCTTTATGCTGAGTTCCCTGGTCACGTGGGTGCGCAGGGATATGAACGTCGTCTTTTCGGATTTGGGCACCAGCATCACGGACGCGCTGATCATCCGCAGGGACACTACGCAGCAGGCGGGGAGGTGACGGACCGTGAACACCTCATGGCCGGCCCTGACGGAGCAGATCTTCGCCTGCCGGGGCTGCAGGCTCGCCGAGACGCGCACGAACGTGGTGCCGGGCGAGGGCAACCTGCACGCGGACCTCATGCTGATCGGCGAGGGTCCTGGCGAGCAGGAGGACAGGACGGGCAGGCCCTTCGTGGGCCCCGCGGGGCAGCTGCTGGACAGGATGCTCCTGGCCATCGGCCTTTCGCGGGAGAACGTCTACATCTGCAACATCGTCAAGTGCCGCCCGCCGCACAACCGCGTGCCGGAAGCGGACGAGGCCGCGGCCTGCATCGGTTATCTGCGCCAGCAGACGGCGCTGGTGAGGCCCAGGATCATCCTGCTTCTGGGTTCGACGGCGGCCCGGACGATCCTCGGGGAGGATTTGCACATCACGCGGGACAGGGGCGTTTGGCAGCTGAGGAAGGGAATCTGGATGATGCCGACCTATCATCCGTCCGCGCTGCTGCGCGACGAAAGCAAAAAACGCCCGGCCTGGGAGGACTTCAAGGCGGTGAGGGACAAGATGATCCGCCTGGGCATCCATCCGGGGAATATGGGTGAAGAACAGAAAACGGAAGGAGAGCGAATATGAGTTACGGATTGCTGCCGGCGGTGCTGTGCCTTCTCTTCGGCTCCGGGCTGGTCATCCTGGAGGTGCTGCTGCCCGGCTTCGGCCTGCCCGGCGTGTCGGGCATCGTGCTGCTCTGCGGCGGAACGTATTTTCTGGGGAAGGTCGTCGGCGCGGCGATGGCGGTGATCATCATGGCCTGCCTGCTCGTCGTGCTGGCAATCGCAGCCTTTGCAATCCTGCACTCCGCAGCGAAAGGGAAGTTGTTCCGCTCCAGGCTCTTCCTCGGCGCCAGGGACCTCGGCGACGCGAAAAAAGAGCAGGACGGCGGATGGACCGGGAAAAGGGGCAGGGCGAGCAGCGCGCTGCGTCCTGCCGGCATTGCCGATTTTGACGGAGAGAGAAGAAATGTCGTTTCGGAAGGTGCCTTCATCGCCGAAGGCACGGAGATCGAGGTGCTGCGCGAGGAGCGCGGGGCGCTCGTCGTAAGGGCAGTGGAAACGGACGGAACTGAGGAGCGCTGAGCGCGCGGAAACAGGAGGGTATTATGGTATCTGCATACATTACGATCGTCGTCGTCATCCTGGCGGTTCTCATTTTCCTGCGGTTTATCCCGCTGGGGCTGTGGATTTCCGCACTGGCTTCCGGTGTGCACGTCTCCGTCTTTACGCTGGCGGGCATGCGCATCCGCCGCGTCTCGCCCGCCAAGATCGTCTCCCCGCTGATCAAGGCGGAGAAGGCCGGGCTGCATATGGACATCAGCAAGATGGAGGCGCATTACCTCGCCGGCGGCAATCTGGACAGGGTGGTCACCGCGCTGATTACGGCGAGGGGCGCGAACATCCAGCTGGACTTCCCGGAGGCGTGTGCCATCGATCTGGCCGGGCGCGACGTGCTGGAGGCCGTTCAGATGAGCGTCAACCCCAAGGTCATCGAGACGCCGACCGTCGCGGCCATCGCCAAGGATGGCATCGAGCTGCGGGCGAAGGCCAGGGTCACGGTGCGCGCGAACATCGAGCGGCTGGTCGGCGGCGCCGGCGAGGAGACGGTTGTGGCCCGCGTGGGCGAGGGCATCGTCACGACTGTCGGCTCCGCGGAGACGCACAAGGCCGTCCTCGAGAACCCGGACCTCATCAGCCGGACGGTGCTGAGCAAGGGACTGGACGCCGGCACGGCGTTTGAAATCCTTTCCATCGATATCGCGGACGTGGACGTCGGCCGCAACATCGGCGCGCAGCTGCAGATGGACCAGGCGGAGGCCGACAGGCGGATCGCCCAGGCGAAGGCGGAGGAGCGCCGCGCCATGGCCGTGGCGCGCGAGCAGGAGATGAAGGCCGCCGCACAGGAGCAGCGCGCGAAGGTGATCGAGGCGGAGGCCGAGGTGCCCAAGGCGATGGCAGCGGCGCTTCGCGAAGGAAAGATGGGCGTGCTGGACTACTATGACATGAAGAACACGATCGCGGATACGTCCATGCGGGAGTCGATCGCGACGATGGGCGAAGGACGCGCACAGCCCAAGCAGTAAAACTGTGACGCGCCGGGAGGAGTGAAGCGGATATGGATTTTCTAAGCGTCCTCTTCGTCGCCATCGTATGGGCAGTCGTAGCGGCCTCCGGGAACAAAAAGAAGGGCAAGGGGGCCGCGGCCGCAAAAGGGCGGACGAAGCCGTCCGCACCCCGCAGGGAGCCGGCCCGTAAGAAGGGTGTAAATGCCCGCGGCACGCTGTTTGACCGGATGGAAAGCGAAAAAGACAGCGTCTCTGCCGGCCGGAACGTGCCGGGCGCCGCGGAGGGGGAAGACCCCTGCCACGAGGAGATGCTGGGGCAGGCGCGCCCTGCCGCGGTGCGCTATGAGGCGGCCTCCCAGGAGACCTTTGACCGGGCGGCCGAAGGGGAGGATCCCTGCCACCCGGTGGCAGAGTCTGCCCCGCACGCCGGGGATGCGCCGCGGAAGGCCGAAGTGGACGACGGCTTCCGGGATGCGGTGCTCTCCGGCATCGTGATGAGCGAGGTGCTGAAGCGCCCGGCGCAGCGCAGACAGGAGCGCGCGGCGCAGCGGCAGCGGAGGGCGGAACACGGCAGGATGAACGCGGCCGCACGGGCGGCCGGACGACAATAACGGAGGATACATGAGCGGAGCGGTTTACCTTGTTGGCGGATGCAGGACGGCGGTCGGCAAATTCGGCGGCAGCCTGGCCTCCGTTCCGGCGACGGCGCTGGGGGCGGCCGCCATCCGGGAAGCCGTGCGCCGCGCCGGGCTGGAGGCGGCGCAGATCGAGCACGCGGAAATGGGCTGCGTGCTTCAGGCCGGACTGGGCCAGAATCCTGCGCGCCAGGCGGCCCTGCTGGCCGGCATGCCGGAGGATTCCACCGCCGTGACGGTCAACTGTGTCTGCGGCTCCGGCCTGGAGAGCGTAAACCGCGCGGCCCGTCTCATCGCGTCGGGGGAAGCGGATCTCGTGGCCGCGGGCGGGATGGAGAACATGTCCCGCGCGCCCTTCGCGCTGCCCGGTGCGCGCTTCGGCTACCGGATCGGGAATCCGGCTGTCCAGAGCGAGCTGGTCGACACGATGATCCGGGACGCGCTCTGGGATGTGTACAACGATTGCCACATGGGCGTGACGGCCGAAAACATCGCGGCCCGGTGGCAGATCACCCGGGAGGAAGCAGACTCCTTTGCGCTCCGCTCCCAGCAGAAAGCCGCCGCGGCCTCGGACGCCGGACGGTTTGCCCCGGAGATCGTGCCCGTCGAGCTGAAGGGCAAAAAGGGAACGGTGCGCTTTGACAGCGACGAGGGCATACGGCGGGACACCTCCCGGGAGGCGCTCGAGAGGCTCTCTCCCGCCTTTCAGAAGGGCGGCGTCGTGACGGCGGGCAACGCCTCCGGTCTGAACGACGGAGCGGCCGCGGTCGTGCTGGCCTCGGAAGAGGCGCTCAGGCGGCACCGTCTCACGCCCCTCGCCCGGTGGGGCGGGAGCGCGGCTGCGGGGGTCGACCCGGCCGTCATGGGCATCGGGCCGGTGGCCTCCACCCGGAAGCTCCTCAAAAGGGCCGGGCTCGGCATCGCGGACATCGATCTCGTTGAAGCCAACGAAGCGTTCGCCGTGCAGTCCATCGCCGTGCAGCGGGAACTCGGGATCCCGGAGGAGAAGCTGAACATCCGCGGTGGCGCGATCGCGCTGGGGCACCCGGTGGGCGCCTCCGGCTGCAGAATCCTAGTCACGCTGCTGTACGCGATGCGGGACACGGGGGCCCGGACGGGCCTTGCGACGCTGTGCGTGGGCGGCGGCATGGGGATTTCGACGCTGCTGTACGCCTGCTGAAACGAACAGACGGAGAAGAGGCCGCAAGGCCTCTTTTTTGGTGTCACAAATGCCCGATTGTGTTTGTAATTGCAGAAAATTTGGGCTGAACGCTTGCAAAAAAAGGGGAATCTCTCTATAATACTCGCGTGTGAGAGGAGGGTAAAACATGCCTATCGGAACGACGGTTAAGAAAGCGATTTTTAACACGGCCTTTAATTACATCGGCAAGAATCCGGAAGAGAATGCGCCGAAGCTCATGTCCTGGGTGGACAAGCTCGCCGGCGACGGCCCGAACACCTATGCGGAGCAGCGCGCGGCTGTACGCAAGGTGCTGCAGGATCCGGATAACAATATGTACCAGCTCATCATGAAGGTGATGAAGGAGACCGACCCGGAAGTGCTGAAGGCGATCTTCCAGAACTTCTTCCTGAACGCCAACATCGTGGGCTGGCCCAGGCAGGAAGAGTACCGCAAGAAGTACAACTGCAACATCCCGTGGGCGATCCTGCTGGATCCCACGAGCGCCTGCAACCTGAAGTGCACCGGCTGCTGGGCGGCGGAGTACGGCCACAAGCTGAACCTCAGCCTGGAGGACATCGACTCCATCATCACCCAGGGCAAAGAGATGGGCGTGCACATGTACATCTACACGGGCGGCGAGCCGACCGTGCGAAAGAAGGACCTCATCACGCTGTGTGAGAAGCACAGCGACTGCCAGTTCCTCGCCTTTACGAACGGAACCCTGATCGACGACGCCTTTGCGGACGACCTGCTGCGCGTCAAGAACTTCATCCCGGCGTTCAGCCTGGAGGGCTTTAAGGAGGCCACGGACGGCCGCCGCGGCGAGGGCGTGTTCGAACGGGTGAAGCACGCCATGCAGCTGCTCAAGGACCGCCGGCTGCCCTTCGGCATCTCGGCGTGCTACACGAGCCAGAACCTGGATTCCATCTCCTCCGACGAGTACATCGACTTCATCTGCGAGATGGGTGCGCGGTTCATCTGGTACTTCCACTACATGCCGGTCGGCAACGACGCGGCGCCGGAGCTGCTGCCCACGCCCGAACAGCGCGAGCGCATGTACCACCGCATCCGCGAGATCCGCGCGACCAAGCCGATTTTCGCCATGGACTTCCAGAACGACGGCGAGTACGTGGGCGGATGCATCGCGGGCGGCCGCCGCTACCTGCACATCAACGCGCTGGGCGACGTGGACCCCTGCGTCTTCATCCACTACTCCAACGCGAATATCCACGATGTGACGCTGCTGGAGGCGCTGCAGTCCCCGATCTTCATGGCCTATCACGACGGACAGCCCTTCAACGAGAACCATCTGCGTCCCTGCCCGATGCTGGAGAACCCGGACGTGCTGCGCAAGGTCGTGGAGGAGACGGGCGCCCATTCCACGGATCCGCAGTCGCCGGAGAGCGTGGAGCACCTGTGCGCCAAGTGCGATCCCTACGCGGAGAACTGGCGTGCGACGGCCGAGCGGCTCTGGGCCGAGAGCCATCCCGCCAAGGACAACTGAAGATAAACCCCGATCCGGACGGACCGGGGTTTCCTCTGCGGATGGCCGCGCTTGAACTTCTCACGGAAACCGGCTATACTATTCAAAAAATAAAGAAGGTTGTGATTGATCCATGCTGGCGCTCTATCCCAAAAGACTCCGGCAGTTTATCCTGCTCAGCGTCCTGCTCGTCGTCGTCATCGCCGCGATCCTGGTCCTGAACCGGGCCGCTAATCCCGCCGTCTGGATTCTGATGGGCTTCATCGGCCTTTGCGGGCTGCTCGTCTCGTGCTCCAACGCGGCCATGAAGGAGCATCAGGCGGAGCTCAGCCGGCTCTACGACCAGCTGGACGCGGAGGGTTTCATCCGGGATTATTCCGTTCACCTGACCCAGAAGGTGCTGAGCCAGGACACGGCGCTGATGGTGCGCATGCACCTTTCCAACGCCTACGCCTCCCTCGGCCGGTTTGAAGAGGCGGAGAAGGTGCTGCTCGACTTCCCCGTGAAGGAAAAGAAGAAGGAAGAGGCGACCCTCTTCACCCGGTTCGCCATCACCAGCAACCTGTGCTACTGCGCGGAACAAAAGCAGGACCGCGAGCGCGCCCAGCGCTACCTCGACGAGCTGCTCGCGCTGCGCAAGCGCCTGGAGGAGATCCAGCTGACGAAACCGCAGAGCAAGCGCATGGTCTTCTCCACGGAACTGAACGAGCAGTGCATGCGCTACCTGAAAGAGGGCAAGGCGGACAGCAAGGCGCTCACCGCGCAGGTGAAGGGCAGCCGGCAGCAGCTGCCGAAGGTCACCTCCTCGCTGTGGCTGGCCAGGGCGTATCTCTCGGAAGGCAACCGGGAGGAGGCAGAGAAGCTGCTGCGGCGCATCGTGGAGCTGGCGCCCGCCCTTTACCCGGGCAAGGCGGCGGCGCAGATGCTGAAAGAGCTGGAAGCGCAGGCCTGAGGGAAGCGGCGGCTGCGGATACTAGGACAGGGAAAGAGGAAAACATGGCGATCATCGATGTAAAAGACGTGTCCATCCGCTACATCACGGGGGATTTCAAAGACATCGGCCTCAAGGAGTACGTGACCCGCAGGCTGACCGGCAATTACCACGTTAAGGAATTCTGGGCGGACCGGCACGTGACCTTCTCGCTGGACCGGGGCGACATGCTGGGCATTATCGGCAGCAACGGCGCCGGGAAGTCAACGATTCTCAAGGCGATCAGCGGCATCATGGT
The DNA here is from genome assembly GCA_902781095.1 of uncultured Eubacteriales bacterium. Taxonomy (GTDB): domain Bacteria; phylum Bacillota; class Clostridia; order Christensenellales; family Aristaeellaceae; genus Ventricola. Next base: position 37,933 of record CACZHW010000007.1, read on the forward strand.
GCCCACGGAGGGAAGCGTCTCGGTCCGGGGGACCGTCGCCGCACTGCTGGAGCTGAACGCCGGCTTTGACGGCGAACTGACGGTGCGCGAGAACACCTTTTTGCGCGGCGCGCTGCTCGGCTATACGCACGAATTCATGGTGGACAAGTACGACGAAATCATCGCTTTCGCCGAACTCGAGAGCTTTCAGGACCGGCCCTTCAAGCAGCTGTCCAGCGGCATGAAGAGCCGACTGGCGTTTTCCATCGCCTGCCTGGTGAATCCGGACGTGCTGATCCTGGACGAGGTGCTGAGCGTGGGCGACGGCGCCTTCCGGAAAAAGAGCGGGAACAAAATGCGCGAAATCCTGAAAAACGGCGTGACCGCCATCCTGGTTTCCCATTCCCTGGACCAGGTCCGCGAGCTGTGCAGCCGCATCCTCTGGCTGGACCACGGCAAGCAGATCGCGTTCAGCGACGAGGTTTCCCTGCACTGCGACGCGTACGAGGAGTTTCTCCAGTGCAGGCGGGTTCCGGAAAACCGGGACGACATCGAGCGGCTGGCCGAAAGCTGCCGCCTCCGCAGGGAAGAGGAGAAACGGGAACGCCGCAGAACGCAGACCGAAAAACTGCTGAACATCCTGGAGAAGAGCGAGGACGCCGCCGCGCTGGAAGCGGCGCTGGCCCTCGTGCGCCGGGTCAAGCCGGAAGCCCTGGCGCAATGAGAATGGCGCAGGCTTTCGGCAACGCAGGAAAAAGACAGATGAATAAAGGACGCCTTGCCGCAGCGGCCCTGCGGCAAGGCGCCCTTTGCTGTTACGAATCTGTCAGTTCGCGGCGATCATCGTAGTGGGCACTTCGCCCTTGCGGATGCAGATGCACAGCGAACCGTTGGAGGCCGTACAGTCGATGGTGATGGGGAAGGGGTAGTCGTTGCGGAAGATGAGGTTGAGGTTCGTCGCGCCGACCGCGGCGTCGACACCGTGCGGGGCATAGGAAGCTCCGCCGGGGCCGTGCGGCCTGCGGTAGACGATGGCGATCCCCTGCGGAATCTGCAGCAGGGCGTTGTAAAGCGTAGTGGAGACCTGGCAGGTGCCGCCGCCGTAGCCGGCGACGGTGTCCCCGTCCACGAGGACCGGACTGGGCATGTAGCCCCGGGCCTCCCGGTAGGGGCCCGCGATCTTGTTGAAGTTGAACTCCTCGCCGGTCTGATAGGTCCTGGAGATGTAATTGCAGCCCACGCGGATATTTTCCATGCGGCCGATGTTCAGCTCCGTCTGCTTGGTGGAGTAGAAGCTCGTGAAGACGGAGAGGATGTCGCCGGTGCCCGCATAGTCGACCGTCGGCATGACAGGCTCCAGATCCCTGAGATCCCCGAGCCAGAGGTAGCCGACCAGCCGCCGGTACGGGACGACCGCCCAGCCGTCCTCGATCATCCAGAAGCTGAGGCGCGTGCCCGCGGGCAGCGGAATGATCTCCTCCGCGCTGTCTGCGGCCGCCTCCCGCAGGCTCGTGTTTCTGGCGGTGACGGCCACGAAGCGGTTGGGGACGACGCCGTAGGAAGGCACGTCTGCGGAGACGGGCTCGATGTAATCCACGTTGTGCCGGCCGAGATAGTAGACGCCGACGGTATCGCTCCAGCAGAAGAGCCAGGCCTGGTCGAAACCGAAAATCTGGACCTTGGCCTTTTCGTTCAGCGTGCCCAGCGGGGCGCTTTCCTTGTCGGGCTGGCTGCGCATGGTGAGGCTGGTCTTGGTGACGCCGGTATACAGGATGCGCGGCACCCCGCCGCTGGCCGAGGCCATGAAATCTTCGTAGCAGACTCCGGCGCCCGTGTCCGCCGCTGCAGTGAGCGCCATACACAGACAAAGCCCGAGTATGACGGCTGTAAACAGATGTTTCACGATAATCCTCCCGGTCGTGTGTACAGACATGAGACGATAAACAACCACTTTCATTATATCCGAAAGCCGGGCGGAGAGCAAGCCGGCCGGGGTGCGAATTTGAAAAAGGGATTGTCGTTTATTGTGAAATCATGTATAATAAAGTTTAATCAGCCAATCCTGAAATGAGGTGTAACGATTGGACGGACAGAGAAACGAAAGCGAAACGCCGAAGAGGCGCAGAAGGCCGGTGACACACGAGACGGCGCCGGAGTCCTCGCCTGTTTCCACCAGCACTGAACATACAGAACGCGGGCAGAGAGCTGCCACTGCGGCGCGTGTCGAAGCGGATTTTCACAGCGCGGAACCCGAGGAGCGGAGGAGACGGCCAGGTTGCTTTGCCGGCATCATCGTTTTGCTGCTCCTGGTGATTGCCGCCCTGCTGGCGGGCATTTTCCTGCCGGAGCAGCGGGATGCGCTGCTGGGGCGCATCGGCCTCGCCTCGGTTTTTGCGACGCCGACGCCCACCCCGGAGCCGACCCCGACGCCGACACCGACGCCGACGCCTGCCCCGACGGCAGAACCGGCGGTGACGGCGGAGCCGGAGAAAACGCCGGAGCCCACGCAGGCTCCGACATCGACCCCGACACCGACGCCTACACCAACGCCGACGCCGACACCGACGCCGACGCCGACACCCACCCCGACGCCGACGCCCACCCCGACGCCGACCCCGACGCCGACGCCCACCCCGACGCCGACGCCCACCCCGACGCCGACGCCCACCCCGACGCCGACACCTACACCGACGCCTACTCCGACGCCGACGCCTACTCCGACGCCGACGCCTACTCCGACGCCGACGCCTACTCCGACGCCCACGCCGAGCCCGACGCCTTATATGGCGATGAAAGCCTCAGCGGCTGAAGAGACGACGCCGGACAAGACGATCAAGAGCACCTCTGTCGCCATGGGCGGCGAGGTACAGGAAGGCTTCGCAGGGCAGCACGTCAGCATGGGGGATCCCGACGCATACGGCAGCAGCTACGGCATTCTGACCTTCCGCGGCGGGCCGCTGCGCCAGAACGCTGCTTACGGCAAGGTGACGATTTCGGACGAAATGCTTGCGGCAGAACAGTCCGGAACGGCGCTCCAGCCGAAACTGAAGCTGGGCCGCTCCGCCAGGACGCTGCGTCTTGCGGACGGCAGCACGGGCTTCGGCGTCGGCAGCCAGCCCATCATCGTCAAGTGGCCGAAGGTCATCCGCGAAATGATGGACATCTATCCGTCCTTCGTGAATACGGCAGAAGGCAAGAGCCCGATGAAGGAAGTCATCGTGCCAGCCAGCGACGGGCAGATTTACTTCTACGACCTGGAGTCCCAGACGCCTTCGCGCGATACCATCAACATCGGCATGTCCCTGGATGTCGCCGCGAGCGTCAGCCCGTACGGCTATCCGCTCCTGTACGTCGGCCAGACCTCCGAGAGCATGACGGTCATCTTCAGCGAGAACTCCAGCGAACTGCGGGACGGTTCCAAATCCACGAAGCAGACGGTGAAAGGCATCACCGGCATGCGCGTCTACAGCCTGCTGGATCACTCGCTGGCCGGCTTTGAGACGACGCTGAACCTGTCCGCGCCGTATGCAAACACAGAGGTGTATTCCTCGCCGCTGGTCTACGTGGACCCGGTCACGCATCAGGATACGCTGCTCTACACGACGGCGTCCGGCATGTTCTACACGCTGCCCCTGAACACGCAGTTCGACCTGCAGGGCAAGTCGGTCAGCGTGAGCCCGGCCGATACGACCTACTCCTACAAGACCAAGCTCAAGAAGGATACGAAGGAAGGCATCCGCACCAGCATCGCGGCATACGGGGACTACGCCTACTTCGGCGACATGTCCGGCCTGCTGCAGTGCGTGGACATGAACACGCTGCAGCCCGTATGGGCGAGGAGCCTGGGGGAGAGCATCGTCTCCACCCCGGCGCTGGAAGTGGACGACGCGGGCGTGTGGCTCTACACGGGCACGGTGCTGAACTTCACGAAGAAGAGCGCCGCGATCCACATGATGAAGCTGAACGCCCTGACCGGCGAGGTGGTCTGGGACGTGACGACGGAGCTGAAGGGCCAGTACGAGAGCAAGACGGCCAAGGCAGGGCTCTACGCGGGCGTTCAGGCCTCGCCCATCATCGGCGAAGGCGACATCGACGACATGGTGATCTTCAACGTCAACCGGCTGCAGATCGAGAAGAAGGTCAACAGCGCGGTGCTCTACGGGCTGGACAAGACCACGGGCAGCGTGCTGTGGCAGCAGATCCTGGATGCGGAATCCGTCTCCTCTCCGATCGCGATGTACCGGAAGGACAACGGCCAGTCGTACATCGTCCTCGGCGATGACAACGGCACGCTCCGCGTAATGGACGGCTACAACGGAACGACGCTGCACACGCTGAACCTGGGCGGACCGATCCAGTCTTCTCCCGCAGCCTATGAGAACCATATCGTTGTGGGCAACACGACAGGACAGATCTTCTTTGTCGACCTGGATTTTGAAGCCGCACGCTGAGAATGCAAAAGCGCCGCTGCCTTGTGGCAGCGGCGCTTTTAAATGAAAGGGAGGAAAACCGGATGGAACGCTACGTTATCGCGCTGGATCAGGGTACGACCAGCTCTCGCGCCGTCGTCTTCGATGAGAGCGCCAGGGTGATCGCCATCAAGAGCTTCGAATTCCCGCAGATTTACCCGCAGCCCGGATGGGTCGAACACGACCCCTCATCCATCCTGAACACGCAGATCGACGCGCTGCGGGAGGCGGTGCGTATCAGCGGCATCCCCGTGGAGCGCATCGCCGCGATCGGCATCACGAACCAGCGGGAAACGACGCTGCTTTGGGACAGGAAGACAGGCGAGCCCGTCTACAACGCCATCGTATGGCAGTGCCGCAGGACGGCGCCCATCGTCAAGCGGCTGTGCGACGACGGGCTGGAGGACCACATCCGTAAGACGACGGGGCTCGTTCCGGACGCGTATTTTTCGGGGACGAAACTCAGCTGGTTGCTGGAGCGGCCCGGCCTGAGGGAGCGGGCGGAGCGGGGCGAGCTCTGCTTCGGTACGGTGGACAGCTACCTCGCGTGGAACATCGTAAAAGGGCGGCCGCACGTGACGGACGCGACGAACGCGAGCCGGACGATGCTCTACGACATCCGGAAAAACGACTGGGACGGGGAGATGCTCTCCGCCCTGGGGATCCCGAAGGCGGTCCTGCCGAGGGTGGTGGACACCTCGGAGGTCGTCGGCATGCTGGACCCGGACATCCTGGGCCGGGAGATTCCGGTCGCCGCGCTGTCGGGCGACCAGCACAGCGCACTGTTCGGGCAGGGCTGCTTCGATCCGGGCATGATGAAGAACACGTACGGCACCGGCTGCTTCCTCCTGCAGAATACGGGGGACACGCCGGTCAGCAGCCGGAACGGGCTGGTGACGACGATCGCCTGGCGCATCGGCGGAAAGACCACCTACGCGCTGGAGGGCAGCGTCTTCGTGGGCGGCGCCGTCGTGCAGTGGCTGCGCGACGAAATGAAGCTGATCGAACGCGCGTCGGAGACGGAAACCATCGCCCGCTCCGTACCGGATGCCAACGGCGTCTACATCGTGCCGACCTTCACCGGCCTCGGCGCGCCGTACTGGGACATGTACAGCCGCGGGACCATCGTGGGCCTTACGCGCGGTGCCGGGCGTGCGCACATCGTCCGTGCCGCCCTGGAATCCATCGCGTACCAGTCTGCGGATCTGGTGCACGCGATGGCGGAAGACTGCGGCCGCCCGCCGAAGGAGCTGCGCGTGGACGGCGGAGCCAGCGCGAACCACTTCCTCATGCAGTTCCAGGCGGACATCCTGGGGTGCGGGGTGATCCGCCCCGCAGTGATCGAAACGACGGCTCTGGGCGCCGCGCTTCTGGCCGGCCTGGCCGTCGGCGTATGGAAGGATCAGGACGAGATCCGCAGCATCTGGCGGGAGGACGTGCGGCTGCAGCCCGCGATGCCCAAGGAGCGGCGGGAACGCCTGCTGCACGGATGGCACCGCGCCGTGGAACGCAGCATGCACTGGGTCGAACCGGATTGAGGAGAGAAGCTTGCCTTCCGGGCCCGGCTGTGATAGACTGAACCGCATTATTCCGTTCAGGAGGAATCTGTTTGCTCAAAAAGATCAAGAAGTACCGCTTCATGTTTTCGGAGCTGGTGAAGCGGGATTTTAAAAAGAAGTACAAGCGCACGGTGCTGGGCATGGGGTGGAGCATGCTCTCCCCGCTTTTGCACCTGCTCGTCATGAAACTCGTCTTCACCCAGTTTTTCGGCCGGAACACGCCGCACTATACGACGTACCTGTTCGCAGGCAACCTGTTCTTCTCCTTCTTCAGGGAGTCGACCAACGGGGGAAAGGACGCGCTGCTGGCGAACCGGGACCTGATCCTCAAGATCAACATTCCCAAGTACCTCTTTCTGCTGTCCAAGAACGTGTCGGCGCTCATCAATTTCGGGCTGACGCTCATCGTCTTCTTCGTCTTCGTGGCGCTGGACGGGATCGCCTTCTCCCCGAAGTTCATCGCGATCCTCTATCCCGTGGTCTGCCTCGTGCTGATCAACGTCGGCGTCGGACTGGTCCTGTCCGCGCTGAACGTCTTTTTCAGGGACATCGGCTACCTGTACGACATCTTCACCCAGCTGCTCATGTACATGTCCGCCATCTTCTACCGGGTGGATGCGTATCCGGCGGAGATCCAGCGGATCTTCCTCATCAACCCGGTGTACGACTGCATCAAGTACGTCCGCGTCGTCGTGCTGGAGGGGAACATCCCCTCGCTGCAGTATCACGTGCTGCTGCTGGCTTATGCCTCCGTCTTCCTTATCATCGGGTGCGTACTGTACAAGAAACTGAACCACAAATTCGTGTATTATCTGTGATTATCCATCATAGAAGCCGCGGTATCGGTATGCGACGTTTTCCGAAGAACTTTAACTGGGCGGACTGAAAAAGGCAAACCGCGGCTGCGAGCGGCCGGTCTGAATCCAGGGGAGATCCTGACCGGCGGTTTTCCAGATACCGGCGATCATCGGTTGACAAGAAACCGGGGGATGAATATACTTTTTGTTCGGCTCAATGACACAAGAAGGAGAAAGGAAAGCATCAAATGCTAAGTTTTACCGCGATCGTCATTCTGGGCGTGCTGATGATTCTGGGAGGCATCTCCCTGATGGCCACGCCCCTCACCACCTTTATGGGCATGGGTTATTTCATCATCGTCCTGCTTTTCCTCCGGGGGATCTTCGGCGTTTTCCGGGGAATCTCCGAAAAGCGCTACGACAGGACTTTCCTGCTGGCGGTGCTCAGCCTGATCCTGGGGATCGTCGGCTTTGCGGTGCCCGGTGCGGCTGCCATGAACAATTACGTGCTGCTGTATCTTGCGGCGGGCTGGTTTATCCTTCACGGCGTGCTGTCCGTCGTCGCCGCCCTCGGAAGAAGGAAGGACGGCGGCAGCGACGGCTTCGTGCTCCCGGGAATCCTCTTCGGCGTACTGGAAGTGATCCTGGGCGTCTATTCCATCGCGCATCCCGCAGTGCTGGCCGTCAGCCTGGGCTTCCTCATCGGCGCCTATTATATTGAATCCGGAATCGGTACGATCGTCACGGGGATGGTCGCCTGCGAAGGCGGCAACAACATGACGGTCCTGTATACGGTAATGGGAATCCTGACAATCATCGGCGGCCTTTCCATGCTTGCCACCCCGATGCTGACCTTCATCAGCGCCGGATACTGGATCGTTATGCTGTTCTTCATCACCGGTGTGATCGGCGTCGTCCGCGGCTTCATCGAAAAGCGTTATGACCGGGGCTTCTTCTTCGCGATTCTCAGCCTGGTCATGGGCATCATCGGTTTGACGGTGCCCGGCGTTGTCGAACTGAACAACTCCATCCTGCTCTATCTGGCGGCGTGCTGGTTCCTGCTCCACGGCGTGCTGTCCATCGTCAATGCGCTCCAGAACGGGAAGGAGGCCGGATCCGGCTTTAAGATGGTCGGCATCCTGCTGGGCGTGCTGGAACTGATCCTGGGCGTCTATTCCATCGCGCATCCCGCGGTGCTCGCCGTCAGCCTGGGCCTTCTGACCGGCTTTTACTTTGTGGAGTCCGGCGCCAACCTGATCTTCATCGGCTCCGCATACTCCAGGGCGGTGGCCCTTGCCCGCCGCGCGGCGTAAAGAAAAGAACCCCAAACGAATCAACCGTTTTGCCCGGTGTGCGGCGCACTCCGGACAAGACGGTTTTTCTTTTTGATGTATGGTATGGGTTCCAAACAGGACAGAAAGGATGCAGTAATGTTTTAGAATAAATACAAAACAGGAAAGTGTATATCATTTTCCTTGAAATAATAGGACTTCAATGTTATAATAAACATATTATATTAACGAATGATTTTAATAAACCAACAGTCGAGTTTTGGGTGACTTATGTTTGGAATCGTGGAGTCTGAATAAAAATAACGTTATATATATATATATATATATATATAAGTTGTTAAATAGATGTGAACATGCGTTAACAATGAAAGGGGATTTATTATGCCGCAGAAACAGAGAGTAACACCGGAAATCATCCTGGACAGTTCCTTCCGGCTTTTCCGCAGGGAGGGCATGGGCAGCATCAACGCTCGTTCCATCGCCCGGGAGACCAAGTGCTCCACGCAGCCGGTCTTCAGCTGCTTCGCCAACCTGGGCATCATCAAAGACGAATTGGAGCAGCGGGCGGTGCAGCTCTTCACGGATACGCTGAGCCCCGCGCTGTCGTCCCCCCACGCGCTGGAAGACGGATGCTGCGCCTATCTGCGCTTCGCGCAGGAGGACGCGAAGACCTTCCTTCACCTGTTCGTGGAGACACGGCTGGGGATGAACGTGCTCTTCGGGGAGGGCGGGCTGTATCCGCAGCTGCTTTTGCTGACGGCGCAGCAGGAAAACCTGACGGAGGAGAAGGCCAGGGAACTGACGGATGCGGTATGCCTGTACGCCAACGGCCTGGCTTACATCCTGGCCGCGAAGACGACGGCGCTTTCCGCGGACGAGGCGTGCGAAAAGCTCGTCGGCATGCTGCACTCCATGCGGGAGCGCATCAGCTGACGCCTGCAACGGAAGAAACCGGGGTTTTCCCCGGTTTTTTGGTTAAACCAGCCAGTTTTGTTTCGTAAATATGAAATTATTTACAAAACAGCGGATTTGTGGACTTTGCCGGACGCCTCGGTTATAATAATCCCGATCGAATTTTCAGGGAGGGGTTGGCCATGACGGAGGAGATTACGGAGACACAAGGCGAGGTCCGGGCTGAAGAGGAGAAGCGCGAAATCGCGAACATGGATGCGTATGATTACTTTATGATGCTGATGGAGAGCAGGATCATCCAGGTGGCTTAAACCGAGGCCCGGGTATGGATACCGTGCCGTAAAAACAGCCCCCGGGCGGATGTTTGTCCGCCCGGGCTTTTTTGTTTTGCCGGGGAAAAACGGGGGAGCGGGGCGGATGCTTGTCAAGCCTTGCGGAATAGGCTATAATAAGCATGTTTTTATTATAAAATGGGAGTAGTGTCATGTACAGATTGCTTCTGGTGACGGACAAAGGGGACGTGCGCGATCTCTACCGCAGCTACGCGGACTGGAATCAGCAGGGCTTTGAACAGCCGACGATCGCGTCCGGGGCCGAGGAGGGCATGGCGGCGCTTTCCGCGCAGCGTTTTGACGTGGTCTCCTGCCTGCTGCCCGTGGAGGAGGGCAAGGTTTTCTATGCCCGCGTCCGGGATAACAGCGACTCGCTGGGGATGGAGACCGTGCGGGATCAGAACCGGCTGCGCCGGGAGATCGCGTGCATCCGCAGGGAGCTGATCTCCAGGGACTCCGAAAGGGGAGCGGCGGAAGCGGCCGATTTGCTGCGCGCAAGGCAGGAGGAATTCTTCTGCGGGATGCTGCGCGGAGAGGGATACGACAGGGAACGGCTGGAGGGCTGCCTCAGAGAGCTGGAGCTGACGGACCGCATCGACCCGAACCAGCCGGTCGTCTGCGCTTCTTTCCGGGTCCCGGAGGGGGAGCGCTTCCTGGAGGGCGTCTGGAAATACGGAAAGACCCGGCTGGAGTTCGCCCTGAAGAACGTCTTTGAGGCGGGGGACGGCCGGATGACCTATACGCTGCTTACGCTGAATCCGCACCACATGCGCATCCTGGCCCTCCCGGGCGGCGCATGCACACAGACAGAGGCCTACGAGCAGCTGCTCATCCATCTCGGCGAGGCCAGAAGGACGATCGAACAGTGCTTCGACATGACGCTTGTGGTGAAGCGCGTCAATTCCTACAAAGATCTCTTTGCGTATTCGCGGGAAAACATCCTGCGCACCGCCCATTGACGGGGCGGGTGGATCAGACAGTACCAGGAGGATAACGGATGGGGGAACCCAAGTACGCCTCAAGCCTTTTGCAGAACCTCTTCGGCAACGGGGATGAAAACATCAGGCGGCTGGAGGAGATAACCGGCGTTCACGTCGCCCTGAGGGACGGCGAAATCATACTGGACGGAGCCAGCCCCGAGGCCGTGGCCGGGGCGGAGGACACGATCCGCGGCCTCGTGCACCTGTGCGACACGGGGTGGACGATCGACCCGGCTATGGTCCAGTACGTGGCGGGCCTTTCGAAGGACGGGACGCTGGACAGGCTGACGGAACTGGACCACGCCGTGGTCGCGACCAGCTTCCGCGGCCGCCAGGTGCGCTGCAGGACACTGGGGCAGCACGCCTACGTGACGGACATGAAGAACCACACGCTGACCTTCGCCATCGGGCCGGCGGGTACAGGAAAGACCTATCTGGCGATGGCGATGGCGGTCTCGGCGCTCAAGAACCGGCAGGTGGAGCGGATCGTCCTCACGCGCCCGGCCGTCGAGGCGGGCGAAAAGCTGGGCTTTCTGCCGGGCGATTTGAACCAGAAGGTGGACCCGTACCTGCGGCCGCTGTTCGACGCGATGTTTGAGCTGCTGGGGACGGAGACGAGCCTGCGGTATCAGGAAAAGGGAATCATCGAGGTGGCGCCGCTCGCCTACATGCGCGGGCGTACGCTCTCGGACGCGTTCATCATCCTGGACGAGGCGCAGAACACCACCAGAGAGCAGATGAAGATGTTCCTCACGCGCATGGGCTTCCGCTCCAAGATCGTCGTGACGGGCGATCCGAGCCAGGTCGATCTGCCGAGGGACAAGCGCAGCGGACTGGACGACGCGGTGGCGGTGCTGGAGGGCGTGAAGGACATCGCCATCTCCAGGCTTACGGCATCGGACGTCGTGCGGCACGAGCTGGTGCAGGCCATCGTGCGCGCGTATGAGGCCCATGAAACGGGCGGAAGAGGGGCGTAAAGGATGCAGGATCCTTCTCACAATCACGAGACAGGGGGGCTGCGGGGCCTCAGCCTGAGGGCGAGGACGTTGCTCATTGCGGCGGGTATGTACCTGGCGTTCCTCGTCATCGCCTTCGCGGTCATTTCGCCGGAGCAGTATGACCTCTCGGCGGGAGACGTCGCGCCGGCGACGATAACGGCCAGCCGGGACACCGTGGACGAAAACGCGACGGAGCGCAGGAGAGCAGCCGCCGTTGCGGCGGTTTCGAACGTCTACTATAAAGATGAAACGGTCTCCGAAGTCGTGCTGCAGGACCTGGAGGCGGCCTTCTCGGAACTGCGTTCGGTCCGGGAACTGGGCGCACAGATCCGGGCGGGAGAGAGCTACTCCGGCAGCTTCAGCGATAACGATTACCAGCAGGCCGCGGCCATGGTGGGCAGCCTTACGCTGACCAATTACCAGCTGCGGACGCTGATGAACACGACGGAAAGCGATTTTGAAAACCTGTACCAGAGCCTGCTGAGCGCGACGCGCACGGCGCTGGTTTCCACCATCAGCGAGGGCAAGGTGGAGGACGCCATCGCCAACATCCAGCAGATCGTCGCCTACAACACGCGTACGGACCTTTGGTACAACGTCGGCATCCCGCTGCTGCGCAAGCTGCTCAAGCCCAACATGCTGATCGACCAGGCGGCAACGGAAGCCAACCGGCAGAAGGCGGCGGAAGCGGTGGAGCCGACCCTCTACAAACAGGGCCAGAACATCGTGGTCAAGGGAGACCGGGTGACCTCCGACCAGATCGCGGTGCTGGAGTCGCTGGGCCTCATCAGCGGCGACGGGCCGGACATGCTGCTCTACCTCGGCACCGCCGTCATCGTGGCGGCGATCATGGGGACGATCGTGCTCTCCGCCTACTGCTTTGCGGGCGTTTCGCTCATCGGCAAAAACGCGCTGATCATGTTCATATCGGCGGTACTGACGGTGCTGCTGTGCCTGCTTGTGGGCTCTTATGCGGACATGGCGTACATCCCCGTGCTGCTGGCCCCGGCGCTGGTGGTGAACCTCATCGGCGCGCGGCCGGCCTATCTCACCAACCTGTTTATGGCGCTGTACCTGTCGTTCCTCGCCTTCCAGGGCACGGATCTTTTGACGACGGACATGCTCTGCGTGATGCTGACCGCTTCGGTTGGCGGCACGCTGGCCATCTACCTCATGCGCAGGAACCCGACGCGCGTCTACCTGCTGCTGGCGGGGCTCGCGGCGGGCGTCGTCAATATGGCGATGCTCACCTGCGTCGGCGTCTTCACGTCCGCAGAAGGGGTCCGCGCCGTGCTGATCCGCTCCATGGGCGCGATCCCGGGCGCGATGCTCGCCTCGGTGTTGTGCATCGGCCTGCAGCCGGTGATGGAGACGCTCTTCAACCTGATTACGCCGGCCAAGCTGGTGGAACTGTCCAACCCCAGCCAGCCGCTGCTGCGCCGGCTGATGATCGAGGCGCCGGGCACCTATCACCACTCGATGGTGGTGGCCAACCTGGCGGAGGCGGCGGCGGAAGAGGTGGGCGCGGATGCGCTCCTCGTCCGCGTGGGCGCCTATTACCACGACATCGGCAAGCTGATGCGGCCGCAGTACTTTAAGGAAAACCAGGTCGGGGATAATCCCCACGACCGCACGGAGCCGCAGATGTCGGCCGCGATTCTGACCGAACACACGCGCGACGGCGCGGAACTGGCGAAAAAGCAGCATCTGCCCCATCAGATCATCGATCTGATCCAGCAGCACCACGGCGACACGCCGGTCATGTATTTCTACGCCAAGGCGATCGAAAAGCTGGGCGCGGAGAACGTGGACATCGCGGACTTCCGGTACGACGGCCCCAAGCCGCAGTCGGAGGAGGCGGCCATCCTGATGCTGGCAGACACGGTGGAAGCCGCTGTCCGTTCCCTTCAGGACCCGACGCGGGAGAAGATGTCGGAGATGATCCGCAAACTGGTGCGCAACAAGATGGAGGACGGGCAGCTGGACGAGTGCACGCTGACCTTCCGGGATATCGGAAAGATTTGCAGCGCGTTTGAAACCGTATTGCAGGGCGTTTTCCACGAGCGCATCGAATACCCGGACCTGAACGCGAAGAAGGCGAACCGCATGCGAGAAAAGGCGCTGAAGAAGCGCACGGGGGCTGCCCAATGATCCGGATCGAACTGACGGACGAAAAAGGGCTGCTGGAGCCCGGCACGCTGGATTGGCTCCAGCGGTGCGCCCGGGCGGCGGCGCAGGCCGAAGGGCTGCGGTGTCCGGCCGCAGTCGCGCTGCGGATCGTGGATGACGAGGAGATCCGGGACGTCAACAGCCGCTTCCGCGGGATTGACCGCGCGACGGACGTGCTCTCCTTTCCGACGGTCTCCTATCCGGGGAAGAAGACGGCCGGCGAATGCGAAGACCTACTGCGCATGGAGTACGACGACGAAATGAAGGCTGCCTTTCTGGGGGACATCCTCCTCTCCGTGGACCACGCGAAGGCGCAGGCAAAGGAGTACGGGCACAGCGAGGAACGGGAGTGCGGCTATCTGTTCGTACACGGCCTTTTCCACCTGATGGGATACGACCATATCGAGGAGGAGGACCGGGTGCGCATGCGCGCCATGGAGGAAAAGGTGCTGGGCCTGATCGGCCTGACGAGGGGATAAAGGATCAATGGAAAAAGAAAAGAAGTTTCACTCCGGCTTCGCCGCGATCACCGGGCGGCCGAACGTCGGCAAATCCACGCTGATGAACGCGATGATCGGCGAGAAGGTCGCCATCGTGAGCAGCAAGCCGCAGACGACGAGAAACCGAATCATGGGCGTGCTGACGGGAGAGGACTGGCAGGTCGTCTTCCTGGATACGCCGGGCCTGCACACGCCGCGCACGCGGCTGGGCGAGGTGATGATGAAGAGCGCGACGGACGCAGTGGACGGAATCGACTTGCTGATCGTCATGGTGGACGGACACGCGATCGGGAGAGAGGACCGGCGGATCGTGGAGGACTACGCGAAGCTGCCGATGCGAAAGATCCTCGTGCTGAACAAGACCGATTTGCTGGACGAGAAGGGCGTGCTGGACGCGCTCGCCTCCTTCGCCGGCGCCGGGTACACGGAAATCGTCCCCGTCAGCGCCGCGACGGGCAGGGGAATGGAGGAGCTGAAGCGCACGATCCTGTCCGGGCTGCCGGAGGGGCCGCGCTATTTCCCGGCGGATATGCTGACAGACCAGCCGGAGCGGGATCTGTGCGCGGAGATCATCCGGGAAAAGGCGCTCATCCACCTGAAGGACGAGGTGCCGCACGGCATCGGCGTCGAGATGATGTCCTTCGTGGTCAAAAGCGAGCATCTGACGGAGATCCACGCGACGATCTACTGCGAGAAGGCGGGGCACAAGGGCATCATCATCGGCAAGGGCGGCAGCATGCTGAAGCTGATCGGCGCGGAAGCCCGCAGGGACATCGAGCGGCTGCTGGATACGAAGGTGAACCTGCAGCTCTGGGTGAAGGTGCGGGAGGACTGGCGCAACCGCGTTTCCGATCTGCGCACCCTGGGCTATGATGCGTAAACGGCGTAACTACACAGACAGAAGCGTTTGCCCGTGGCAGGCGCTTCTGTGTTAAGGGGCAGTATGGAAAAACAGGAGCAATTTGCCGCCCGGCTGATCGGCTGGTATGAGAAGGGGCACCGGGACCTGCCCTGGCGCAGCGCCGCGACGGCGTACGAAATCTGGATCTCCGAGATCATGCTGCAGCAGACGAGGGCGGAGACGGTCATCCCGTATTACCGCCGCTTTCTCAGGCTTTTCCCGGACGTACGCAGTCTTGCCGAAAGCCGGGAGACAGACCTGCTGAAGGCGTGGGAGGGCCTGGGTTACTACAGCCGCGCACGCAACCTGAGACGTGCGGCGGGAATCATCATGGACGAGTACGGCGGGCAGCTGCCGGCCTCCGTGGAGAAGCTGCGGAGCCTGCCGGGCATCGGCGACTATACGGCGGGCGCAATCGCCTCCATCGCCTTCGGGATCCCGGCGCCGGCCGTGGACGGAAACTTCGAGCGCGTCTACTGCCGGTTTTTCGGCATCGAGGAAGAGATGGACGCGGGCGCGCGCCGCCGGCTTTCCCAAACGGCGGAGGGGCTCGTTCCCAAAGACCGGCCGGGCGTGTTCGCCAACGCGATGATGGAACTGGGCGCGACAATCTGCCTGCCCCGCTCGCCGAAGTGCGCTGAATGCCCGCTTTGCGGCAGCTGCCGGGGCCGCCAACGAGGCGACCCGGAGGCGCTGCCGCGCAAGCCCGAAAAGAAGGGACAGCGGGTGGAACAGCGCTGCCAGATGCTTGTCTTCGGGCCGGAGGGCGTGCTGGTCTGCCAGCGGCAGGAGCGGTTGCTGCAGGGGCTGTACGTCTTCCCGGACAAGGAGGGCGAGCTGACGCCGGAAGAGATGTGCGCGGCGCTGGAGGAGGCGGGGATTTCCGCCGCCTATGAGCAGATGCTGGGCGCAGCGCGCCACGTGTTTACGCACATCATCTGGGAGATGAAGATACACGCGCTTCGGCTGCTGGCACCCGTGCCGGCGCCGGAAGGCGCGATGTGGGCGGACGCCGGCGCGCTGTCGGCGCTGCCGATGCCGACCGCCGTCCGGGCGGCAAAGCAGCTCGCCATCCGCAGGATGGGCCGCGGATGAGGGCTGTTTATGGGGGAAGGAGCGAGTCGCTTGCAGTTCTGTCAGGTCATCGTGGACATTGCGCATGAAGAGGTGGACCGCGTCTTCACCTACCGGATCCCGGAGGGCATGGCGATCGTGCCGGGCATGCGCGTGCACGTGCCGTTCGGCCGCATGAAGCGGGTGGAAGGAATCGTCATCCGGCTCGAGGAGCAGTGCGACGTGCCGGAAGAGAAGATCCGGGAGATTCAGGAACCGCTGGAGGACTATCCGGCGATCCTGCCCCAGATGCTGGATCTGGCGGAATACCTTCACCGCACGTCCTTCTGCGCGATGGCGCAGGCGCTGAGGCTCCTGTACCCTTCCGAGATGCGCAAAGGGCGCGTTACGGAAAAGAAGCGGGAGGTGGCCGTGCTGACGGTTCAGCCGGAAATCCGGGAACAGGTGCGAAGGGCGCAGCTGAGGGCGCCCAAGCGGGCGGCCGTCCTAGAGGCGCTGGAGCGCGCGGAGGGCAACGAGGCGGAGACGGCCGCGCTGCGCAGGGAACTGGGCGAGTGCCGCGGCGCGCTGCAGGCCCTGGCGCGCGCCGGCTTTGTGCGGCTGGAACAGAGGGAGGTGCTGCGCAGGCCCTACGGCGCGATGGAGGCGCTCTCCTCGGCCGATCCGGAGCTGACGGCGGAGCAGAAGGACGTCCTCACGCAGCTGCTGCCCGCCGTGCAAACGGGAAGCGGCTGCTTTCTGCTTTACGGCGTCACCGGGAGCGGAAAGACGGAGGTCTTTATCCGCGCGGTGCGCGCTGCCGCGGCTCTGGGCAAAACGGCGATCGTCCTGGTGCCCGAGATCGCGCTGACGCCCCAGATGGTCTGCTGGTTCCGCTCGCGGTTCGGCGAGGACGCCGCGGTGCTCCACTCCCGGCTTTCCCCGGGGGAACGGTACGACGAGTGGCGCAGAATCCGCAGGGGCGAGGTGCGCGTGGTCATCGGCGCCCGGTCGGCGGTCTTTGCGCCGCTGGAGAGGGTCGGGCTCATCATCGTGGATGAGGAGCACGAGCAGACCTATCAGGCTGAAAACGTACCGCAGTACGATGCGCGCGATCTGGCGCGCCGGCGGTGCGAAAACGAGGGGGCGACGCTGCTGCTGGCGAGCGCCACGCCGAGCCTGCGCAGCTTTGCGCTGGCGCAGCGCGGGGACCTCGTGCTGCTGGAGATGCCCAGCAGGGTTTCCGGCAGGCCGCTGCCCGCCGTGCACATCGTGGATATGCGGGAGGAGCTGCGGCAGGGAAACCGCTCCGTGTTTTCGGGTGCGCTGCTGGACGGGCTGACGAACTGTATGAAGGCCGGGAAACAGGCCATCCTCTTCGTCAACCGCAGGGGCTATTCCACCTTCGTCTCCTGCCGCAGCTGCGGGTATACGATCCAGTGCGTCCACTGCGACATCTCGATGACCTATCACGCGAGCGGCAACGTGCTGCGCTGCCATTACTGCGGCAGGGAGGAGCCCGTGCCCGCCGTCTGCCCGGAGTGCGGCAGCCGGTACATCCGCTATTTCGGCACGGGGACGCAGCGCGTGGAGGAGGAGGTGCGCAGGCGCTTTCCCGACGTCCCGGTGCTGCGGATGGACAACGACACCACGAGGGGCAAGGACGCGCACGCAGCCATCCTGGAGCAGTTCCGCTCCGGTGCGGCGAGGATCCTCGTCGGAACGCAGATGATCGCCAAGGGGCTGGATTTTCCAAACGTCACGATGGTGGGCATCGTCGCCGCGGACGCGATGCTGAAGCTGCCGGATTACCGCTCCGCGGAGCGCTCTTTCCAGCTGCTGACCCAGGTGGCAGGGCGCGCGGGCAGGGCCGACACCCCCGGCGAGGTCTTCCTGCAGACGTACGACCCGGATCACTACGCGATCCAGACGGCGAGCCGGCAGGACTACAGGGCCTTCTACGAGCGGGAGATGCGCTACCGCCGGCAGGCGCTCTATCCGCCCTTTACCGTCATCGCGCGCCTGGTTTTCGAATCGGACGAGGACGAGCCGGGCAGACGGGAAGCCCAGGCCGCCGCCGCGGAGATGGAGGCGTTTTTTGACAGACGCACCTACCTGAAAAAGTACCTGAAAACGCTGCGCGTGCTGCAGTGCCCCGTGCACAGGCTGCGGGACAAATACCGGTGGGAACTGGTGATCAAGATGGTGGACCAGCCCGTCTGCCGCGAAGCGCTGGGGAGGATGAGCGAACTGGCGGCCGGAACCGCGGGAGGGTGCCGCTGCGTTTGCCAGATCAACCCCCAGTCCCTGCTGTGAGGGGTTTTCATCGGGGTTAAAATGCGTTATAATCAATAGGTTTAAGACACGGAATCAAGAGAAGGGGAGTAAGACCGATTATGGCACTCAGAAAGATCATACACATCGAAGACGAACTGCTGCGCAAGAAGAGCAGGCCGGTCGAGCGGTTCGACGCGAAGCTGGCGCATCTGCTGGACGATATGGCCGAGACGATGTACGCGGCGGAAGGGGTCGGCCTGGCGGCGCCGCAGGTGGCGGTGCTGCGCCGGGTCGTCGTCATGGACTGCGGGGACGGGCTGATCGAGATGGTCAACCCGGAGATTGTCGCGACCTCCGGTGAGCAGGAGGACGCGGAAGGCTGTCTGTCCGTGCCGGGACGCAGGGGGCTGGTGAAGCGGCCGATGAACGTGACCGTCCGTTTCAAGGACAGGACCGGCGCGGCGTGCGAACTGGAGGCGGAAGGCCTGCTGGCACGGTGCATCATGCACGAAACGGACCATCTGGACGGCAGGCTCTACGTGGACATCATGGAGCGCGAGATTTTCGAAGACGAAGAAAGCGACGGCGAAGAGGAGCTGGAGGAGAACGAATGAGGATCGTCATGATGGGGACCCCGGATTTTGCGGTGCCCTCACTGAAGGCGCTGCTCCGGGAGAAATACAACGTCGTCGGGGTTTTCTGCCAGCCGGACAGGCCAAAGGGGCGCGGCCATAAGCTGGCTGCCTGCCCTGTCAAGGAAGAGGCGGTTAAGGCGGGCATCCCCGTCTTTCAGCCCGTGCGCATCAAGAGCCCGGAAGGGCTCGCCATGCTGCGCGTCCTGGAGCCCGACCTGTGCGTCACGGCCGCCTTCGGGCAGCTGCTGTCCGCCGAGTGCCTGGCGGTGCCCCGCTTCGGCACGATCAACGTCCATGCGTCGCTGCTGCCCAGACACCGGGGCAGCGCGCCCGTGCATTACAGCATCATCGGCGGGGACAGGGAGACCGGCGTCACGACGATGATGACCGACATCGGGATGGATACGGGCGACATCCTTCTGCGCGCCAGCACCCGCATCAGCGAGGATGAGACGGCGGAAACGCTGACGCGCAAGCTCTCCCTGCTCGGGGCGGAGCTATTGATCGAGACGATAACGGCGCTGCGGAACGGGACGCTGGAGCGCACACCGCAGGATGACGCGCGCGCGACGTACGAGCCGAAACTGACGCGCGAGACCGGCAGAATCGACTGGTCGAAGAAGGCTGCGCAAATCGACTGCCTGGTGCGCGGGACGGACCCGTGGCCCGGCGCATATACGAAACTCGGCGAAGAGACGATGAAGGTCTTCCGCGTCAAACGGGTCTCCGGTTTTCCGGAGGCTGCGCCCGGGACGGTGCTCGCCGCGGACAGGAAGGACGGCCTTGTGGTCTCCTGCGGCGACGGCGCCGCCGAGCTGACGGAGATCCAGATGCCGGGCCAGCGCAGGATGTCCGCAAAGGACTACCTGCTCGGCCACACCATCGAGACGGGCACCTGCCTGGGAGGAGACTGATTATGGCTTTTGACGGATCCAAACGACTGCCCCCGCGGCGCAATGCGGGCGGGCCGCGGAAGCATGCCGGTCCGGGCCCGGCGAAGGCCTCCGGCCTGGTTTCCAGGCGCGTGGCGCTGGATACGCTCCTGGATGTCGAAAGGGACGGCGCCTACGCTTCCCTGGCGCTGGAGAAGCGGCTGGACCGCTCCGCCCTTTCGGAACGGGACCGCGCGCTGGCGACCCGCCTGGTGTACGGAACCATCGAGAACCGCATCCAGCTGGACTGGCTGATCGATCAGCTCCTGGAGGAGAACAAGGACCTGGATCCGGTGCTGCGCGTAATCCTGCGCATGGGCGCCTATCAGATCTTCAAGCTGGACAGGGTGCCTGATATGGCGGCCGTGAACGAATCGGTCACGCTCGTCCGGTCCATGGGGCTGGAGAGCTATACCGGCCTTGCCAACGCGGTGCTGCGGAACCTCATCCGCAAGAAGGACGAAATCGTCTGGCCCAAACCGCAGGAGGACCCGGTCCGCTATCTGTCCATCCTCTTCAGCGCGCCGGAAGAACTCTGCCGCCTGCTCATCGACGCGTGGGGGGAGCACACAGCGCTCGAAATCCTGCGTTACCGGCCGGAAACGAGGACGATCGACGTGCGCCCCAACACGCTCCGCTGCACGGCGGAGCGGCTGCTGCGCCTGATGGCGGAGGAAGGCCTCGTCTGGCATGAGGGCGTCGTCCCCGGCGTCTACAAGGTTGAGAGCGCGGGTGACCTGACGAAGCTGCGCGCCTTCCAGAACGGGCTGTTTACGATACAGGGCGAAAGCTCCGTACTGGCGGCCAGGGCGGTCGGCGCCCGGCCGGGGCAGACGGTGCTGGACGCCTGCGCGGCGCCCGGCGGAAAGAGCGCCGTCCTCGCAGAGGACATGAAGGGCAGCGGACGCGTCTTCGCGTGGGACACCCACGCGCACCGCGTGGAGCTGATCCAGAAGACGGCGAAGCGGCTCTTCCTGGACAACGTGAGACCGATGCTGCGGGACGCGGCCCAGCCGCGCCCGGAGATGAACGGGACGCTGGACGCTGCCCTGGTGGACGCGCCCTGCTCCGGGACGGGCGTTATGACGGAGAAGCCCGACCTCAAGTACCGCGTCACGGCGGAGGGCGTCCGCTCGCTGTGCGAGACGCAGAAGAGCATCCTGGACGCGGTAGCGCCGATGGTAAAGCCGGGCGGTACGCTGGTCTACTCCACCTGCTCCGTCCTGCCGCAGGAGAACGAGGAGCAGATCCGCGCCTTTCTGCAGCGGCATGACGAGTACGAGGTCCGGCCGCTTGCGGGCGAGCTGCCGGCCGCGCTTGCGGCGCTGGAGGGCGACTGCGGCCTGCAGTTGTTCGCCCACAGGGACGGGATGGACGGATTCTACATCTGCAGGTTGCACAGAAAATAACAAACCGGGAGAGAGCATATGCAGCTGGAACTGTTGAACATGAATCCGGAAGAGCTGACCGAATGGGCGAAAAACCAGGGCCAGCCGGCCTTCAGGAGCCGTCAGCTCTTCGCCTGGCTGCACAAGGGCGTACCCTTTTCCGGGATGCTCAATCTCCCGAAGGACTTCCGCAGCCGGCTGGAGGCGGAGTGCAGCGCCAATCCGGTCAGCGTACTGGAGACCGTCGTCTCCAGGCTGGACGGGACCATGAAACTCCTCTACCGGCTTGGCGACGGCAACGTCATCGAAGGCGTGCTGATGCGCTACAGCTACGGCTGCACGCTCTGCCTGTCCACGCAGGTGGGCTGCCGGATGGGCTGCCTCTTCTGTGCCTCCACGCTGGACGGATGCGTGCGCGGACTGACAGCCGGCGAGATGCTGGGGCAGATCGTCTGTGCCAATACGCTCTTGGCAGATGAGGGCAAGGGCGAACACGTGGGCAACATCGTGCTGATGGGCAGCGGGGAACCGCTGGACAACTACGACGAGGTGGTCCGGTTTCTGCGGATCCTCCGGCACCCGGATGGGCTGAACATCGGCATGCGCAGCGTATCCCTCTCCACCTGCGGCCTCGTGCCGCAGATGCTCCGCTTTGCGGAGGAGGGGCTCCCGGTGACCCTGTCGCTCTCCCTGCACGCGCCGAACGACGAGGTACGCAGGCGGATTATGCCGGTCGCCAAACGCTACGCGATGGCGGACGTGCTTTCGGCCTGCCGCACCTACATAGAGAAGACAGGGCGGCGCGTGATCATCGAGTACGCCCTGATTCACGGCATAAATGCCGACGTGCGGCAGGCATCGGAACTGGCGCACGTGCTGCGCGGCATGCAGTGCCACGTCAACCTGATCCCGCTGAACAGCGTACCGGAAAGGGGGCTGTGCGGCGTAAGCGAGCGGGAGGTCCGCGCCTTTAAAGAAGCGCTTGAGGCGGCGGGCATCTCGGTGACGCGGCGCAGGGAGATGGGGGACGACATTGAAGGCGCCTGCGGACAGCTGCGCAGGCGGTATATCCGGGAGAGCGAAAAGGAAGCGGGGGGAGGTGACGCAGGATGCCGTCGGCCATGAGGACGAACATCGGCCTGTCGCGGATCCAGAATGAGGATTCCGCCTGGTACGACGCGGACAAGGGCATCTTCGCCGTCGCCGACGGCATGGGCGGCCATCTGGCGGGCGAGGTTGCCAGCGCCATGGCCATCGAGGCCGTGCGAAAGATGGCGGAAGGCGCGAAGAGGGCTTCGTTCCCGCAGCTGCGGGACGCTTTTGCAGCGGCCAACGCGGATATCCTGAAGCATGCCGAGACCCACGCGGAATGCAGCGGCATGGGCACGACGCTTTCCGTCCTCTGGCTCTCGGGAGACCGGGCCTATCTGGCGCATACGGGTGACAGCCGGATTTACCGGCTGCGCGACGGTAACCTCACGCAGATCACGCGGGACCACTCGCTGGTGGAGGAGCTGGTGGAGGCCGGCATCATCACGAAGGAAGAGGCGAGAAGCCATCCGCGCAGGAACATCATCACGCGCGCGCTCGGCACGGAAGGGGACAACCAGCCTGATCTCATCCTGGAGGACAACCACCCCGGCGACTGCTGGCTGCTCTGCTCGGACGGCCTTTCCGGCATGGTGAGGGACGAGGCGATCGCCGCCGAAATGAAGAAAGGGGATCCGGAGGAGGCTGCCGACGCCCTGATCCGGCTGGCGCTGGCTGCCGGCGGACTGGACAACGTCACCCTCATCCTGTGCAGAGAGGAGGCGGCGGCGTGGAAGCGAGGTTGATCGGCAAGGTCGTCAGCCGCCGGTTCCGCGTCGAGGAGGTCATCGGCAGCGGCGGCATGGCCGTCGTATACCGCGCCTTCGACCTCAAGACCCACCAGACGGTGGCGCTCAAGGTCCTGCGCGAGGAATACGAGCACGACGAAGAATACCGCGAACGCTTTCAGCGGGAGGCGGAGGTCGGCAGGAGGCTGAACCATCCCAATATCGTCAACCTGGTGGATTCCGGGGCCGTCGGCGGCGTGCGCTATATCGCGCTGGAATACGTGGACGGCAAGACGCTCAAGGAAATCATCCAGCAGAAGGGGACGATGCAGCAGGAGGAAGCGGTGCATTACGCGCTGCAGATTCTCGCTGCACTGGGGCACGCGCATTCGCGCAAGATCATCCACCGGGACATCAAGCCGCAGAACCTCATGGTGACGCGCAGCGGCCAGCTGAAGATGGGGGATTTCGGCATCGCGGGCATCGCGGATACCAAGACGCTGACGGGAGACGGCAGCGTCATCGGCTCCGTCCACTACTTCTCGCCGGAACAGGCGAAGGGCATGCGGGCGACGGAGGCGAGCGACCTCTACTCGGTCGGCGTGATCCTCTACGAGATGCTGACCGGGCACGTGCCCTTCCAGGGGGAGACGGCCGTCTCCGTCGCGATGATGCACCTGATGAAAGAGCCCACGCCGGTGGAGGAGGAAGCGGAGGTTTCTCCGGCGCTGGCCAAGATCATCCGCAAGGCGCTGGAAAAGCAGCCGCAAAACCGCTACCAGAGCGCGGACGCCATGATCCGCGATCTGCGGCGCGGTCTGCGCCATCCGGACGGCGCGTTTATGGACAACGAGAAGCGCAGGCGGAGAGCGCCGGCCGGAACGGAGCGCCCGCAGACCGACAGGAGGATGGGAACTGTCATCCTCTGCTTGGCCATCGTGCTGGCGGTTCTCGCGGGATTCGCCGGTTACCGGCTGTACCGGACGCTGTTCGTCGTCTCGGACGTGCCGGATCTTGCCGGGCTGGACGCGTCCGGCGCCGAGAAGATGCTCTCCGGCTCCGATCTGCAGATGGGCGTGCAGTGGGAATACGACGACGCCGTGGCGGAAGGCTACGTCATCGGACAGGAACCGGCGGCGGGACAGACCGTGGACAAGGGTTCCACCGTCCTTGTGCGATTGTCGATGGGCAGCGACATGATCATGGTGCCGTACGTCGCCGGGATGACCCAGCAGGAGGCGGAAGCCCTGATCACCGGGAACGGGTTTACCGTGGGGACGGTTACGGGCACGGTCAGCGAGGTCATCCGGGGCATGGTGGTTTCACAGGAGCCGGAGGCCGGCGCGCGCCGCAAGGCCGGCGAGGCCGTGAACCTTACCGTTTCAGTGGGGCGCGTCGTCGTGCCGGAACTGACGAACGTGCGCGAGGAGGAAGCGCTGCAGCGCATCGAGCAGGTCGGCCTCTCCGCGGGCGAGGTCACCTACCGGGATACACGGTCGCCCACACAGGACGGCGTGGTGCTGGAACAGTCGCTGCCGCAGTTCATGGAGGTCGAGCCCGGGCAGGTAATCAGCCTGGCCGTCGGGCGCTACCGCCAGTGGGACAAAACCTACGCCGTTTCGGCGGAGGTCGACGTACCGGAGAGCGGCTGCGCCATACGCATCACCCTGGTGGACGACGCGGCGGAAAACGAGATGTATTCCGCCCGGCACGGGACGCCGGGACCGGTGCAGATCAGCGTGACGCTGCGCAGCGAGACCTCCGGGCCGAAGAAGTGGCGGCTCTACGTCGACGGAAACCTGAAGGAAGAACACGAAATCACGATACTGTGACGCGGCAGACGGGGTGAAAATTGGAAGGAATCATTCTGCGGGGCATCGGCAGCTTTTACACGGTGGAAGACCGGGCCGGCAGCGGTTTGTATACGCTCCGCGCGCAGAAAAAGCTGCGCAGGACGGGGCTGAAACCGCTGGTCGGCGACAGGGTGGCCTTTATGCCCGGAGAGGGAGAAGAGGACGGATGGATCGAGCAGATTCTTCCGCGGAAAAACGAGCTCGTACGCCCCAGCGTCGCCAACGTGGATACGCTGATGCTGGTGCTGGCGCCCGTTCCGCTGCCCGACATGGTGATGATCGACAAGCTGATCCTCCGGGCCAGGCGCGGCGGCATGACGCCGGCCATCTGCGTCAACAAGACGGACCTTGAAAGCGACCTGCCGCAAAGAATCGGCAGGGAATACGCAGGCAGCGAGCTGCACAGCTTTTTCGTCAGCGCCAGGACGGGCGCCGGGCTGGAGGCGCTGCGGCCCATGATGGAGGGCCGGGTGACGTGCCTGGCCGGCCAGTCCGCCGTCGGCAAGACGAGCCTGCTCAACGCGCTCTTCGGGCTTGAGATGGAGACGGGCGGCCTCAGCGAGAAGACCGAGCGCGGCAGGCACACGACGAGGCGGGCGGAACTGATGGCGCTGGGCGGGGCCTACGTGATGGATACGCCCGGATTCAGCCTGCTGGAACTGGACGACGACCTGACGCCTTTGGATATCGCCGGATACTATACGGAATACGCGGCGCTGGAGGAAGGCTGCCGGTTCCAGCCCTGCCTGCACGACAGGGAACCCGGCTGCGCGGTGCGCCGCGCGGTGGAAAAAGGAGAACTCGGCCAACAGCGGTGGGAGAGATACCGTACGCTGCTCGCCGAGGCACGGGAAAACCAGAAAGGAAGATACACATGATCTTTGCGCCTTCGCTCCTCGGAGCGGATTTACTGAACCTGGGGGAGGAAGTCCGCCGGGTGGAAAGCTGGGGGGCCGAATGGATTCACTTTGACCAGATGGACGGCCACTTTGTGCCGAACATCAGCTTCGGTCCCGCGTTCGTGGCAGCGGTCCGCAAAAAGACGGACCTGTTCCTCGATGTCCACCTGATGCTCTCCGATCCGATGAACTATATCGACGCGTTTGCGGACGCGGGCGCCGACGGGATCACCGTACACGCGGAGGCCGCGGAGCCGGCGGCCGTGCTGGAGAAAATCCGCGCGAGAGGGCTGCGCGCAGGCATCTGCGTCAACCCGGGGACACCCGCATCCGTGCTGAAGCCGCTGCTTCCGATGGCTGATCTTGCGCTGATCATGACGGTGCAGCCCGGTTTCGGCGGGCAGAAGATGCGCAGGGAGTGCCTGCTCAAGGCGGCGGAAATCCGCGCGATGACGGAAGCGGCGCGGCATCCGGTGCTCATCGAGGCGGACGGGGGAATCAACGAAGGCAACGCGCGCGAAGTGCTCGACGCGGGGGTGGACGTCCTCGTGATGGGGACGGGCCTTTTCAGGGCGGAGGACCCTGCGGGGGTCATCGCGGAAATCCGCGGCGGTCGGGCATGAGGGCGCTGATCGTCCTCGGCGGCGATCCGCCGGGCGCGGCACTCCTCCGCCGCTGCGCGCGGCAGGCGGACTGGACGGCGGCGGCGGACAGCGGACTGGCGGCCTTCCATTCGGCCGGCCTTGTGCCGGACTTCCTGCTGGGGGATATGGATTCGGTCGACCCCGGGGTGCTGCGCCGGTACGAAGGCCGCGTGCCGGAGGAGCGGCTTTCCCGCATCAAGGACGATACGGACGGCGTGCACGCCGTGGATGCGGCGGTGAAACGAGGGGCAAAGGAGATCACGCTGCTGGGCGCCCTCGGCGGGCGGCCGGACCATCTCCTGGGCAACCTGATGCTGCTGATCCGCGCGCACCGCCTGGGGGCCCGGGCCGAGATCCTGGCGGAGGGGCTGCGCGTCTGCCGCGTGCCGGGGCGGATGACGCTTGACGGCGCAAAGGGGGAGACGGTTTCCCTGCTGGCCCTGGGGGCGGCGGAAGGCGTATCGCTCCGCGGTTTTTTCTACCCGCTTGAAGGCGGCAGGATGGATTCGGGTTTTCCGCTGGGCATCAGCAATACCGTGACGGCGGACACGGCGGAAATCGCCGTGGAGAGCGGAGACCTTCTGCTCTTCGAGTTTTTCCGGTGAAGCGGACGGATTCGGGAAAGAATCCGTCTTTTTTGCGGCGAAAAAGGGTTTTGCCGCGAAACGTCGAATTTCTATTAAGCAAATCGTGGGACGGGAGGCGGGAGACGTGACCATCCGGCAGAGACTGGAGGCGCAGGAGCGGCAGAACCTGTCGGAACGCGCGACGCTCAGCAGCAGGACGAAGGGGCGGGAAGCTCCCGTCACCCCCGACGACATGCGCACGGAGTTCCAGCGCGACAGGGACCGGATTCTCCACTGCAAGTCCTTCAGGCGGCTCAAGGGGAAGACGCAGGTATTCCTTTCCCCCGTCGGCGACCATTACCGCACGCGCCTCACCCATACGCTGGAGGTGACGCAGGTCGCCCGTACGCTGGCCAGGGCGCTGGCGCTCAACGAGGATCTGGCGGAAGCCATCGCGCTGGGACACGATCTGGGGCACACGCCCTTCGGCCACGCGGGCGAGGATACGCTGAACCGGCTGATGTCCTGCGGATTCGAGCACAGGATACAGAGCCGGCGCGTGGTGGAGCGGCTGGAAAACGGGGGCCGCGGCCTGAATTTGACCTGGGAGGTGCGCGACGGTATCGAGCACCATTCGGGGCACATCCCGCCGGCCACGCCGGAGGGGTGCTGCGTCCACCTCGCAGACCGCATCGCCTATGTCAACCACGACATCGACGACGCCGTGCGCGCAGGGATCCTGACGCAGGAGCAGCTGCCGAAGGAGGCCATCCGGATCCTCGGCAGCACGCACGGCCAGCGCATCAACACGATGATCGTGAGCGTCGTGGAATGGTCGAAGGACAGGGCGGAAATCGCCATGGCGCCCAGGGAATGGGAAGCCCTGCTGCAGCTGCGGTCTTTCCTGTTTGCCCACGTGTACTCCAGGGACTGGGCCGAGGGGGAAACGCGCAAGACGGCGCACATCATCGAGGAGCTGTTCGGCACGTATCTGGAGCACCCCGCGCTGATGCCCAACGAGTACGTGGAGATCGCCTATAAAGAGGGAACAGAGCGGTCCGTGGGCGACTACATCGCCTGTATGACGGACGCGTTTGCAATCAAGCGCTTTCAGGAGCTGTTTATCCCGCCTTTCTTCGACGGAATGAACTGAGCCCCGGGAGATTTGGACGGCGCGGCAGGAAAAACGCCTGCCGCGGCGAATAGGGACGGTGAATCATGTGGCAGGAAGGTTTCCTTCTGCCTGGCTGGATGAACTGAGGGACCGGACGGATATCGTTCAGGTTGTTTCGAGGCACGTACAGCTGACCCAGCGGGGCGGACGGTACTGGGGGCTATGCCCCTTTCACGGAGAAAAGACGCCGTCCTTCAGCGTGAACCCGCAAAAGCAGATGTATTACTGCTTCGGCTGCCATGCCGGCGGCAGCGCCATCACCTTTGTCATGGAGATGGAGCATCTGGAGTTCCGGGATGCGGTGATTGCCCTGGCGGAACAGGCGCACATGGAAGTGCCGCAGCTGCAGGAGTCCCGGCAGGAGCGGCTGTCCCGCACCGAAAAGGACAGGCTGTATGAGGCGAACCGGGAGTGTGCCCGCTTTTTTCATGCACAGCTGTGGAAGGACGAAAACGCCCGCATGCTCGCCTACCTGCATGAGCGCGGCGTGAATGACCACACGATCCGCAAGTTCGGCCTGGGCTGCACGCCGCCCACGAGCGACGGCGCGACCCGCGCACTGACGGACCTGGGTTTTACGGCGGAGGAACTGGTGCGCGCCGGTATCAGCGTACAGCGCGACGGGCGCACCTACGACATGTTCCGCACGCGCGTGATCTTTCCGATCATCGACGCGCGCGGCCACGTTCTGGGTTTCGGCGGCAGGGCGCTGGGCGATGCGAAACCGAAGTATCTCAATACGGGGGATACACCCGTGTTCAACAAGCGGCTCGGCGTCTTTGCGGCCAACCTTCTGGTCAAACAGCGGAATCTGCGCAGGATCATCCTGACGGAAGGCTACATGGACGTGATCGCCATGACCCAGGCGGGCGTGGAAGGCGTGTGCGCGACGCTGGGCACGGCCCTGACCCAGGAACAGGCGCGGCTGCTCAAGCGGTGGGCGCCGGAGGTGTGGGTCTCCTACGACGGGGACGCCGCCGGACAGCATGCGATCCTGCGCGCGCTGGACATCTTCGAGGACGAGGATCTCCCGGCACGCGTGCTGGATTTCCCGGACGGCATGGATCCGGACGAGTACATCCGCAGCCAGGGCAAAGAGGGCATCAGCCGGCTGCGCCCCATGGACGGCAATATCTACCGGATGCGCCGGGAAGCGGAGAACCACGAGATGGCCACGCAGGAAGGCCGGACGGCCTATGCCAAGGCGTGCGCCAAATGGCTGGCCAGGGTGAAAGAGCCGGTCGAACTGGAGAACTACGTGCAGCGGCTGATGATCGAGACGGGCTTCTCAAGGGAAGTGCTGCTGGCACAGATCGGCCGGACGGAGATGATCCGGCAGGAAGAACGCAGGACGTATCAGCGGGAGGCCAGGCCGCTGGACAGGACGGCAAACGGGGAAGACCGCGGAACCGTGGCGGCGGAGCGCCAGCTGCTACGCCTGCTGGCGGACGGTCTGGCCGGAAACCAGACGATCAGCGCGTACGACTTCATTACAGAGGAAGGACGGGAACTGGCGGAGCAGTTGCTTGCCGGCCGCCAGCCCGGCGCTATTCTGGAAGCGATAGAGGACGACGAAAAGCGGAGCCGTGCGGCGGAGATCTTTCAGGAGGATTCGCCGGGCGACGAGGAGACGGATTTGCAGATCGTGCACGACTGCCTGGAGAAGCTGCACATCCGGCGCATCGATATGGAAATCGCAGAACTGACACAGGGGCTGGACGCCGCTTCTGCGAAAGAAAAGCGGACAGCGCTTACGAGAATACAGGAATTGTCGGAGCAACGCCGGCTGATGGGCAACAGAAAGGAAGGTTAACCTATGTCTTTAACGCGTGAGCAGGTTCAGCAGAAGGTCAAGGAGATCGTTGAGGCTGCCAGAAACGAACACCGGACTGTCACCTATCAGGAGGTCATGAACCGCATCGCCGACCTGGATATGGATGCGGATGCGATCGATTCGGTATTCGAAACGCTGGAAACGGAAGGCGTCAGCGTCGTCAATGCCGCCGAGGACGCGGCGTCGGCCATCCCCGCCGAGGTTTCGGCGCAGAACGAGGATCTCTCCGTACCGGAGGGCATCGGCATCGACGATCCGGTCCGCATGTACCTCAAGGAAATCGGCAAGGTACCGCTGCTGACGGCTGACGAGGAGATCGAGATCGCCAAGGAGATGGAGAAGGGCGGCGAGGCGGCGGAAGCGGCCAAGAAAAAGCTGGCGGAAGCCAACCTGCGCCTGGTCGTCTCTATCGCCAAGCGCTACGTGGGCAGGGGCATGCTCTTCCTCGACCTCATCCAGGAGGGAAATCTCGGCCTCATCAAGGCGGTGGAAAAATTCGACTATACGAAGGGATACAAGTTCTCCACCTATGCGACCTGGTGGATCCGTCAGGCGATTACGCGCGCCATCGCCGACCAGGCGCGCACGATCCGTATCCCCGTGCACATGGTGGAGACCATCAACAAGCTGATCCGCGTCAACCGGCAGCTGCTGCAGGAAAAGGGACGCGAGCCGCTGCCGGAGGAGACGGCGGAGGCGATGGGCATCAGCGTGGAAAAGGTGAGGGAGATCACCAAGATCGCGCAGGAACCCGTCTCGCTGGAGACGCCGATCGGCGAGGAGGAGGACTCCCACCTGGGCGACTTCATCCAGGACGAGGACGCGCCGCCGCCCGCGGAGGCCGCGAGCTTCACGCTGATGAAGGAACAGCTGATGAGCGTCCTGGACACGCTGACGCCGAGGGAGAAGAAGGTGCTCTCCCTGCGCTTCGGCCTGGAGGACGGACGGCAGCGGACGTTGGAAGAAGTCGGCCAGGAGTTTAACGTGACGCGCGAGCGCATCCGCCAGATCGAGGCCAAGGCCCTGCGCAAGCTCCGCCACCCGAGCAGGAGCAAGAAACTGAAGGATTATCTCGACTGATACCCGGGGCGGAGGCCACAGAGCCTTCGCTCTTTTTCCGGAAAAGGAGGACGTATGCAGCACCCCAAGAAGGGAATTGACCAGCGGCTGCGGGCGGCAGCGGACCTGGTGCTCAGAACGCTGGCGGACAAAGAGGCGCCGCTGGTGGCGGACGTCGGCTGCGATCACGGCTATCTGACGGCCTATCTGCTGCGGCAGCGGCCGGATCTTTCGGTCATCGCCTCGGACATCAGCGGTCCGTCTCTGGCCAAGGCGCGGCTGCTGCTGGATCCGGGCATCTACGGCAGCCGGGTGAAGTTCCGCGAGGCGGACGGCCTTTCGGCGCTGGAAGACGGGGAGAAGCCGGACTGCGTCGTCATGGCCGGTATGGGCGGCAGGCTGATCCTGGACATGCTGCAAAAAGGGCGGCAGAAGCTGGGCGGCGCGCTGCTGGTGCTCCAGGCCAACACGGACGTCCCGCTGCTGCGCAGCGGCCTCTCCGGCATGGGGCTGCAGATCCGCGAGGAAGCGTACGCGGAGGTCAAGGGCCGCCAGTATGTAATCTTTCTCTGCGAAGAGGGCGAGCGGCGCGAGCTCTCGGCGGAGGAGTCGCTGCTGGGCGCCCAGCAGGAGGCGGGGATGAGCGAAGGCCGCCGGCGCTACCTGACGGGCCTGCTTGCGAAAAGACGACAGGAGCAGCGCCTGGCCTGCGTGAAGCGCACGCCGAAGAGCCTTGAAAAGACGGCGGAAATCGCCGCGGAAATCGAAATGATTTCGGAGGAACTGGGCATGAAGGACTGTACGGTTTCGGATATCCGGGAGCTGGTCGGCCGCCTTGCGCCGTATGAGACGGCGGAGGAATGGGACAACGTGGGCCTGCTGGTCGGCCGCCGCATGGCACCGGTGCGCGCGGCGCTCATCGCGCTGGACCTGACGCCGGAGGTAATCCGGGAGGCGAAGGAGCTGGGGTGCGCGGCGATCATCACCCACCATCCGCTGATGTTCCACGCGGTGCAGCGCATCACCGACGAGACCCGGGAGGGGGAGCTGATCCTTCAGCTGGCCGCATCGGGGCTCTCGCACATCGCGGCGCATACCAATCTGGATCGCGCGCCGGGCGGCGTCAACGACACGCTGATCGCGGCGGCCGGTGTGCACGACGTGCGCGGCGAGGGCTTCATCCGTGTGGGCGATCTGGAGAGGGAGATGCGCTTCGGCGAGCTGTGCGAGAGGATCCGGGAAACGCTGGGTGCCCAGATCCGCACCTACGGCTCCCCGGACAAACCGGTGCACGTGCTCGGCTGCTGCAGCGGCGCGGGCGGCTCGGACTACAGGGAAGCGATGGAGCTGGGGGCGGACTGCTTTTTGACCGGAGAGATCCGGCAGCACGAGGCGCTGGACGCCGTCTTTGACGGCTGCCCCGTCATCGAGGCGGGACATTACGAGACGGAGCGCCCGGTCTGTGCCGCGCTGCGCGACGCTTTACAAAAGGAAGCGGATGCGCTACAATATAAAATGACATTTTTCTGCTCAGGCGTGGACCCGTTTGAGCGCGGCTGATGAGGAGGGCCTGATTTTGGAACAGCAATTTGAGCTTTTGCGGAAGTACCAGTCCGTCGATATGGAACTGGAGCGCTATGAGAAGGAAATGCGCGCCAGCAACAACCGGAAGGAACTGATGAAATACCGCGATTTCCTGCTGGAGCAGCAGACGCTGCTCAAGAAAATCGGCAGCGAGGTCGAGGTCATGGGGGACAGGGCGGAGGCCCTGGCGGACGAGGTCGAGCGCCTGAACGCCGCCGTCGCCGAAGCGGCCGGGCTGTTTGAGAAGGAAACGCCGCAGGATGCGGAACAGGCGGAGGCCCAGATCGCTTCGCTGCAGAAGCTGCTGGGCACCATCACGCGCTACGAATCCGAGATCGCGAAGCTTCGCAAGGACGCGGACGCGCGCGACAGGCTCCAGCACGAGGTGCGCGTGCGCGCCGCGAAGGCGCGTGCGGAGTTCGACCGCATCAAGGTGCTCTACGACGAGGAGTACAAGAACGCCTCCGTCAAGCTGGAAGAGCTGCAGAAGCGGGTGGCGGAGGAGGAAAAGAACATCCCCGCCCAGCTGCTGGAGAAGTACAAGACGATCAAGCGGCATTCCTCTCCGCCGGTGACCACCATTCACGACGGACGCTGCGGTGGGTGCAACACCCAGCTTCCGGCGGCGGATATGGATAAAATCCGCACAGGCGCGCCCTATGTGGAGTGCGAGAACTGCGGCAGGATCATCCTGGTGGCGGAATAAGGCGGAAATGGATTCCGGTTGACACCGCCGCCGTAAACTGCTATAGTATCGCATGCCGTGAGGCCGTCGGGCGGCCGCGCGCGCAAGCGTGAGGAAAGTCCGAGCTCCGCAGGGCAGGGCGCCGGGTAACACCCGGCGGGGGCGACCCCAGGGAAAGTGCAACAGAGAGATACCGCATGGCAACATGTAAGGGTGGAAAGGCGAGGTAAGAGCTCACCCGCGGCATGGCGACATGTCCGCGCTGTAAACCCCGTCCGGAGCAAGAAACGAAAGAGCGTTTGAGACGGCCCGTCAAGCTCTCAGGATTTCGCTGGAGCCCATTCGGTAACGATGGGACTAGATAGATGACCGCCGAATACAGAACTCGGCTTACAGACAGCGCTCACGGTAAAACGGCAGTTTCTGCCGTTTTTCTTTTAATCAAAAGATTTTCCGCGAATACCGGCCGGAACGAAAAAAACGAAAGCTTTACCGTGCGAAGGCTTGCGCAGGCCCTATGAGTGATGTATAATGTGCGGCGAAAATCGGACCGTCCATTGCGCTTTGGCCAGGACGGAGTAGACCAAAAGGGAGTGTAAGCCGTGGGATTTATCAAATGCCCGAGATGCGAGTTAAACTATATAAGGGAAGAGGAACAGTACTGCCCTGTCTGCAAGCGTGAAATGCGCGGCGAGGAGCAGGACGACTATGCGGAGCTGTGCTCCATCTGCAACGAGAACCCGGTGATGCCGGGGAAAGACGTCTGCTATGCCTGCTACAAGGAAATGTCCCATCAGAATGACGAGGACATGGAACAGCAGGAGGAGAGCGTCACCCGCGAATCGGACGACATGGAGATGTCGGAGGTCGACGAGATGGAAGATCTGCCGATGGACGACATCAACCAGGATCTGCCGGCCGGCATGGGGGAGCAGCTCTCCCTTGAAGAGGAGCAGAGCAAGGAAGCCGAGCAGGATGACGAGGACGAAGAGGACGAGTAAATCCGCGGGCAAGGGAGATTTATTTGGAGATTTGGGCAATCGGTGATCTGCATCTGCCCGGAGGGGACATCAAGCCGATGGACGTCTTCGGGGAGCACTGGAAGGGTCACTATGACAGGATCCGCGAGGATTGGAGCCGAAAAGTCGCGCCGGAGGATGTCGTACTCATCCCCGGCGATATTTCATGGGCGATGCAGCTCGGCGATGCGCTCCATGACCTGCTCTCGATCGCGGAGCTCCCCGGACGCATCCTCCTCATCCGCGGCAACCACGATTACTGGTGGTCTTCCCTGACGCAGCTGCGTCAAAACCTTCCGGAAAACATGTTCGCGCTGCAGAACGACGCGCTGGTGCTGGACGGGGTTGTCTTCTGCGGCACGCGCGGGTGGAACATCCCGGCCGGGTCACAGGCGGACGCGCAGACTGTGAAGCTCTACAACCGGGAATGCGGCCGGCTGGAGCTCTCGCTGAAAGAGGCGAGACGCCTGGGGGACGGGTTGCCCGTGGTCGCCATGATGCACTATCCGCCGCTGTATCCGGAATGCACGGAAACGGGCTTTACGAAGCTGCTCTCCGATTACGGCGTGAGCCGGTGCGTCTACGGCCATCTGCACGGGCCCAGCATCCGTCGCGGCTTTACGGGATGCGTGGGCGGCGTGCGCTACGACCTGGTCTCCTGTGACGCGCTCCAGTTTCAATTAAAAAATATTTCACTGACCCAAAGCTGAGCTTATGATCTGTCCGGCCGCCGGACTACAGGTTGAGGGTTGCAGAAGATTCGAACGCAAGGACTGGTTCCTGCGTTCTTTTTTTATTTCTGTTGGCGACATAAGAACGGAATATGTCGATAAAAGATGTTGCGCAAGTATTACAAACCGGCAGAGGATTTAGCAAAATCTTCATGGTGGGGTTCTTGAAAAGTGGAGTGAAATGGTGTAAAGTATCTTAAAAGGGTGAAAAATGGAAGGAAAAAGGAGGCGATTGATCAGATGGCATTCTCGGGATCGTTTGATCACTCGCTGGACGGAAAAGGCAGAGCCATCATCCCGTCTTCCTTCCGGGAGGCGCTGGGCGAGGATTTCACCATCACCATCAACCCCACCAAGACAGCTGTCGCGATCTACCCGAAAGAGGTGTGGATGAGCCAGCTGGAACGCCTCTCGCACATCAACCCGATGGACAAGGTCGGCCTCCAGTACGAGCGCTACTTGATGAGCGTCTCCTTCTCCGGCAACAACATCGACGCCCAGGGAAGGGTGCTGATCCCGTCCAAACTGCGGAGTAAGATCGGCCTTTCACGGGACGTCGTCTTCGTCGGCCTCAACCATTACATAGAAATCTGGGATGCCGAGGTCTATGCGAAGATGGAGCGCGAGACCGAGGAGAGCTTCGAAAACCTGGTCGATTATATCTACGAAAAGTATCCGGAGTAAGCACGGGGCGCAAACAGGATCGGAAAGGAGGGGACAGACTTGGCATACCGCAGAGGGGCGAAACGGTCTGTCTCCCGTTTCGTATCGGCCGGATACACGGACGAGAACGATCTTTACATCGCGCGCACGCCGGCCGGCTCCGCGGGCGACAGGCTGCGGGATTTTAACCGCCGCGGCTATCGCGACGGGGAGGAATCTCCGGAGCCCGTCCTGGTCCGCGCCGCGGCGAGACCCGTGCACCAGGCACATCGCGCGGAACCGGCGTCCAAGGAGAGCTTCGGCGCCTATTGGGTCCGATCGGCAAGAGAGGACAGAGGGGCGGCTGCGCTTTGCGCGCTGCTGCTGTGCGCCATCGTGTTCCTCGGCTTCGTCTGGGGCGCGAAGGGCCTGAAAGGGGCGCGCAACAGGAGCTCGATTGAGGCGTTCAACACCGCTACAGTCGCCCTGATCCGGGAAAACGAGGAACTTGCAGCGCGGCTGGAGAAGGCGCAGAACGGCGAGAGAATCCGCAACCGTGCGCAGAACGAGCTGGGCATGCTGCGCAGGGAGCGCGCCAATACGGAAAAAATCTACATCCAGATCCCGGAAGGAATGGAGACAACCGCGAACGCAGCGGCGGAAGAGCCGCGCTTCGAGTTTCTGGATGTCATGCTGGGGCTGCTGGAAATACTGCACATCGGCGGATAAACGGGGCAGCCCGTTTTTTCGGGCCACAGGAGGAAGACTATGTATCTCTCTTTGCTAACGGCAAATCTCCCTGAAATGACAGGGCGGACCTCCAAGAGGGATGTCGATATTGAAACGCTGACCGCGGATTCACGGCAGCAGTGCAAAAACGGGCTTTTTTTCTGCATCCGGGGCGCAAAAGCGGATGCACATGATTTTGCCCCACAGGCGATAGAAAACGGATGCCGCGCGCTCGTTGTCGAGCGCGCGCTTCCGCTGTCCTGCCCGCAGATTATCGTAACGGACGTGCGCGCCGCCATGGCGCGCATGGCGGCCGCTTTCTACGGACACCCGGAGAGGCGCCTCAAGCTGATCGGCATCACGGGCACGAAGGGCAAGACGACGACGACGTATCTGCTCAAGAGCATCCTGGAGCAGGCGGGAATGGCCTGCGGCATCATCGGCACCACCGGCTGCATCGCCGGCAAGACGAAGCTGCCCAGCAAGCTGACGACGCCGGACCCGATCGAGATGTTCTCCATCCTCTCCATCATGGCCAATGCGGGGGTGGAGGTCGTCTGCATGGAGGTTTCGGCGCACGCGCTCTTCCTGCGCAAGCTGGAGGGCGTCGTTTTCGAAGCCGCGGCCTACACCAACCTCTCGCAGGACCATCTGGACTTTTTCGGCACGATGGAGAACTACTTCCAGGCGAAAAAGCTTCTTTTCCGCGACGGGATGGTGAAAAACGCTGCACTCAACGTCGACGAGGAGACGACGGGACGGATCCTCGGCGACATCAGCTGCCCGATGCTGACCTACGGAATCAGCAGCAAGGCGGACGTCTTTGCCCGCGACATCGAGATCACGGAGAGCGGCGTTTCGTTTACGCTGAGCTTGCGGGATCTGCATTCGGCGCGGGTGCATCTGCTGCTGACGGGCATGTTCAACGTCTACAACGCGCTGGCGGCCGCTTCGCTGTCCATGATCCTGGGCGCCTCGCTGGAGAACATCCGCAAGGGCCTGGAGAGCGTCGTCTCCGTGCCTGGCCGCGTGGAGATGCTGAAGACGGAGACGCCGTACCGGGTCATTTTGGATTACAGTCACTCGCCGGATGCGCTGGAGAACATCCTGCACACCGTGCGTGAATTCTGCCGCGGGCGCATCATCCTGGTCTTCGGCTGCGGCGGGGACCGGGACAAGGGAAAGCGGCCGATGATGGGTGAAATCGCGGGCCGGCTGGCGGATTATTCCATCTTAACCAGCGACAACCCGCGCTTTGAGGACCCCATGGCCATCCTTTCGGCTATCGAGGAGGGCATCCGTCCGACGGGGGCGGCGTACGAGGTCATTGAGAACCGACGCGCGGCTATCCGCCAGGCGATGGAAATGGCCGTCGGCGGGGATATCGTCGTGCTGGCCGGCAAGGGCCACGAAACCTATCAGGACATCCAGGGGGTCAAGCATCCGTTCGACGAAAAGGTTGTCGTCGCCGAGGTGCTGGAAGAAATCGCGGCGGAGACGGCCGCACACGAATAAGAGGGGATAATCGGATGATCGCGAGAATGGGCTGGGCGCTGCTGGCAGCCTTTGCGGGCGGAGCGGTGCTGGGGAAGCTGCTTTTGCCGGTTCTGTACAAGCTGAAATTCGGGCAGAATATCTACGAGCTGGCGCCGGAAGCGCACAAAAAGAAGCAGGGCACGCCGATCATGGGCGGCCTTGTCATCGCCATCGCGGCCTTCGGTTCGTCGCTCCTTTTCTTTAAGGCGGACGCCGGGGCGGCGGGGCTGCTTTTCGCCTGTTTCGTCATGGCGTTTGCCAACCTCTTGATCGGCTTTGCGGACGACATGACGAAGATCCGCAGGGGAAAGAACGGCGGCCTTTCGCCGAAGCAGAAGCTGGCCGTGCAGACGGTGCTGGCCCTGGCTTTTTCCGTCTTTTGCAGCCGGCATCCTCTGGTCGGGACGGCAATCGAGATTCCTTTTCTCCACAGGACGCTTGACCTGGGACTCTTCTACGTCCCGCTTATGACTTTTGTCATCGTCGGCACGACGAACAGCGCCAATCTGCTGGACGGCCTGGACGGGCTTCTTTCGTCCGTTTCGATGGTGGATTTCATCACGCTGGCCGTCCTGTGCGTCCTCGGCGGCAAGGAAAACCTGGGCGTCGGCTGCGCCGCTCTGTGCGGCGGCTGCATGGCCTTCCTGCTTTATAACGCTTATCCGGCCAGGATGTTCATGGGCGATACGGGCTCCATGTTCATCGGCGGCGCGGTTTCCTCGGCAGCGGTTCTCCTGCGGCAGCCGCTGCTGCTCGTGCTGATCGCCTTCTGGATGATGATGTCCAGCGTATCGGACCTGATTCAGTTTGCGTATTTCCGGGCGACGCACGGGAAGCGTATCTTCCGCATGGCGACGATTCACCATCATTTTGAACTGGGCGGGATGCACGAGGCGAAGATCGTGATGATGTATCTGGTCACCACGGTGGCGCTGTGTGTGCTCTCGCTGCTCGGCGCGGCATAAGGGGGTTCGGTCAATGGACGTAAAAGGGAAAAGGATACTGGTCTGCGGTTTGGCGCGCAGCGGCTTGGCCGCCGCGCGTCTGCTTGCGCAATCGGGCGCGTGTGTGACGGCATACGACGCCAAGGACGAGGGGAGCCTGACGGGGGATTTTGACGCGCTGCGCGCGCTGGGCTGCAGGCTCGTCTTCGGCGGAGACCCGCTGGAACTGGAAGCGGGAATGGATCTGATCGTCATCAGCCCGGGCATCCCCTGGAAGGCGCCGCTGGTGCAGGCGGCGCTCTCCAATGACATCGAGGTCATCGGCGAACTGGAACTGGGCGCGCGGCTGACCCGGGGCCGGCTCGTCGCCATCACGGGGACCAACGGCAAGACGACGACGACGACGCTGACGGGCGAGTTCTTCCGCTCCACGGGCAAAACGACGCACGTGGTCGGCAACATCGGATACCCGATCACGGAGACGGCCGGGATCAGCCGCCCGGACGACGTGACGGTCGCCGAGGTCAGCTCCTATCAGTGCGAGTCGGTCTCGACCTTTCACCCGGACGTTGCCGCCTGCCTGAACATCACGGAGGATCACCTGGCCCGGCACGGGACGATGGAAGAGTACGTGCGCATGAAGCGGCGCATCTTCCTTCAGCAGACGCCGCGGGACGTCGCGGTCTTCAATTACGACGACGAGACCTGCCGCCGGATGGCCGAGGGTCTCCGGGCGCATGTCGCGTGGTTCTCCAGAAAGACGCGCGTGCCGTACGGCGCCTATGCGGAGGACGGGGTCGTCTATCTGGCGCTTGAGCAGACACATGCGGTTTGCCGCTGCGACGAAATCCGGATTCCGGGCAGCCACAATCTGGAAAACGCGCTGGCGGCGGTCGCCATCGCCGGGGCGCTCGGCGTCCCGTGCGAGAACATGCGCGAGGTGCTATCAACTTTTCCGGGCGTGGAACACCGCATTGAAACCGTGCGCGAGCTGGACGGCGTCACCTGGATCAACGATTCCAAGGGGACCAACGTGGACTCGACCCTGAAGGCGATCGACACGATGACCCGCCCGACGGTGCTGATCCTGGGCGGCAGCGACAAGAAGGTGTCCTTCGACAAGCTGGCCGAGGCGGTCGCCGGAAGCGGCCTGATCCGCCACTGCGTCCTCATCGGGGATACGGCGGGGCAGATCCGTGCGGCGCTGGAGAAAGCGGGTTATACCGACTTTGAGATGGCCGGATACGACTTTGACGCCTGCCTCGCCCGCTGCCGCAGCCTGGCCGTTCCCGGCGGCTGCGTGTTGCTCTCGCCGGCCTGTGCGAGCTTCGACATGTTCCGCGATTACGAGGACCGCGGAAGGATCTTCAAGAAAAAGGTTCTGGCGCTGACATGAAAAAGAAGCAGCGCGCGATGAAAAAGCGGAAGCGGCGGCAGGGCCGGATCTGGTTTCCGGCGCTCGTGGTCTTTCTGGGGCTGGCGGGCGCGGCGCTTCTGCGCTACGGAATCGTGGTGCGGAGCATCCAGGTCGTGGGCAACCGCAACATCCCGAAGGAAGAGATCATCGAGCTGAGCGGGGTGCACCCGGGCGACAGCTATCCGCTGCTTTCGACGGCACAGCTCCGCCGACGGCTGGAGACCAACCGCTACATCGAATACCTCGGCCGGGAGTACAACTACAAAGGGACGCTGACGCTGAAGATTCACGAGCGGACGGGCATGGGGACGGTCAACGTGCTCGGCCTCTACTATGTCCTGGACGACACCGGCATGATCCTGGAGTGTACCGGGCTGGAGCGTGCGGAGGGCATTTCGGGACCGGCGATCAACGGGCTGCGCATCAACGAAGGGTTCCGGATGGCCATCGGGGAAACGCTGCCGGTGCGGGACAGCTACCAGCTGGAGCAGATGAAAAGCGTGCTCAAAGCGCTCTACGAGGCCAACATGCTGGCGCGCGTGACGGAACTGAACGTGCAGCAGTCGGACAACATCTACCTGATGACGCGCGAAGGGGCGCGGATCATCCTGGGAGACGACAGCAACCTGATGATCAAGCTGCTGATTGCGCGGGAAGTCCTCTCCATCCGGAAGGAACAGGGCGGCCTCTACGGCTCCCGCATCGACGTCTCCAGCGGCAGCGACGCGCACTTCATCCCGGACGTATTGCCGACGATGACGCCGACGCCGACCGCGACGCCGACGGTTGCCCCGGAAGAAACGCCGAAAAAATGAAAGCATATCACAAGGAATACAAAAATTTATGTTGAAACCTTGCAAGCAGGGAGAATATGGTTTACAATAATTTTGTATTGGCTGAAAAGATGAGTATTAACTGACAGACAGGTTGACAATACGCAGCAAGACGGGAGAATGATGAGCGATGGCTAACAAACCAACTGCAATTCTGGATTTCGGGACTTCGAAAATCCTCGCGCTGATGGCGGAGGAGATTTCCGGTCAGAAACTGACCATCACCTCCGTCGGGATGGCCCAGTATGACGGATACATGAACGGCGCCTGGAACGAGCCCGATA
Organism: uncultured Eubacteriales bacterium; assembly: GCA_902781095.1. Classification (GTDB taxonomy): domain Bacteria; phylum Bacillota; class Clostridia; order Christensenellales; family Aristaeellaceae; genus Ventricola. The sequence continues at coordinate 79,356 of CACZHW010000007.1, forward strand.
AAGTGACGGACGCGATCGCGGCAGCGATCGGCGCCATGGAAGAGAAAGTTTCCGCGCATGTGCGCAGGATTTATGTCGGTGTGCCCGGCGAGTTTGTGCGTATCTACGTCATCGAGGCAAAGGTCTCCCTGCAGGGGGCGGATCCCAAGGTCACGAGCGAGGACGTGGAAAAGCTCCAGGCGCAGGCGACCGAGATGCTGGACAAACCTTCCGGCGCCATCATTCACCGCTCCCCGGCCTGGTTCAGGATCGACGACGGCCCCAAGACGCTGGAACCCGTCGACCAGAAGGGCTCCACGCTCGAGGGCATGATCAGCTTCGTGGTGGCCGATCAGTTTTTCATCAGCGACGTGTCCAAGCGGCTGCGCCAAATCGGCATTGAGGCGAGCGGCTTCTTCTCCTCCTCCGTGGGCGAGGCGATCCAGTTGATCCCCTTCGAGGAGCGCGACAAGACGGCCGTGCTGGTGGACGTGGGCTACCTGTCCACCGAGGTGATGACGGTCGAAGGCGACGCGGTGATCTGGCAGAAGGTGCTCCCCATCGGCGGCGCGCACATCACATTGGATCTCACCTACGGCTTCCACAAGCCCTTCGAACTCTGCGAGAAGGTGAAGCGCGCTTACAGCTTCACGGATACGAAGACACGCGGCATCGAGGTGGAGACGGAGGACGGCAAGAGCGAGACGTTCGAGGGCGAGAAGGTCAGCATGATCGTCGAGGCCCGCGTGGACGAGATCCTGGAGATGATCGAGGACGCCATCGAGCGCAGCGGCATCCGCCTGGGGCGCGATTCCGTCTACTACTTCACGGGCGGCGGCCTGATGCCGATGAAAGACGCGCGCATCTATATCACCGACAAGCTGAACCACAACGTGCGCGAGGGGAAGGCGAAGATTGACAAGCTGAAACCCACGCAGATCTACACAAGCGGCAGCGGGCTGCTGGAGCTGGTCTTCAATGCACTGGACATGGAGTCGGAGGACGAGGGCTTCTTCGGAAAGATCAAGCGGCTGTTTGGAAGATAAAGGGCCGTTGGGGCTCTCAGGTGTAAATTAAGGAGGACAAATCTGTGTTTGAAATGGAAATGGACGAGCGTCCGGCGGCTTCCATCAAGGTAGTGGGCTGCGGTGGCGGCGGCGGAAACGCGCTGAACCGCATGATCGACTGCGGCGTCAGCGGCGTGGATTTCATCGCCGTCAATACGGACGTGCAGGCGCTGCGCACCAGCAAGGCGGCCACCCTGATCCAGATCGGCGAGAAGCTGACCAAGGGCCTGGGCGCGGGCGCTACGCCGGAGATCGGCAAGAAAGCGGCGGAGGAAAGCCGCGAGGAGATTGCCGGCGCGCTCAAGGGCGCGGATATGGTGTTCGTGACAGCCGGCATGGGCGGCGGCACCGGAACGGGCGCTGCGCCCGTCGTGGCCGAAATCGCGCGCGACATGGGCATACTGACCATCGCGGTGGTCACCAAGCCGTTTGCCTTCGAGGGAAAGACGCGCATGCGCAAGGCGGAGTCCGGCATCGACGAGCTGAAGCAGCGCGTGGATACGCTGGTCGTAATCCCCAATGAGAAACTGATGCAGGTTTGCCCCAAGGGCACGTCCTTCAAGGCGGCTTTCATGTTTGCGGATGACGTACTGCGCCAGGGCATCCAGGGCATTTCCGATTTGATCTCCCAGACGGGCATCATCAACCTGGACTTTGCCGACGTGAAGGCGGTTATGGAATCCGGCGGCATGGCGCACCTGGGCATCGGTGTGGGCAAGGGCGAGAAGGCCATGGCCGACGCGGCGCAGAACGCCATCGCGTCCCCGATGCTGGAGACCACCATCGACGGCGCGCGCGCGGTGCTCATCAACGTGACATGCAACCCGGACTGCAGCATCGTGGACATCAACGACGCCGTCGAGATGATCACCGCCGCCGCGGACAGCGAGGCGAACATCATCTTCGGCGCGAGCCTGGACGAGAGCCTGGGCGACGAGGTGCGCATCACCGTGATCGCGACCGGCTTTGAAAAAGAGCCGTTCCCGCCGCGCTCCAGCAGCATCGACCGGCCGGCGACGCTGCCTTCCCAGGCGCCGTATGTGCCGCAGAGCTTCGCAGGCTCTTATCAGAGCGCGGGAACGCGCAGCTACGGGCGGTATGATTCCGCCTTCCAGTCCGGCACCTACGGCCAGACGGCCGGCAGCGCCGGCGAGCCGAGCGTTCCTTCGTTCGTGAACGAGAACACGCAGCGCACGTCTCCGTTTGCGGAGAGCGGCGCGGCCGCTGCCCCCGCGCAGGAAGCGGACGACAGCCGTTCCACCCGGAGCTTCATGGACGATGTGCCCGCGTATATCCGTCGCAAGTAATGATAAAGGACGCCGTATGGCGTCCTTTTTGGCCGGAGGCAGAAGATGGAGATCACAGCGAGGCTGAAAGCGCTGCTCAGAGAGCGGGAGTGGACGGTGGCCAGGCTGGCCAAGGAATCCGGACTGCCGGAATCGACGATCCGCAGCCTGATGAGCCGGAACGCGGAACCGACGCTCAAGACGCTGGAGGCCATCTGCGCAGGCATGCGCATCACACCGGAACAGTTCTTTAACAACACCAGCGATATCGGACTGAGGGAGGAGGAGCGTCGGCTCCTGTTCCAATGGGCCTGTCTGCGGGAGAGCGATAAAGAGCTGGTATACGCGCTGATCGAATCTCTTTCCGAAAAGGGATAAAGAAAACGCCCGGTGACAAACCGGGCGTTTTCAGTTGAACGGTTTTTTACAGGAATTTGAAGGAAGAGCGGACCTTGCGGAACGCGTGCTCGTAATACGCATACCATTCGCGCGGCGCGGTGATGCGGATCTGATAGAGGGCGTTGCCCTGCGCGACGATCATGATCCGGCCGTTCATGCGGTAGGTGTGGTCGCCCTCGGTGAACTCCGCTTTGTAGTAGCAGTAGGCGCCGTTCGCTTTGCCGATGGAGGCGGAGGCGATGTTGCCGGGGGTGAAGGCGGTGAAGCTGCCGGAGAGCGTATCCAGCGTCGTTTCCAGGTAAGCGCGGGCGTCCGCTGCCGTCTGGCTGAGGCCGCGGTTGACCTTTTCCACGGTGAGCCGCGTCTGGTAGCCGTTGTCGTCCATCATCTCACCCTTCGGCTCCACGTACTGGACGGTGGTGTCGTGGTTGGTGTTGGGGTTGAGCATCCACGTATACGGGATGGAGAAGGAGACGCCCATCGTTTCGTTGCGGTATTCTTCATAGATGAAGTTGGGCGTGGGCGCAGGCGTCGGCGTCGGCATGTCGATGGGGTCGATCGCGACCGGGGTGGCAGCCGCGTTGCTCACCGTCGTCTGTGAGAAATCGAATGAGGCGGATGCGCCGGCGCTCTGTTCCTGTGTGGTTGGGGCGAAAACGGTGCTGTTTTCGGAAGGAAGAGACTCCGCGCACGCTGCAGCGCAGAACAGGGCGGCAAGCAGGAAAAGGACGGTCAATCGTTTCATAAAAGGCCTCCGCATGGGATTATTTCAGCGCAGGACAGCGCATAATCTGTCAGACTCAGTATAACAGCGTGATCCTGAAAAGTCAATCACGGTCAGCAGACCGGAAAGGAAAGCGAATGGAAATCAAATCAGCACAAGGGGCCGGCGCCCTGCTGAAGCCGGTAAGGGGACTCATCTTTGACCTGGACGGGACGCTTGCAGATACGGAGGGGCTCTACCAGCGCTTCTGGCTGGAAGCCGCCAACAGCCTGGGGTACCCGATGCAAAGGCGCCACACGCTTATGATCCGCTCCATGGCGGCGTCCGTCGCCGGGCCGCTGATGCGCAGGGAGGTGTGCCCGGATTTCGACTACGAAGCGGTACGCGACCGGCGCAGGGTGATCATGGCGGAGTGGATTGACGCACACGGCGTACAGCCCAAGCCGGGGGCGCCCGAAATCCTGCGGTATGCGGCAGAGCACGGGATTCCCGCCGCGCTGGCCACGACGACCCCGCAGGAAAGGGTGCACAGGGTCCTGGGGCTGCTGGGGCTGGAGGGGATGTTCGCGGCCATCGTAAGCGGCGATATGATCGAGCACGGAAAACCCGCACCGGACATCTACCTGCTGGCGGCAAAGCGCCTCGGCGTCGCACCGGAGGACGCCGTGGGCGTGGAGGATTCCCCGACCGGCGTACGCGCCTGCCACGCGGCCGGTCTGTATACGGTGCTGATCCCGGACCAGGACGAGCCGGATGCGGAAACCGCGGCGCTCTGCGATGCGGTGCTGCCCTCACTCTTCGCGCTGAAGGAGCTGCTGACGTACGCCGGGTCCTGAAGGTCCCGGCTCCGGCGGTGGTTTTCAACCGGCCGCAAAAAGAGTATAATAAATAAATCGGTACATCAGTCATCAGAGAGGAACGGAGGCGCCGCGGATGGGGCAGATCGGTGAGGCGGTGAGACGGGCAGCCGCAAAGCTGGAAGCGGCAGGCGTCGAAAATGCGCTGCACGACGCCTGGCGGCTGATGGCGCTCGCCCTCGACGGGGATCCGCTCCTCTTGCGCCTGCGTGCCGGCGACGATCTGTCCGCAGAGCAGGAAAGCGCCTTTGACGCGCTCATCTGCCGCAGGGCGCAGCGGGAGCCGCTGCAGTACATCGAGGGCGACACGGAGTTTATGGGCATCCGCCTGCGCGTCAGCGAAAGCGTCCTCATCCCCAGGCAGGACACGGAAACGCTCTGCAGCGAGGCGCTGCGGCTGCTTGATCCGGGGGACAGGGTGCTGGATATCGGCACGGGCTCCGGCGCCCTCGCCATAGCGCTCAAGCGTCTGTGTCCCGGCGCGGCCGTGACGGCCGTGGACATCAGCCCGGCGGCGCTGGAGGTCGCAAAGGAGAATGCCTGCCGCTGCGGCGCCGGGATCGAATTCCTGCGGAGCGACTGCTTCGGGGGGCTTGCAGGGCGCAGGTTCGAGATGATCGTGTCCAACCCGCCCTACCTGACGCAGGAGGAGATGCAGACGCTGATGCCGGAGGTGCAAAGGGAGCCGGAGGGTGCGCTTTTCGGCGGCGCGGACGGACTCGCCTTTTACCGGAGAATTACAGCGGAGGCGACACAGCACCTGACACCGGGCGGCCATCTGCTCTTTGAGATCGGCTGGCGGCAAAAAGAGGCGGTCAGCGCGCTCTTGCGGGAATCCGTCGGCGAGCCGCACGCGATACGGGACCTTGGCGGCAACTGGCGGGTCGTTTGGGCCTGCAGGCGCGCCGCGGCATGCGGCGCACAAGGGGATTAAGAGATGAAGACGGATCAGCTGGACTGGGTGCATCCCAGGGTGGAAGAATTGGGCGCGCTGCTGTCCCGGCAGGACGCGATGCAGGACCGCGACCGGTGGCTCTCGCTGATGCAGGAGTACAACCGGCTCTCGCCGCTGGATGCCGTCCTGCGCGAGATACAGGCGCTTGAAAGGGAATATGCGGAAGCTGAACTGCTGGAGCAGGAGGACGGTTTCGCCGAGATGGCCGCACAGGAAAAGCGGCGCATCGGCGCGCAGATGGAAGAAAAGCGCGCGGAGCTCGCCGGCCTGCTGGATACGGCGGGCGGGGACGACAGGAGCGCCATCATGGAAATCCGCAGCGGCGCGGGAGGGGAAGAGGCGGCGCTCTTTGCGGCGATGCTGCTGCGCATGTACACGCGTTACGCGGAAAAACAGGGCTGGCAGACGGAACTGCTGGACCTCAGCCCGACGGAGATGGGCGGTGTGAAGGAAGCGGTATTCTCTGTCTCCGGCAAAAACGTGCTGCAGCGGCTGGAGGGCGAAAGCGGCGTCCACCGGATTCAGCGCATCCCCGTGACGGAGAGCAACGGAAAGCGGCAGACGAGCACGGCGACAGTCGCGGTGCTGCCGGAGGCCACCGACGTGGACGTACAAATAGATCCGGGTGACCTGCGCATCGACGTCTACCGCGCTTCCGGCCACGGCGGCCAGTATATCAACAAGACGGACAGCGCCGTCCGGATCACGCACCTGCCGACGGGCATCGTGGCGACCTGCCAGGACGAGAAGAGCCAGCTGCGCAACAAAGAGAAGGCGATGGAGGTGCTGCGCGCCCGGCTCTATGACCATCTCCGGCGTCAGAGCGAATCGAGCTATGCGGACAACCGGAAGAGCCAGGTGGGCACCGGGGACAGGAGCGAGCGCATCCGCACCTACAACTTTAACGACGGCAGGATTACGGACCACCGGCTCGGCAAGACCATCTATTCCGTCGACGCCTTTTTGGACGGAGACATGGACGTGCTGATTGAGCCGCTGCTGCAGATGCGGCGGGAGAAGGAAGCTAAAGAAGCGAATGATTCGATGAGGGGGACCCTTTGAATACGGAAGTGATACGGGCGGACGCGGAAGGCATCCGCCGCGCGGCGGAGCTGATCCGCGCAGGAGAGATCGTCGGCATGCCGACGGAAACGGTATACGGACTTGCGGCCGACGCGCTGAACGCCGGAGCGGTGGCAAAGATCTTCCGGGCGAAAGGCCGGCCGGCGGACAATCCGCTGATCGTGCACATCGCCGACGAGAGCGGCCTGGAGGGCCTCGTCTCGTCGGTGCCGGAGATGGCCAGGCGGCTGATGCGCGCCTATTGGCCGGGGCCGATGACCCTGATCATGCCGAAGACGGAGAAAATACCGGACATCGTGACGGCGGGCGGGGATACGGTAGGCATCCGGATGCCGTCCAACGAGGCGGCGCGGGCGCTGATCCGGGAGAGCAAACGCCCCATCGCCGCGCCCAGCGCGAACACCAGCGGCAAGCCCAGCCCGACGAGCGCGCAGCACGTCTTCAGCGACCTCAAGGGGCTGATCCCCCTGATCCTGGACGCCGGGCCCTGCGGGGTCGGGGTGGAATCGACGGTGATCGACACGACGGGGAAAGAACCTGTCGTGCTCCGCCCCGGCGCGATCACACCGGAGATGATCCGCGAGACGCTGGGCGCGGTGGAAGTGGATGCGCACGTGATGAAGCCCCTGGCGGACGGGGAGAGCGTCCGCTCGCCGGGGATGAAATACAAGCATTACGCCCCGAGCGCCAGCCTCGTCCTCTTTGAAGGGGAGCATGGGCGGGTCGTGCGGGAGATGTGTGCACGCTACGACGCGGTGGCAGCTGCCGGCGGCGTGCCGGCGATTCTGGGCAGCCCGCAGGACGACTTCGGCCAAAGGCGCGTCTTTACGCTGGCAGAGGCGGGGAATGCGGAAGAGGCAGCCGCGCACATCTTCGCCTGCCTGCGGGAGCTGGACGACGCGGGCGTTACCGCGGCCTTCTGCGAAACGCTGCCGCTGGAGGGCATGGGCCTCGCGGTGATGAACCGCCTCGGCCGCGCGGCCGGCTTTAACATCGAACACGTGGGAGGTCCCGCTTGATCTGCGTGTGCTTTGAGCCGGTCGGCAGGCAGGATGCCCGCGCGCTGATCGTGGGCTCCATGCCGGGGACGGCGTCCCTTGCAGCGGGCGAGTATTACGCGCATCCGCGCAACGCCTTCTGGCCGATCCTGTTCCGGTGTTTTCATGCGCCGTACAGCGGGAGCTACGAAGAGAAAAAGCGGCTGATCGAGGAGAACGGGCTGGCCCTGTGGGACACGGTTGGGAGCTGCCTGCGCGAAGGCAGCCTGGACAGCGGCATGCGGGGAATACGGCCCAACGATTTTGATGCGTTTTTTGCGCGTTATCCGCATATCCGAACCGTGCTGTGCAACGGAAAGACGGCCTACGACCTCTTTTCGCGCACCGGCGCGGGCGGGGGCAGGACGGTGCTGCGCATGCCGAGCACGAGCCCGGCCTATACGCTGCCGTATGCTGAGAAAGAGGAAATCTGGCTGAAGGCGCTGAGACAGGCGCTGGGCTGAAGGGTGAAGGAGGGAACGGCATGAACATGGTGGACATCATCCTCAAAAAGAAGGCGGGACAGTCGCTGACGCGGGAGGAAATCCATTACTTCGTGGAAGGCGCGGCGAAGGGAACGGTACCGGATTACCAGCTCTCCGCCCTGCTGATGGCGATCTGCTTTCAGGGTATGGACGCGGAAGAGACGACGACGCTGACCATGGAGATGATGCATTCGGGCAGCGTGGTGGACCTCAGCGGCATCGGGGAGATCTGCGTCGACAAGCACTCCACCGGCGGCGTCGGGGATACGACGACGCTGGTCCTCGTGCCGCTGGTCGCCGCCTGCGGCGTAAAGGTGGCCAAGATCTCCGGGCGGGGCCTGGGCCATACGGGCGGTACGCTGGATAAACTGGAAAGCATTCCCGGGTGCACCATCGACATGGACGAGGAACGCTTCATCCGCCAGGTGCAGCAGGTAGGCTGCGCGGTCATCGGGCAGACGAAGGAGCTGTGCCCGGCGGACAAGGCCCTCTACGCGCTGCGCGACGTGACCGGGACGGTGGGTTCCATCCCGCTCATCGCGTCCAGCATCGTCTCCAAAAAGCTGGCCAGCGGAGCGGGCGCGATCGTGCTGGACGTGAAGACGGGCAGCGGCGCGCTGATGCATACGGTGGAGGATTCCGTGCGCCTGGCCAGGACCATGGTGGCGATCGGCAAGCGGGCCGGCAAGCCGATTTACGCGGTCGTTACCGGCATGCAGCAGCCGCTGGGCACGCACATCGGCAACGCGCTGGAGGTCAAGGAGGCCATCGACCTGCTCTCCGGGCGCGCGCGCGGTGACCTGCTGACGGTGTCAATCGGGCTGGGCGCCCGGATGCTGATGGCCGCGGGGAAGGCGGAAAGCCTGGAAAACGCCGAGGCGATGCTGCAGGAGGCGCTCGCCTCCGGGCGCGGGCTTGCGAAACTGAAAGAGATGATCGCGGCGCAGGGCGGCGACGCGCGCGTTTGCGACGACGTGACGCTGCTGCCGCAGGCGGCGGAGCGCGTGCGCGTCAGAGCCCCGGGTGACGGCTGGGTCTGCGGGATGGATACGACCGCCATCGGTTACTGCGCGCAGGACCTGGGCGCCGGGCGCAGGACCAAGGCGGACCGGATCGATCCCGCGGTCGGCATCGTGATGCAGGCGAGGCTGGGACAGTACGTGAAGGCGGGGGAGACGCTGGCCGAGCTGTACGTCAACAAGCGGGACGGAGTGGAGGAAATAGCGCGGCGGCTGACGGAAGCCATCCGGATCGGCGAAACGAAGCCGGAGGCCGCTCCGCTCTTCTACGCGAGCATCGGTCCGTGGGACGTGTGACAAAGGCTTCCTCGTTTCCGGTTGATGTACGGGGGATTTTCTGTTATACTTTCGCGAGGATTCGCGCATGAGGGGGGACGGGTTTGCCGAAGCTTTCTGCATATGACAAGGAATTGCCGTATTCCTACGCGCTGGGGATTTTTCCCGCGACGGAGTGCCTGAAGCATGCTGCGGACCGCTGTATGCGCCTGCTGGTGTCCGCGGACAGCGCCGAAAGCGAAGGCGTGCTGCGCCTGCGCGAGGCGGCGGAGGCGGCCGGGATCCGCTGTGAAGAAGCGGGCAGGCTGCTGGAGAAGATTTCGCGCAAGGAAAACTGCCACGCGGCCATGGTGTTTGAAAAGGCGGAGAGCCGTCTCTGCGGGGACGGGGACCACCTCGTCCTTCACCACCCGAGCGACATGGGCAACCTCGGCACGATCCTGCGGACTGCGCTGGGTTTCGGCTACCGCGACATCGCGATCATCCGCCCGGCTGCGGACTCGGACGATCCGCGCGTCGTGCGCGCTTCCATGGGGGCGGTCTTTTCGCTGTCCGTGTGCCATTACGACACGTTTGAAGCCTACCGGGCGGCATTTCCGGAGCACCGGCTCTATCCGTTCATGCTGACCGGTTCGACCCCGCTGGACGAAGCGGCCGCATCGCGCGCGGAGCGCTGTGCGCTGGTGATGGGCAACGAGGCGACGGGGCTGCCGGAGGAATTCGCCCGGTACGGGACCCCTGTGCGGATCCCGCACAGCGGAGACATCGATTCGCTGAATCTCGCCATCGCCGCGGGAATCGGCATGTATGCGTTTGGAAGGCGAAGAGAAGGAGGTTGCGCATGAGAATCGTACTGGACGTGACCGGCGGCGACAACGCGCCGGATATCAACCTGGAGGGTGCGATCGAAGCGCTGGGCATGTTCCCCGACGTGGAGATCATCCTGGCCGGGGAGAAGGACGCAATCGAAGCGGCGCTGGCGCAGAAGTACGCGACGCAGCTGACGGACGGGAAGCGGGAGCGCCTGAGCGTCGTGGACGCGCCGGAGGTCATCACGCCGGAGGAGCACCCCGTGATGGCGCTGCGGAAGAAGAAAAACTCGCCCTTCTGCGTCGGGATGGACCTGGTGCGAAGGAAGGAAGCGGAGGCCTTCGTCTCGGCCGGATCGACGGGCGCGGTGATGGCCGGCTCCATGTTCAAAATCGGCCGGATCAAAGGGATCTCCAGGCCGGCGCTCGCCGCAGTCGTGCCCGTACCGGGCAGGCCGCTGCTGCTGATCGACGCGGGTGCGAACGTGGACTGCAAGCCGAACTGGCTCGTACAGTTCGCGCTGATGGGCAGCATTTACATGAACAAGGTCATGGGGATTGAAAACCCGGCGGTCGGCCTGCTGAACATCGGCGCGGAGGCCGCAAAGGGCAACGACACCGTAAAGCGCACGTATGAGCTGATGGAAAAGCCGCAGCCGTTCCGCTTCACCGGCAACGTGGAGGCGCGGGACGCGCTCTCGGGCTGCTGTGACGTGCTCGTGGCGGACGGTTTTGCGGGAAACGTGCTGCTGAAGAATACGGAAGGCGTGGCATCCCTGCTCTTCTCCCTCATCAAAAAGGAGCTGTACGGCTCGATGAAGGGGAAGATCGCGGGCTTGCTGGCCAAAGACGGCTTCAGAAAGATCAAGCGGTCGTTTGACTCGACGGAGGTCGGCGGCGCGCCGCTGCTCGGTGCGGAGGGAGCCGTGGTCAAGGCGCACGGCAACTCCAACGCACACGCGATCGCCTGTGCGATCCGGCAGGCCCGGGCAATGGTGGAGGGCGACGTGACGGAGAGAATCCGCGCGGCGCTCGGCGAACTGAATCTGGAAACTACGACAGAAGAGTGACAGGCCGAAAGGCGGGGAGGAACTATGATTTTTGAGAAACTGAAAGCCATGGCGGCGGAACAGCTGGACGTAAACCCGGAGAAGATCACGATGGACAGCCGGCTGAAGGAAGACCTGGAGGCGGACAGCGCGAGCGTGATGATGCTTGTCATGGACATCGAGAGCGAGTTCGGCATCACGGTGGACGACGACGCCATTGAGAAGGTCAAAACCGTGGGCGACATGGTCGCCTATATCGAGCAGAAGCAGGGCTGAGACAGGAAGGAATCCCGGGCGCATATGGATATGACCAAATTGGAGAGCAGGCTGGGGTATGTCTTTCAGGACAGGACCCTGCTTCGCCTTGCGCTGACGCACCCTTCGTACGTGCTGAAGGACAGGGAGCCGGACAACCAGCGGCTGGAGTTTCTGGGCGACGCGGTGCTGCAGCTCAGCGTAAGCCAGGCGCTCTACCGCCGTTATCCGGAAATGAAAGAGGGCAAGCTGACGCGCAGGCGCGCGGCGCTGGTGTGTGAGGCCAACCTGGCCGGGATCGCAAGGCGGCTCGGCCTGGGCGGGCAGCTGCTGCTCAGCAACGGGGAGGAGCTGCTGCACGGCAGGGAAAACCCCTCTATCCTGGGCGACGCGATGGAAGCCGTGATCGCCGCCGTCTATCTGGACGGCGGGTTTCCGGCAGCCGTCTCTCTGGTGGAGCGCCTGATGGGCGACTTTGAGCCGATCAGCACGGACGACAAGGACGCCAAGAGCATCCTGCAGGAGATGCTGCAGGCCAGGGGCGAAGCGGCCCCGGTCTACGAGATCATCGACCAGCAGGGACCGCCGCATGCGCGCGTCTTTACGGCGCGCGCGCTGCGCGGAAGCGGCGAGGAGATCGGCCGGGGTACGGGCGACCGGAAACAGCGCGCGGAGGAAGCGGCTGCGGCTGCGGCACTGGCAGCGCTGAAAGAAAACAGCTGAGGCGGGAAAACAGCAGAAAGGGGTCGCACCGGTGCGGCTGAAAAGACTGGAAATATACGGATTCAAATCCTTCGCGGACCGGACCATCATCGAATTTGACCAGGGAATCACCGGCGTCGTCGGACCGAACGGCAGCGGAAAGTCGAACCTTTCCGATGCCGTGCGCTGGGTTTTGGGCGAGCAATCGGCCAAATCGCTGCGCGGCGGCAAGATGGAAGACATCATTTTCGGCGGAACGGAGAAGCGCAAGCGCCTGGGATACTGCGAGGTATCCCTCATCTTTGACAACGAGGACCACACGCTGCCCATCGATTACGCGGAAGTGATGGTGACAAGGCGGGCCTACCGCTCCGGCGAGGGCGAGTACTACCTCAACAAGACGGCCTGCCGTCTCAAGGACATCCTGGAGCTTTTCCGGGACACGGGCATCGGCAGGGACGGCTATTCCATCGTGGGACAGGGCAGGATCGACTCCATCCTGTCGGCCAAGAGCGAGGACCGGCGCGGCGTCTTTGAAGAGGCCGCGGGCATCGTCAAGTACCGTGCGCGCAAGGAGGAGAGCGAGAAACGGCTCTCCAACATGCAAGATAACCTGGTGCGCATCGAAGATATCCTCTCGGAGCTGGAGAAGCAGCTGGGCCCGCTGGAAAAGGCCAGCAAAACGGCGCGCCACTATCTGGCGCTTCGCGAAGAGCTGCGAAAACTGGAGTGCACCTCCTTCGTCCTGCGCAGCGACCGCGACGGACAGCGGATTTCGGAGATCACGAATCTGCTGCAGGAACTGAACGAACAGATCGCAGGGCTGGAGCAGGAGGCTGCGGATAAAACCGCGCAGCGCGAGGAGATGGGCGAGCGCGTCGCCGGGCTGGAGAACGCGGTGACGGAGTGCCACACGGCGCTTTTGAACGTGACGCGGGAAGCCGAGGCCAGGGAGGGCATGCTCAACGTCCTCGGGACCGAGATCGCGAACGCGGAAAAGGAAGCCGCGTCAGCCCGGGAGAGCCTGGACGCGGCAGGGAAGCGGTTCCGGGCGATCGGCCTTGAGATGGAAGCCGGCGAACAGTCAAAGCGGGACGGCGAGGAGGCCATCGGAAGGCTTGAGACGCAGTACGCCGCGGCCGGGGAAACGGTCAGCGGTCTGCAGGACCGCGTCAGGGAAGCGGAAACGGAGCTGGAGAACCACCAGACCCGGGTGATCCACGCGATCAACCGGCTGAGCGACGTGAAAACGCGCGAGGCGAGGCTGACCACGATGCGCACCCAACTGCAGGCGCGCCGCGGGGAGGCTGAGGAGCAGATCCGCTCCTTCCGGGCGGACGCGGAGGGCATCGCGGAACAGCTGCAGGAGGCGCAGGCGGCGGAAACGGCGCTGCACGGACAGGAAGCGGCCGCACAGGGCCGCCTGCAGCAGACGGATCAGGAACAGAAGGAAAACTCCGCCGCCATCGGAAGGCTTTACACGGAGCTGGACGAACGAAACGCCGTCCAGTCCAGGGCGGAGAGCCGCCTGCATGTGCTCAGAGAGATGGCGCGGGATTATGCGGGCTATCAGCAGCCCGTCAAACGCGTGCTCCAGAGGGCGCAGGGGGACGCGCGCATCCACGGCGTGGTGGCGACGCTGATCAAGGTGCCCGCCAGCTATGAGAAGGCGATTGAAGCCGTCCTGGGCGGCGCGCTGCAGAACATCGTAACGGAAGACGAGTACGCGGCGCGGGATATGATCGACTTCCTGCGCAAAAACAGCATCGGCCGGGCGACCTTCCTGCCCCTGTCCACCATCCACGGACGCACGCTGCAGCCGGCGGAGCGCCAGGTTCTCACGATGAAGGGATGCCTGGGCGTGGCCAGCGAACTCATCTCTTACGAGCCGCGCTACAGGGGGATCGTGGAAAACCTGCTGGGCCGCACGGTGATCGCGGAAGACCTCGATTCCGGCATAGAGATCATGCGAAAAGGGTGCCACGCCTTCCGCCTGGTCACGCTGGCGGGGGACGTCATGCATTCCGGCGGCTCCATGACGGGCGGCAGCGCAGCCTCCCGGATGACGAGCCTGCTTTCACGCGACCGCGAGATTGAAGAGCACGTGAAGCTGCTGGAGCAGACGGCAGCCGAGATCGAGCAGACGAAAGCGGCAATCCGCAGCGCGAGGGAGCGCAAGGACGCGCTGGCGAAAGACCGTGCGGATCTGGAACAGAAAATCCAGCAGGTTCACATCGATCTGTCGATTTCCGGCGAGCGGATGCGTACGCTGCACCGCCACGAGGCCGAGTGTCTGGAGGGCGTCAAAAAGAACGAGGAGCTCCTCTCGCAGATCGACGCACAGCTGACGGAACTGGAGACGGAGCTCTCCAGCGCGTACACGGCGCAGGAGGGAGAGCAGAGATCCAGCGAGGAGATGCACCGCAGGACGCAGGAGCTGAGCGACGCGCTGGCGGCACAGCGGGAGAAGCTGGAGGAAGGCCGGAGCCTGGCGCAGTCCCTGCAGCTGCAGCTGACGGCCGGGCGCAAAGATCTGGAAGAGACCGTGCGCAACCTGAAGCGGCTCACGCAGGAGCGGGAGAGCGTCTCTTCCCAGCAGGAGAGCCTCGAAGCGCGGATCGGCGAACTGATCGTGCTCCATCAGCAGAAGATGGAGGCGCGTGCCCGCGAAGAAGCGGAGCGGGAAGCGTGCGCCGAAAAGCTCGCGGCGGCGGAAACCGCGCTTGCCGCGCGGCGCGCAGAACGCGCAGACGTGGCGAAGAAGGTGGAGGCGCTGACCACCGAAATCGAGCGCATCCGCGAGACGGCGGCAGCCGCGGCAGACCGGGCGCACAAATCGGAGATCACGCTGAACCGCCTGCAGAGCGAACTCGACCAGCAGCAGCAGCGGATCTGGGAGGAGTACGAGCTCACCTACGCGGGGGCGAAAGAGTACATGCTCCCGCAGTTCGACCCTGCCAAAGACGGACAGCGCATCGGCGCCATCCGCCAGGAAATCCGCGGGATCGGGCCGGTCAACCTGTCCGCGACGGAGGAATACATCAGCTGTAAGGAACGCTTTGATGACCTCACGCGGCAGAAGGACGACATGGTCCGCGCCAGGGAGGATCTGCAGAAGATCATCAACGCGCTCCAGCGGGAGATGGAACAGCAGTTTTTGACGAGCTTCCGGCTGCTGCAGCGCTATCTGTCGGAGACGTTCACGCGGCTCTTCGGCGGCGGCAGCGCCGAGCTGCGGCTTTCCGATGAGAGCGACGTGCTGGGCAGCGGCATCGAGATCGCGGCGCAGCCGCCGGGCAAGAAGCTGCAGATGCTCTCCCTGCTCTCCGGCGGAGAGCGGGCGCTGACGGCGATCGCGATTCTCTTTGCCATGCTGAAACTGAAACCCACGCCGTTCTGCTTCCTCGACGAGATCGAGGCGGCGCTGGACGACGGCAACATTTCGACATTCGCCGAGTACCTTCAGGACTTCTCGAAGCAGACGCAGTTCGTCATCGTAACGCACAGAAAGGGCACGATGGAGCACTGCGACAGCCTGTACGGCGTCTCCATGGAGGAGAAGGGCGTTTCCAAGATGCTGAGCGTGGAACTGAAGGATGTTGAAGACGATACCGATCTGTAAATGTCGGGGAGGAGGATACGATGGGTCTCTTTGGATTCGGAAAAAAGAAGGACGAAGTGCAGGAACCGGCCAAGAGCGGCGCGCCTGACGCGGCTCCGGCGGCAGCGCCGGAGGAAAAAAGCGGCGTGTTCGGCCGGTTCTGGAAGGGCCTGACGAAGACGCGCACCCATGTCTCCGGCCAGGTGGACGACCTGATCGAGAGCACGGAGAAGATCGACGAGGACTTCTATGAGTCGCTGATCGACATCCTGATCATGAGCGACATGGGCGTGAAGACGAGCGAGAAGGTGATCGCCGAGCTGAAGCACCGCGTGGAGGCTGAAAGGATCACGGACGCCAGACAGGCGCGCAGGACGCTGAAGACGATTCTCAAGGAAATCATGGCAAAGCCGCGGGAGCCGCTCAGCTGGCCGATGGTTATGCTGGTGGTCGGCGTCAACGGCGTCGGCAAGACGACGACGATCGGCAAACTGGCGCTGCGCTTTAAAAACGCGCGGCACAGCGTCGTGCTGGCGGCGGCGGACACCTTCCGCGCGGCGGCGGCCGACCAGCTGGAAATCTGGGCCGAACGGGCGGGGGTTCCCATCGTGCGCCACGCCGAAGGGGCCGATCCGGCCGCGGTGGTCTTCGACGGCGTCAAGAAAGCCCAGGCGACGGAAGCGGATCTGCTGATCGTCGATACGGCCGGCCGGCTGCACAACAAGAAGAACCTCATGGAGGAGCTCCGCAAGATCGCAAAGGTGATCGACCGGGAATATGCGGGGGCCAACGTGCGCACCTTCCTCGTGCTGGACGCCACGACGGGTCAGAACGGCCTGCAGCAGGCCAGGGAGTTCGCGGAGGTCACGGAGCTCTCCGGCATCATCCTGACGAAGCTGGACGGCACGGCCAAGGGCGGTATCGTCGTGGCGATCATGGAAGAACTCGGCCTGCCTGTGCTCTACGTCGGCATGGGCGAGGGCATCGACGACCTGCAGGCGTTCGACGCGGACGCGTTTGTAGAAGCCATATTCTGACGGGCGGGGAGGCGGAAGGACATGAGGGCAATCCGGCGGTTTCTGGCGTTTATCGCCTCCAGGCTGTTCTTTGTCACGCTCATCGTTTCCCTGGCCATCCTGTCCTTTTACACGGCCATGAATGTCGCCAACATCTGGATTCTGACCGATGAAGGGCTGGAGGCGCGGGCCCGGGCGGTCATACAGGGGACGGATACGGCATCCCTGACCAATTACTTTACGGAGGAGTTCATCCTGCAGGATCCGGTCCTCATGGTGGGCACGGGCGCATCCTCGCCTTACCGCGATTACTCGGTTCGCGGCATCACGCACAAGACGACGATGCACACCATCTGGGCCTGGCCGTGGGACAACACGGCGACGGCGGAGGTGACGGAGAGCATCCCCTTGATCGACGGGACGATTCTGGCCGCGCAGCGCGAGGCGGCGCTGGCCGCGGGCGGAGAGGAGCGGCTGAAGCCGCCCGCCTGGGAGACGAACCGCTACCGCGTGACGCTCGCGAGGACTGGCGGGCGGTGGAAGATTTCCGCCCTGCAGCGAATGGAGATACGCAATTGATGGAACCGCTTTGGCGGGAAGGCGCAGCACTGGCGCCGATGGCAGGAACGACGGACCTCCCCTTCCGGCTGATCTGCCTTGAAATGGGCTGTGCCATGGTGACGACCGAAATGGTGAGCGCAAAGGGGCTCCTGATGTCGCCGAGGGACGCGTACGCGTCCAGGACGCTGCTGGCGACCTGCCCGCAGGAGAGCGGGCGCGCGGGGCTGCAGATTTTCGGACACGAGCCGCAGGTGATGGCGAAGGCGGCCAAAGCGATGACGTCGGGCGGAGACTGGGCCTTTCTGGATATCAACATGGGCTGTCCCGTCCCGAAGATCGTCGGCAACGGAGAGGGCAGCGCGCTGCTGAAGGATCCGGAGGCGGCCGCAAGGGTGATCCGCTCGGTCGCGGAGGAATCCCCGGTGCCGGTCAGCGTAAAGATTCGCCTGGGATTCGAGGACCGGAACCGCACGTACCTGACCGTCGGGCAGCTGGCGCAGGAGAGCGGGGCATCCTTCATCACGCTGCACGCTAGAAGCCGGGAGCAGTTTTACGCCGGGCACGCCGACTGGGATGCCGTCCGCGCCCTCAAGCAGGCGGTTTCCATACCGGTGATCGGCAACGGGGACATCGCCGGCGCCGCGGATGCGCTGCGGATGATGCGGGAGACGGGCTGCGACGGCGTTGCGGTGGGCCGTGCCGCGCAGGGCAACCCGTGGATCTTCGCCCAGATCCGGGACGCGCTGAACGGCAGGACGCCGGCGGAACCGGACAGAGAGGAACGTCTTTCCACCCTGCTGCGGCACCTGGACATGCTGTGCGGGCTCAAAGGGGAGACGACGGCCGTCAAGGAGATGCGCAGGCACGCGGCGGATTACATCCGCGGGATGCGGGACGCGGCGAAGATGCGCGAAAGAATCAACCAAACGGTCAGCAGGGCAGCGTTTTGCGAACTGATGACGCACTATATGAGAGAATCCAAAGGAGGGAACGAAAATGAATTTTAAGGTGGCGGAAGGGATCGTCGGGATCTCCGTGCACGACAAGGAGATTGCCCGCTTCGAGGGACAGTATCCGGTACCGGACGGGATCACCTACAACTCTTGGGTGATCGAGGACGACCAGACCATTCTGCTGGACACCGCGGACTCGGCCTTTACGGGCTGCTGGCTGCGCGAGCTCTCGGCTGTGCTGGGGGAGAAGAAGCCGGACAAACTGGTGATCTCCCACGTGGAGCCGGACCATTCAGGCTCCATCGCCGCGTTTGTGGAAGCCTATCCGGACGTGACGCTGGTGGGCAACGCGAAGACGTTCGCCATGCTGGACCAGTTTTTCCCGCAGCCGGTCAAGGCCGCGCGGCAGATTGTGAAGGACGGCGACGTCCTTGAAACGGCGAACCACCGCCTGCGCTTCGTCTTTGCGCCGATGGTGCACTGGCCGGAGGTCATGCTCGCCTTTGACGAGGCGACGGGCACGCTGTTCTCCGCGGATGCCTTCGGCACCTTCGGCGCCCTGGAGCGGATCGGCGGATGGACGGACGAGGCGCGCCGCTACTACGGCAACATCGTGGGCAAGTACGGCGCGCAGGTGCAGGCGGTCCTCAAAAAGGCGGCGCAGCTTCCGGTGAAGCGCCTCTGCCCGCTGCACGGGCCGGTGCTGGAAGAGCAGGCGATGAGCGAGGCGCTCGCATCTTACGAAAAGTGGTCCGCCTGGCAGCCGGAGAGCGACGGCACGCTGATCGTGTGCGCAGGTTTCCACGGGCACACGTTGGCGGCGGCGGAGCGCATCCGCAGCGAGCTGACGGCGGCGGGCCGCGAGGCCGCGCTGGTGGACCTCACCGCAGAGGACAAGAGCTATGCCGTCGGCCTGGCGTTCCGCTACGGCCGGATCGTGCTGGCGGCCACGACCTATGACGGCGCATACGCGCCGGCCATGGAGGCCTTCATCAGCTCCATGAAGATGAAAGGGCTCCAGAACAGACTCTTCGGCCTGGTGGAAAACGGGACCTGGGCGCCGATGGCCGCCAAGCAGATGGCCGCGGCGCTGGAAGGCCTGAAGAACTGCCGCGTGCTGGAAGAAAAGGTGACCCTCCGTTCCGCGATGAACGCGAAGAACGAAGAGGAGATCCGCGCGCTGTGCGAAGCGCTGTACGCGTAAAAAAGAAAAACTGCTCCGCTTCTCACGGGGCAGTTTTATCTTTTTCTCAGAAGGGAAAGCAGCTCCAGATCGTCTTCAGCCTGCAGATGCAGCGTTTCCTGCGTGACCGGGTGAACAAAGCGCAGCCTGTCCGCGCACAGCTGCTGCCGCCCGAGCCCCAGCTCCGCGGACAGGGCGGCGGAGGCGGCACTGGCGTAGCGCGCATCCCCCAGGATGGGACAGCCGGCGCTGCTCAGGTGCACGCGCAGCTGGTGCGTCCGGCCGGTTACGGGGCGAAGGCGGACGAGGGTCACCGGCACGGCGGCGGATCCCGCCGGGAAGGTCGCGAGGCAGCGGTAGCGCGTGAGAGCGGGCTGCCCTGCTTCAGAGACGCAGCGGGTGAAGCTGTCCGGTGCTGCGCGCGCAATCGGCGCGTCGATGACGCCCGCGTCAGGGGACGGTACGCCGCAAACGATCGCCAGGTAGCCCTTCTCAAAGCCGTCGCCGGCCAGCTGCTGCTGGAGCAGCCACTGGACGTGGGGCAGCTTTGCAAACAGCACGATGCCGCTCGTCTCGCTGTCCAGCCTGTGGACGGGATGGGCGGGCCTGCTAAGATAAGCGATCACCCGGCCTTCCAGCGTATCGCCGCCGCGGGAGACGGAAGGGGAAGGGTGGGTTTGCAGAAAAGGCGGTTTCCACACGGCCAGCAGAAAGTCGTCTTCAAAGACGACGCGCAGCGGCGCGGCGGGGGAGGGCACGGGTGCGTTTGCCGGCCCGTATGCCGGGAGGTCGACGGCGACGATCTCCCCCGCGTGGACGGGCTGGTTGGCAAACCTCGGCATGCCGTCCACGGTGATCAGCCGGCCTTCGCGCTTCAGGCGGCGCAGCATGGTTCCCGAAAGCCCGGCGCGGCGGCGCAGGAACAGGTCCAGGCGCAGCCCGCCGTCCTCGGGCGGAACTTTCAGGCGAAAGAGCATAAGCGCTCCTTTCATCAGGCGGATAAAGCGGCGCGGGGCCGCGGCTGCGCCCATCGTATCAGAGGCGGACGGGCACGTCAATGGGAAAAACGGGAAAGCCCCGGCGCGCAGGCGCAAAAACTGCACAAAGTCGCGGAGAATCTGCAAAAAGCGTGAAAGGACGGTTTACAAAAGGGCGCTGGGATGTTAAAATAGCGGACGGTCCGAACCGCATGCGCGGCAGTACGCCTCTCCAAGACGGCTGGCCATGCTTGCGGCGATTGGCAAAAAACATTATTTGGAGGAAGTACCATGGATAAGGCAACCAAGGAAGCAATCATCAAAGAGTATGCCCGTCACGAGGGCGACACCGGCAGCCCCGAGGTTCAGATCGCGCTGCTGACCGCGCGCATCAACCACCTCAACGAGCATCTCAAGGATCACAAGAAGGATCATCATTCTCATCGCGGCCTGCTGCTGATGGTCGGTCAGCGCCGCAGCATGATGGATTATCTGCGTCGGATCGACATCGAGCGTTACCGCGCTCTGATTGCGAAGCTGGGCCTGCGCAAGTAAGCCGGGGTTCGCAGCGGGATGAGTCCCAGATGGCCGTCGTTTGGGAGCAGCTTCCAAACGGCGGCTTTTTTCGGGTCAGGAGGGTTCCGGCCCGTGGTGTGTGGAGTGGCAGAGAATTGAAAGGAGTAACCCATGGAAAAGGTCTACAGCATGGAACTGGCTGGCCGTACGCTCAGCCTGGAGTTCGGCAAGTACTGCGGACAGGCGAATGGTTCCGTGTTCGTGCATCTGGGCGACACGGTGGTGATGGTCAACGTCACCGCGGCGGACAAGCCGCGTGAGGGACAGGATTTCTTCCCCCTGAGCGTTGATTTTGAAGAGAAGATGTATTCCGTCGGCAAGATCCCCGGCGGCTTCATCAAGCGCGAGGGCCGTCCCTCCGAGAAGGCGACGCTGACCGCGCGCCTCATCGACCGCCCGCTGCGCCCGCTCTTCAACAAGGGCATGCGCAACGACGTGCAGGTCGTCTGCACGGTTCTCTCGGTGGAGCAGGACGTGCCCCCCGATATCCCCGCGATGATCGGCGCTTCCGCCGCGATCGCGGTGAGCGACATCCCGTGGGCCGGCCCCATCGGCGGCGTGTCCGTCGGCCTGGTGGACGGCGAGGTGGTCATCAACCCCGATCTGGAGCAGCGCGCTGTCTCCAAGCTGAACCTGACGGTCGCCGGCACGGATGAAGCCGTGCTGATGGTGGAAGCCGGCGCCAAGGAGATCAGCGAGGACGACATGCTGAAGGCGATCCTCACGGGTCACGAGGCGATCAAGAAGATCGTGGCCTTCCAGAAGGAGATCGTCGCCGAGATCGGCAAAGAGAAGAAGGACTTCCCGGTTTACGAGACCGGCGAGGACGTGAAGGAAGCCGTACACGCAGACTTCCTCGGCCGCACGGAGTGGGCGTTCGAGGCGTTTGACCGCCACGAGCGCGGCGACCGCGAGAACATCGTGAAGGAAGAAGCGCACGAGAAGTACGCGGAGCGCTTTGAAGGCCGCATGGCCGAGGTGGACGACGCGCTGTACTACCTCGACAAAGAGGTCATGCGCCGCAAGATCCTGGAGCAGGGCGTGCGCCCCGACGGACGCAGCCTGACGCAGATCCGCCCCATCTGGTGCGAGACCGGCGTGCTGCCCCGGGTGCACGGCTCCGGCGTGTTCACGCGCGGCGAGACGCAGGTCATGTCCGTGGCCACGCTGGCGCCCGTCAGCGAGGCGCAGGTCATCGAAGGTCTGGGCGCGGAGACCAGCGAACGCTACATGCACAACTACAACATGCCCCCCTACGCCTCCGGCGAAGCGGGCCGCATGAAGAGCCCCGGCCGCCGCGAGATCGGCCACGGCGCGCTGGCCAAGCGCGCGCTGGAGCCGGTCATCCCGCCGGTTGAGGAGTTCCCGTACGCCATCCGCGTGGTCAGCGAGGTGCTCAGCTCCAACGGCTCCACCTCCCAGGCCTCCGTCTGCGGCTCCACGCTGGCGCTGATGGACGCGGGCGTGCCGATCGCGGCGCCCGTCGCCGGTGTGGCCATGGGCCTCATCAAGGACGCGGAGAGCGGCAAGGTGGCCGTGCTGACCGACATCCAGGGCCTGGAAGACTTCCTGGGCGACATGGACTTCAAGGTCGCCGGCACCATGAACGGCATCACCGCCATCCAGATGGACATCAAGATCAAGGGCATCGACGAGGCGATTCTGCGCCAGGCGCTCTCCCAGGCGCTGGACGGCCGGCTGTTCATCCTGCAGAAGATGCTGGAAGTGCTGCCGCAGCCGCGCGAGCACCTGTCCAAGTACGCGCCCAAGATCATGCGCTTCATGATCAACCCGGAGAAGATCAGCGAGGTCATCGGCCCGCGCGGCAAGATGATCAACAAGATCATCGATGAGACCGGCGTCAAGATCGACATCGAGGACGACGGCAGCGTTTACATCGCCACGCCGGATGAGGAAGCCGCCCAGAAGGCGCGCCGCCTCATCGAGGGCATCGCCAAGGATATCGAGGTCGGCGAGGTCTATCTGGGCAAGGTCGTGCGGATGATGAACTTCGGCGTCTTCGTCGAGCTGCTGCCCGGCAAGGACGGCATGATCCACATCTCCAAGCTCGCCAAGGGCCGCGTGGAGAAGTGCGAGGACGTCGTCTCCATCGGCGACGAGATCGAGGTCAAGGTCGCGGAGATCGATGCGCAGGGCCGCATCAACCTCATCCGCAACGACATCGACTACGGTTCCGCTCCGGATACGCCCCGGCGTACGGCCGGCCAGCGCCCGCCGCGCAGGGAATCCAACCGCTGAGGCATAAAATGCAGGAGGGCCGCCGAGAGGGCGGCCCTCTTTGACAGGAAAGACAGATGAAAGAAGCAAACAACCAAACGGGAACCCGCGTCCTGACGCGGACGCTGCCGAACGGCCTGCGCGTGGTGCTGGAAAACCGGCCGTACGCCCCCTGCGTCAGCGCCGGGCTGTGGGTCGGCGCCGGCTCCATGCACGAGACGGCGGAAGAGAACGGCTGCGCCCACTTTCTGGAGCACATGGCCTTCAAAAGCACGGCAAACCGCAGCGCGGGGGAGATCCTGCTGGAGATGGACCGCCTGGGCGGGCACGTCAACGCCTTCACCGAGAAGGACTGCACGTGCTACTACGCGCGCGTCATCCCCGCCCACCTGGACCGCCTGCTGGTTTTTTTCGCCGACCTGCTGCTGCACCCGCTGACGCAGGAGGAGGAGCTGGAGAAGGAGCGCGGCGTCATCCTGGAGGAAATCGCCATGTGCGAGGACAACCCGGAGGACCGGACGGGCGACCTGCTCTCCCGCGCCGTCTTCGGGGAGGCGCCGCTGGGCAGGCCCATCCTGGGCACGGCGGCGGGCATCCGCAGCCTGTCGCGGGAGACGCTGCTCTGCTACCGCGGGGCGCACTACGTGCCGGGCAGCGCCGTGCTGGCGCTGTGCGGAAACCTGCCGGAGCCGGAAGCGGCGGTGGAGGCCGTCGGGAGGGCGTTCGGCGCGTGGGCAGGGCAGGCCGCGCCGCAGCGGGATCCGCGCCCGGGGGCCCAGTGGCAGCCGGAGCGCCTGTGCGACGAGGGTTCCTTCGAGCAGACGCACCTCTCCTTCGCGTGGCCGGGTCCGGCGCTGGATGCGCCGCAGACGACCGAAGCCTGGGTGGCCAGCATGATCCTGGGCGAGGGCAACAGCTCCCGCTTGTTCCGCCGCATCCGCGAGGAAATGGGCGCGGTGTACAACATCTACAGCGACGTGGTTTCCTATCCCGCCTGCGGACTGTTTTCCGTCTTCGCGGAGACCTCGCCCCGACAGGCGCAGAAGGTGCTGGACGCGCTGGGGGAGGAGCTGGAAAAGCTGGTGCAGGGCGGCGTCACCGCGGAGGAGACGGACATGGCGAAGGAGCAGCTGCGCATCGCCTGCCTGCTGGGCGACGAGAGCGCGGAGGAGCGCATGACGGCGATCGGCCGGAGCCTGCTGCTGCGCGGGCGCGTGCGGGAGAAGGAAGAGGTGCTCTCGGCCATTGAGCGCGTTACGCCGGAGGGCGTGAACCGCCTGATCCGGGAGACGATGGCGCAGCCCTGTGCTTCTGCATTTGTGGGCAGGGGGGTAGCAAAGCTGAAGATACCGGGCATCATACGAACTGAATAAGAAAAGGGGCGCTACGGCGCTCCTTTGATTATTTGGGGAACCGACACGAATGCCGGCCCCGCGATACACAGTTAAATACCAACCTGGGGAATATGGAATAATAAGTGCAATACGGTTCTTCGGCCATGGATCGTTCCATCTGGGAGCCGAGGTGCTTGGAGATTTGCAGATGTTGAGAGTATTACAACTTACTTATCCTAAGTGCGTTGTCTCTCCCCTAGATTTAATAACTGCCCCAAACTATATAGTTTGTTTTGTCAGTGGGTATTAATGTATTCCTCAGCCCTCGAAAGGACATGACCATATATGAAGTTTAGTAAAAACAAATCATTAGATGGCTCCGGATATGCCAATTCAGCTTCATTATAAAGCGTTAAAATCATCTCAGCACAGAACTTAACTCTTTCTTGATCACTTATTTGTTCTGATAAATCAAAGTAATAACCGAGTGCCTCAAATCCACAGGCATATCGCGAAAAAACCGTTGTAGGAATAGAGAATAATTCATCTAAATAAGCATCAGCCAAAGAAAAGTCATGACATCTACTGAAAAGGACCACCATCTCTGATAGAGCTCCTGCATATAAAGAAGCTGCTTTGTTGATGAGAATAGATTCTTCTGAACTGTGAAGTATAGGCGCTAAAGGTTCCTTTATTCCCCGAAAAACGATCATCGCAGTTTCTTCATCATTCAATTCATTACAGACAGTAAGATAATCCGAGGCGATTTCAATATCGGAGGGCTGTAATTGATAAGCCTTTTGATAGCAGCGTACCCATTCTTCTTTGTTCTTTTTCAAGTAATGATAATAGTCACCAAGATACATTAAAAGCCGCCCCGAGTTTGGTTTCGCTTTCAAGGATTTTTGAATCATTGTAAGATATTCTTCTTCCGAGGCATCGTCCCACCAATCTTTTGATTGGTAGTAATGGTAAAGAGGTATTTCTTCCTCCTCTATTTCAACTCCAAGGCAGGTCATAAGTTCAGCATAAGACTCAAATCGATCCTCCACTGAAGTATCCTCTGTCACATCATATTTTAAAACACCTGACTCTTCATCAGCTAAACAATGACTGTACAACAGTAAAACCATAGCCAGTATAAGAAAACACTTCTTGAACATAAAACCCTCCATTTGATTAACAATTAACGCCTAAATCGGCTTTTTCTTTCAACATGCCCTTGCGGTGTATGTTCAATCACTGTTTAGCATGGGGATCGTCTCCTAGGCTTTTGTGAATACCCGGTATCTTTCAAAGAGTAGGGGAGTATATCTCTTTCTGGCCAATTGCTGTAATGAATGGCGACCATTATTTCAAAAGTTATCATGGATGCACTTATGCCTGATTTCGATTAATAGATATACTAGAACAAGCACAGAACAAATACAAATCGCGACGTGTAGTTTTCTTTGATCCTTTTCCATTAGAACATTATGGTTACGTTGATAGAGTTCATAGGCATCAGAATGATCATAGATTGTTTTAGTGTTCCCGTTTTCTTTAAAAATGATTAATCTACCTTCTGACATATTTGCGATTGACCAATCAGATTCATAATACATTGAATATGATTCATTACCAAATGTGTAGCCGGGTATTTCATAATAATCAATGGTATCTTTATTAATGTTGACTTTAGCAATTGTTGCTGGATAAACGCGGTAACTAACTGCTATGAAATTATCAGGTTCCGGAGTTAATGCAATTCCTGTATAATCCGCACATGATAGTTTATATCCATATAGGAAATTCCCATCTGTATCAAAGCAGAATACCTGCGTGTTACCATAATCAGAACCCCGAAAATGAAGGAGCAATCGCTCTCCTTGTATTACGGCGGCATCTGGATCCCAAGGGGGAATATCATCAACAGATTGCTTGCCAATCAAGGAAAAGTCGTGTTTGGCTTTTTCTAATACGGAACCCGTTGCCTTTGGAAAATCTAAAAGGTTTATATAATAGTTTTCTGCAACTGCAGAACAGGTAAAGAACAGCAGAAAAAGAAAGACTGACAACAAATGCTTAGTTCTCTTCCGGTAGGCGTGGTATCTTACAAAAAGCATTGTCTTATATCGCCCTCTTGCCATGTTGTATATGAGTATGACATAATCTCCATGAGGGAAGCCCGATGGAATCGCACCATTCTTGTCTCGCCTCAAGTGTCGAGAAGAAAAGGTACAGTTTCTATCTTCTTTGATAAAGTCAAAGTGTTGGAGCACCTTAATTCATAATTCCAGTGTACGGAGAG